>CAZJRU010000010.1:0-24927 GCA_964548315.1 uncultured Hellea sp.
ATATCTTATGTCATTTCATGCGGATTAGGCTTTGCAACGATTTTGACTTTGATCATTACGCCTGTCTTATTGGCGATGCCGTCCGTGATGAGTGCACGGTTTAACCGTTTCAAAAACCGTGTCCAAACTTCTGCTAAAAAGCCTGAAACGATAAGCCTGGATACGACGGCAAAGACAAAAACGGATATTATCGCGGAAGCTACCCAATAAAATTGGGCCTACTCTTCTGTTCCGACAATAAGAGCCTTGGCTTCAATGGGCGCAAAAATTGTCGTTGTTTGATGCCCCCCGCCCAAAAGCACGCGCCGTACTTGCCAGCGAAAGGGTTCATATTTAACTTCGGGCAAATCAGACGCCGTTTTGGTTTCATCTTGTGATGGCGGTAAAAGCTCAAAGGGTACACTAACGCGGGCCTGAATGCCGTCTGCGCCAATTAGCTCTGCCGATATGGGATATTCTCCACGCGGCAATAAGTTTCCCGCAATAAAGTTCCAACGTCCCCCGGCCCCAACGCGGGTTTCACCAAAGGCTTCCCCGCCCGCATAAATTCGCACCCGTCCTTCTGACGCAGTTGTCCCTGATAAAATAACTCCGCCGCTATCATCATAATCAATTGGTCCCATAGATAAGGGACCTTGTGTTGGGCTTCCGCCAAAGGGGGATTGAACAATTCGGCTCGGGCCGCCCGGCGCGCATACCATAATTAAGGCGGCAGTTTGCACGCCTACCTCCTCCGGCTTCTTAGGAACAGGAAGGCGGTAAATGATTTCATCCCCCCTGACACTGACGCCGTTTTCAGCAAACATGATAATTTCAAGCGCCAGAGATTGAACGGGGTCAATTTCTATATCGATTTCCCAATTGCCCGTTTCATCAGATTTAAATTGACGCATACGTGTATTTTCATTGAGCAGTGTCAGAACGGTATCCGGTTCGCTTGTTCCGTTAATTCGCAGTTTCTTGGAATTGCCTGACCCATATTCACTTATCGTTCTAAAAAATACCGGCGTAAGGCCCGTATCCACATTATTCGGTTTTGTTTCAGTCTGAGCAGAAGAATCGCTATTGGTTATAGCGCTTAAAGGCGTGCGGCCAGCAAAGGAGATGAGTTGAACGATAAATAACAGGAGTAGCGCTAGAGCGACCCCAATAAATATTATCCAAAACAATCGAAATTTCATAAAATGCCCACAGGAAGAAAGTTAATACTTTCCATTAAATTATCGTGAAGCTTACGCGCCTTGGTTTTTAAGGCAATTAAAATCTGCACCTTTACTGGGTTAGAACACCACCTAAGCAAAAAGGAGTTTAGCAATGGTTTCAAGCCCGGCTTTATCAATCGTGTCAAAAGAGCCGAGCGCCGTCGAGTCGACATCTAAAACAGCTGCGAGCGCGCCAGACTTATCAAACACTGGCACGACAATTTCAGAATTTGAGCGGCTATCACAAGCGATATGACCGGGGAAAGCGTGAACATCTTCGACGATTATAGTCTCGCCCTGCTGCGCGCAAGCACCGCAAACACCTTTACCAAAAGGAATACGTAAACATCCCAAAGTCCCTTGGTAAGGACCGACCACCAATTCCTCGGGCTTTAAAGGGTCAAGAACGTAAAAACCCGTCCAAAAAAAGTAATCAAAAGCTTCATTCAATAAACAGGCCGCCGTCGCGTAACGCGCCGTGACTGATGTTTCACCCTCAATTACCGCCGCTATTTGGGTTGCGACATCTTTATAAATTTCTGCTTTTATCATGCCGCGCAGATAAAGATTTAGGGCGCGCATTTCAACATTAAATATGTCCAAATGTAGAGAGTTGATATTCCTCTCTTGCATTCGTGCCTAGCGCGTATAGATACGGCGTTCATGACTAAGCAGACAAATATCCGTAACTTTTCAATCGTTGCCCATATTGATCATGGGAAATCCACGCTGGCTGACCGCCTAATCTCTTTTACGGGCGGATTATCCGACCGCGAGATGAGCGAACAAGTCCTCGACAATATGGATATTGAAAAGGAGCGCGGGATTACAATTAAGGCGCAAACTGTCCGGCTTGAATATAAAGCTCAAAATGATGAGACTTATATTCTGAATTTGATGGATACACCGGGACATGTTGATTTCGCCTATGAAGTCTCGCGCAGCTTGTCCGCTTGCGAAGGCTCAATCCTGGTTGTCGATGCTAGCCAAGGCGTTGAAGCGCAAACACTCGCAAATGTTTACCAAGCCATTGAACATGATCATGAGATTGTTTCCGTTCTCAATAAAATTGATTTGCCTGCCGCCGAACCCGAGCGGGTCCGCCAGCAAATCGAAGAAGTTATTGGCATTGACGCCAGCGAAGCGATTGAGTGCTCTGCCAAATCTGGAATTGGCATCGAAGATGTGCTTGAAGCCATATGTGAAAAGCTCCCAGCTCCTGAAGAGCAAGACCCCAGTGCCCCGCTCAAGGCGATGCTCGTCGATGCTTGGTATGATACTTACATGGGCGTTGTGGTCCTCTTTCGGGTTATCGAAGGCACCGTCAAAAAAGGTATGCGAATTCGGACAATGAATACGGGCGCGAGCTATACCGTTGATAAAGTAGGGCACTTCCTCCCCAAACCCACCGATACCACCAGTATTGGCCCAGGCGAAGTTGGGTTTTTAACGGCCTCTATTAAAGAAGTCGCAGACGCCGCAGTAGGTGATACAATTACCGAAGATAAACGCCCTACGCCCGTCGCGCTGGACGGGTTTAAACCGGCCCAGCCTGTCGTCTTTTGCGGTATCTTCCCCGTGGATGCGGCAGACTTTGAAGACCTACGCGCCGCTATGGGGCGCTTGCGGCTCAATGATGCCAGCTTTAGTTATGAGATGGAAACCTCTGCCGCGCTCGGCTTTGGGTTTCGCTGCGGCTTCTTAGGCCTGCTGCATTTGGAAATCATTCAAGAACGGCTTGAACGTGAGTTTAACCTTGACCTCATCACCACGGCGCCATCCGTTGTCTATACGCTGAACATGCGTGATGAAACCAAGATGCAGCTACATAACCCTGCAGATATGCCCGATGTCATGAAAATCGAACATATTGAAGAGCCTTGGATTAAAGCCACAATCATGACACCCGATGATTATCTGGGCGGCATTTTAAAGCTTTGCCAAGACAGGCGGGGCGTCCAAACTAACCTGTCTTATGTAGGTTCGCGCGCCATGGTCGAATATGAGCTCCCGCTTAATGAAGTTGTCTTCGATTTTTATGACCGCTTGAAATCTGTCTCCAAGGGCTATGCCTCATTTGACTACCAGTCTATTGGGCTCAAAGAAGGTGATCTTGTGAAAATGAGCATCTTGGTCAATGGCGACCCTGTCGACGCGCTCTCAATGCTTGTCCACCGCAACAACGCCGAGTCGCGCGGGCGGCAAATGTGCGAACGCCTCAAAGATCTCATTCCGCGTCACCTCTTTAAAATCCCCGTTCAAGCCGCCATTGGCGGGCGTATCATTGCCCGCGAAACAATTGCCGCCATGCGCAAAGACGTGACAGCGAAATGTTACGGCGGCGACGCGTCGCGCAAACGTAAGCTACTTGATAAGCAGAAAAAGGGTAAAAAACGCATGCGCCAATTCGGCAAAGTCGAAATTCCGCAAGAAGCCTTTATTGCCGCGCTTAAAATGGATGATAGCTGATGTCTGAAACCGCAAAGTTCGTCAAAGGCGCTATCGTTCGCCTTAATAGCGGCGGGCCTAAAATGACGGCCCTATCTGACGCCGAGGCAGATCAAGTTCTGTGCCAATGGTTTGACCGTAATGGGAAAATGCATAAGGCTGAATTTGATACGTCGGCTTTGTCAGAATTTAAAAAAGCTTGGTGAGGGCCCGTCTGGGCTTTTAGGTTTACCCAAAGCAGTTTAAAAGCTCCGTGTAACCATGGGACTTTTTATTGACGTCCTTTTTAATTTTATAGCCATTGCCAGAATCAGTCCAAGTTGTGCGGCCAATTTTAACCGATAGTAATTTTGAATATTTGATCGCAGGCCCCGGCATAGCGTACCAGTCCGGCGCAAACCACACACCGACACCTTTTGATTTATTAGTCGCGCTTTCGACAATTTTCCCAGCCACAAAATAACCTTCACTGAAGTCTTCCGACTTTATGACCGTGAAATTTTCAATCTTGTGCGTATCCTTATATCCGTCACGCAAAACATCTTCAGGGGTCTGAACTATCGGCTTAATCTTGTGCGGAGATAAGGCGTTTAAATTTTGACACCCTTGCCCAGCCTTGACAGCGAAAGCTGGCGCGGAGCTAAAAGCGAAAATCACAGATACGATGGCCAAACTAGGAAATATTTTTTTCATATCGCCTCATCTGCAAGTTTCGGGCCTTAAGACTTTGATAACTGTATTTATTAGAACATAGTTTTTAAATTCAGTTTGCTTTATTGAAGAAATTGATTTGTGAGAGCAACCTAAGCGCGTTAAAGACGCCCAAATTCTAAGAGACCCTGCATGACTTTAATTCGAAGCTTTATGTTTATTACCGCCTTATGCGTGAGCGCGCTGACCGCCTGTCAAGAAAGGTCTGAGCTCCAGACAGAAGGCGTAACCTCACCCATCTCTATAGAAAAACCAGAGAATATATTTCGCGCCAAAGATGTTCCCCATGCTGAGTTATCAGGAAATGTTATTCCGATAGCTTACCGTCTGGATATGCGCATGAACCCAGACGATAAAGGCTTTAGCGGCATCGTTGAAATCGACGTTGATATTCAAAAAGCCACAGATCAAATCTGGTTGCATGCCAAACATATGAGCGTGTCATCTACTACGGCGAAAATTAATAACGAAGAGGTTGCGCTTACCTTTACAGAAATGCCTCATAACACCGCCCCGTCAGGTGTAGCAAAACTCACCTCTAAGACGGTTTTACCTGCGGGGAATACGACCTTAAAATTAGAGTATAAGACACCCTATAACCAAGCCTTAAACTCAGCTTACCAGGTCAAGCGCGACGGCGAGAGTTATATCGTGACCCAGTTTGAACCTCTGGGCGCGCGGGAAGCCTTCCCAAGTTTCGATGAGCCCAAATATAAAGTCCCCTTTACGCTCTCTATCACCGCGCCCGCTGATGATTTCGTTTATTCAAATACGCCAGAGACAAAAACTACCGAACTAGAAGATGGGTGGGTCAAACACGATTTCGCAACAACGCGGCCGCTCCCAACTTATCTCGTTGCTTTTGGCGCTGGACCTTATGACGTCGTTGATTTTGGAGACATCATGCCAAATGATATACGCGCCCGGCGGATAAACCTGCGCGGGGTTGCCGCCAAAGGCGAAGGCATTCGCATGAGTTATGCTTTGACAAATACGGACGGCATTCTCTCGGCTTTAGAAGACTATTTTGGGACGGAATATCCTTATGAAAAGCTCGATCTGATTGCCGCGCCCAATTATGCATTCGGCGCAATGGAGAACCCCGGCGCGATTGTATACCGGGAGTCACTCCTCTTGTTAGAAGCTGACGCGCCGCTTTCTCAGAAAAGGGCCTATGCCCGTGTTCACGCCCATGAGCTGGCCCATCAATGGTTTGGCAATCTTGTGACCCCAGTCTGGTGGGAAGATATTTGGCTAAACGAAGCCTTTGCCACTTGGATGGGCAATAAAAGTCTTACCTTTTGGCAGCCCGACGGAAATTTTGATAATGTGACGCTGAACGCCTCGCTCGGCGCAATGAATATAGATACGCTCTCTACCACCCGTAAAGTCAGAGAACCTTTAGAGCGCTCCGAAAATGTAATGGATCAATTTGACGGTATTACCTACCGCAAAGGCGGGGGCGTGCTGTCCATGTTTGAAAGCTTTGTCGGCGAAGAGAAGTTTCGAGACGGCGTGCGGCTTCATATGGAGCGCTATAAAGACAGCGTCGCCACTGGTGATGATTTTTTCCAATCTATTGCGGATGGTTCAGAAAACCCCAATGTCGTTGAGGCCATGAAAAGTTTTGTGGACCAGCCCGGCCTGCCCTCCATTAATGCCTCTGTTCACTGCGAAACGGACGCGGTAGACATTGAAGGTCTCACCGAAGTTGATATCAGCCAATATCGTTACGCGCCTTTGGGTTCTAAAACACAGCAGGGTCAAAGCTGGCAAATACCCGTTTGTGCAAAATTCGGTTTTGGCGATGATACGGTCAAACAATGTACCCTAATGACAGAAGAACGCGCGGCTCTCATTCCTAATCATGCCAGCGGGAAATGTGCGGATTGGGTGACCTTAAACGCGGACGGCGCGGGGTATTACCGTTTCAATATGGACGGAGCTAATTGGGATAAACTTTTAACGAACTTGGATAAGCTTAACACGCGGGAAGTTTTAACCGTGCAAGATAGCCTATTGGCCGCTTACCGCGCGGGCGAAGTTGAGAGCGCTGTTTATATTAAGGGCATGGAAGCTTTTGCGAAACATCCCAATTATGAAGTGGCTTTAGACGCGGGCGATTTGCTCGGTTTTATCGAAGATGAAATTGACGCAGAAGCGGCTCTCGCCTTGTTAGTGCGGGATATGTATAGCGCCCGCTATACAGCGAGCGTTGGCAAAGACACAGTCGAAGGTAATCTTTTAGTGCCAAGCTTAGCGGCAAACCTAATTGTACGAGGTCAAGATAAGGCCTTGGCCAAGGACTATGCCCAGCGCGGGGCGCTGTATTTGGGGCTTAACGGGAAAACATCTAAATCTGTCGTGGAGTCTAACCTATTGTCTCTTGCGCTTAGAGAAACCATGAAAGCACAAGGAGATAAAGCTTTCGAGCCGCTTTTAACGCTTATCAAACGAGGTTCGCCCTTTGAAAAAGGCGCGGCGCTCTCTGCCCTCACTGCGGCGCAAGATGAAGCTATCGCCGTAAAACTACGGGAGCTGGCGCTAGCCGAAGACAGTCCTTTGACAGGCCGTCAGGCCAATACACTTGTTGCGGGACTTATAGGCTCAAAACTCCACCGCGATCAAACTTGGAAATGGCTACAGGAAAACTTTCAGACCTTTGTGAAACGCAAAGTTCCAGATGTGCGCGTTGGCGGTACGCCCAGATTTGCAAATGTATTTTGCTCGCAGGCGCGCCGCGATGAGGTCAAGGCCTTCTTCGAAAGCCAATCGGAGGTCATTCCAGGATATGAGCGCAATCTTGCGCAAACGGTTGAAGCAATCGAACTTTGCACCGCTCTGAAAACGGCTAAAGGCGAAGAACTTAAGGCAGCACTCGAGCAGCGCTAGGTCAATTGACATTCAGGGCTAACAAGACTAACGGCGCGCCATAGGCTCATTTACGGGTCATCCGAAAGAGCAAATGCCCGACGTTAAACCTAGCACCGATTTCAAATCCCTTGCGCTGGCGCCCCAGCTTCACAAGGCCTTGGAAAAACTTGGCTACACAACGCCGACACCTATTCAAGAAAAAGCTATTCCCGATGTCTTAAAAGGCAAAGACTTGATGGGTATTGCCCAAACAGGGACCGGGAAAACGGCTGCATTTGCCCTGCCCACTCTCAGTCATATCTGTAATCACGCGAAAGAGGCACCCAAACGCGGCGCGCGCTGCTTGGTCCTCGCGCCAACGCGAGAACTCGCCTCTCAAATTGCTGTCAGTTTTCGCGATTATGGCCGTGAAATTGAACATTTATCCGTAATGACCGTATTTGGCGGCGTCCCTATTTCCAGACAAATTAAAAAACTTGTCGGCGGCAATGATATTCTTGTAGCCACGCCTGGAAGATTAATCGACTTACTCGACCGCAAAGCCATTACGCTCAAAGATGTCGAAGTCCTCATCTTAGATGAAGCGGACCAGATGATGGATATGGGCTTCATCCACGCCCTAAAAAAAATCGTGCCTCAAGTGCCTAAAAAGCGCCAAACACTTTTCTTCTCTGCGACGATGGTACCAGCGATTAAGAAACTCGCCGGCCAGTTTTTAACAGACCCCGTTACCGTATCTGTTACCCCGCCAAACTCGACGGCTGAACGCGTCACCCAACAAGTCATTTTGGTCAATCAAGCTGAAAAGCAAGGCCTATTATCTCTCTCGTTGCTTGAAGAAGATGTTAACCGCGCCCTTGTCTTCACCCGCACCAAACATGGGGCGGACCGCGTTGTAAAACGCCTAGCCCAAGTCGGAATTTTAGCCGTCGCGATCCATGGGAATAAATCACAAGGGCAAAGACAGCGCGCGCTACAAGCCTTTCGGGATGGAGATGTAACCGTTCTTGTCGCCACCGATATTGCGGCGCGCGGCATTGATATTGAAGGCATTACCCACGTTATCAATTATGAAATTCCCAATGTACCCGAGCAATATGTTCACCGTATTGGCCGAACCGCGCGCGCCAACCGAGATGGTAAAGCAATTGCCTTTGTCTCCAAAGATGAACGTAAATATCTTAAGGACATTCAAAAACTTCTTAAAACCGAAATTCCGATTGTGCCACTCCCTGAAGATTTTCTCAAAAAAGTGGGACAACTTAAATCTCGCAAAGCTTTACCTGCGCCGCCAAAACAAAAACCAGATCCGAGAAAAGGGCGCGGGAAATCTAAAAAGAAAAAGGCCCGCTTTTCAAAAGATAAAAATAAGAAAAGCCGCGAGACAAACGCGCAGGATAATTCATCTAAAGAGAATAACGCGCCAAAGGACTTAAGTGAGCGTAAATCACACCGCAAAGGTCCAAAAGCTGAAGCGAGCTTTGAAAAATCCAGTGACTATAGCGGTAAGAATAAGAAGAAAAACAAACCCTCGGCTAAGTCTTGGCGCGAGAATGAAAAGCCGCGCTCACGGGTTAAACCCAAAAAGGGCAAACCTCAAAATGGGGGCGGGGCGGATGAAACGAGCCCTAAAAAACCAAACAGACCTAAAAACCAGGATGGCGAGTCGCGCGCGGAGCGTAAAGCACGCAATCAAGCCAAACATGCGAAAGAGCATTCCCGCCGTAAACCGCGTGAAGGCGGCGACGCGAAGGACCAAACCCGTTCCAAAAACAATCCAAATTCGTCCAAACCTTCTGAGCCAAAAAAGCCTCATCAGCGTTACGGTAAAAAAACTGGAAACCGAAAAGCACGTTCGGGCTCAAATCAAAACTCTAATAATAATTCCAGCCGCAGGCGAGACTCTTAAGCCTCGCTGCGCTTATCAAAATTCCCGCTCGCCCATAAAATGAGCGCTATGAGGGGGAATTGAAGCACAACCCGAACCCAAAGCGCGGTAGGGCTAGCTTCCATATCCCCTAAAGGAATATTTGCAATCGCCATATAAATATTGGCTGGCAGAACCGCGAGCAAGTAAGGCGCGAGCCAAAACCCGCTTTGCCTGCGAAACCGTTTAAAAATGAGCCCTGCTGCAAAGATAAATTCCAGTATACCTGTCACCCAGACAATCAGATAGGGAAAGGGCAACATCGGCGGAACAATAGAGGCAAAGGCATCATCTTGAGTAAAATGAGCAATCCCTGCGAAAAAGAAAAACGCGGCTAATAGATAGCAAAGTATAGTTTTAAAGTGGGTCATAGCTCATCGTCATTCCGGCGCCCAAACGCCCAACCGGACGCGTTTGAAACCCAAAGGCCTCGTAAAATGGTTCTTTGCCCGTAACGGACATTAGGCCGATAGTGGCCCCAATTGGCAGAACTTTTTCGCAATTAGAGAGTAAAGTTTGCATCAATTTTGATCCGATACCCCTACCGCGATGACTCTCTTCCACAATCAGGTCTTGGACATAAAAATTTAAAGCCCCATCGCCTATCACCCTCACGCAGCCAATGACTCGTGCGTCAATCTTAGCGCTCATCCATAAAAGGCTATTTGCGATTGCTCGCTCAGCAATATGAGGCTCAATTTTACCCCAACCACATTGCTCTCTTAATTTAATAAAGGTTGCCGTATCAGGCGCGCTATCTGTCAATATGACAGACACCTCTAGCCTTCAGCCTCCATCGCAGCGAGACGGCTGGCTTGATCTTCGCTAATCAGCGCGTCAATCACTTCACCAAGCTCATCACCGGCGACTATTTTATCAAGCTTGTAGAGCGTGAGATTAATACGGTGATCAGAGACGCGGCCCTGCGGGTAATTATAAGTTCTTATCCGTTCAGAGCGGTCCCCCGACCCTACCTGGCCTTTGCGCTCATCAGCCCGTTCAGCATCTATGCGCTGCTTTTCCATATCATAGAGCTTCATCTTAAGCAGGCGCTCGGCATTGGCGCGGTTCATGTGTTGAGATTTGGCATCACAGACAACGACAACACCCGTGGGCACATGGGTCATGCGAACGGCGGAATCTGTTTTATTGACATGCTGTCCGCCCGCGCCCGAAGCGCGCATCGTATCCACGCGCACGTCACTCATGGAAAAACCGGTATCAATATCTTCAGGTTCAGGAAGAACAGCCACGGTCGCCGCCGACGTGTGAATGCGGCCTTGCGTTTCGGTCACAGGGACGCGCTGGACGCGGTGAACGCCAGATTCAAATTTAAGTTTGCCGTACACTCCTGCGCCAGAGACAGAGGCAATAATCTCTTTATAACCGCCCATATCAGCCTCAGAGTCGTTCTCAACCTCGACCTTCCAACCGCGTAATGACGCATAACGCGCATACATCCGAAACAAATCGCCCGCAAAAATCGCAGCTTCATCTCCGCCCGTCCCCGCGCGAATTTCCAAAATCACCGAGGCATTGTCATCTTTGTCTTTGGGTAGGAGCAAAAGAGAGACTTCTTTTTCCAGAGCTGGCAAAGAGTCTTTTAAAATCTGTAATTCTTCTTTTGCCATCGGTCCCATCTCTGGGTCCTCTAACATAAGTTGAAGGTCTTCCATTTCCGCACGAACCGCTTGGAGTTTACGTACCCCCTCAGCCACAGGCCGAAGTTCGGCGTAATCTTTTCCGAGTTTAACAATTTCAGCCCCGTCAGTCGTCGCGCCCATACGCGCTTCGATTTGTTCAAACCGGTCGACAACCTGTGCAAGTTTTATATCTGGGATATGCATGCCTGCGGGATAAGCCCTTAGAACTCAGAAGACAAGCCAAAGAACAAGGTTCGAGGACGGCCAGGAAAGAAACGTTCATTTCCAAAGGCAAAATCAGCCCTATCGGCAATGCGCTTATCAAAAAGATTATCTACGCGGCCGAAAATAGACAGGGCGTCGCTGAGGTCGTAGCGGCTGCGCAGAACGAAAATATCATGCCCAGGATAGCTATTTGTATTGCCTGGATTGGTAAAATACTCCCCGACATGCCGCCATTCTATTTCTGAGCTCACATTGGGAAGTGGCAGGAGAGTGACTCGCATATGCGCCAGCGTATCTGGCGCTGTATCCACACGGTCCCCGTCCGTTATGGTATTGGAGCTATCCAGACTTCCATCAAAATTAAAATTGGGGTCATCAAAGTTATATGTGTGGCGCGCCAAAGTCCCGTCGCCTGATAACCTAAGCCAGTTGGTAATATTTGCCGTGAAAGAGCCTTCTATTCCAATATGCTTGGTCTTCCCATTCGCCACACTAAAACCGTCAGAATTTCTAAAGAAAAAATTGTCTTTCCACTGCGAATATGCCGTTAACTCAAAGCTGACATCATTATTTTCAAATTTTGTCCCAGCCTCAATATTGTCGAGGGTCTCAACTTCGGCTTCACCGCCTGTTTGATTTAACTGCACAGAATATAAATCTACCGTTTGCGGGGCCCGCGCGCCGCGCGCCGCGCGCACATAAACATTCAAATTTTCATTTATCTCATGTCTTAAGTTCGCTTTGGGCGTAATGACAAAAAAGTCGTCAACGCGGTCAGCCAAACGAATAAATCGTCCAAGAGTTCCCACCGTTGTTTGGTTGTCGTAATCATAGCGCGTATATTCAGCCCTAGCGCCAATATCGAGGCGCGTGCGGTCTCCCAAGAAAATGTCCTTTTGCGCGTAAATGGCCCCAACAAAACTATCAACCTCATAATCATAGTGAAGGCCTTGGGCGAAAGAAAAAACCGTCTCATTTTCTTGCACCTCAAAAAGAGACCCTTCCGTATATTCTATATCCGCTCCGACATTTAAGCTCTCATCAAACCAAGCCGTTTGCAAACCTATTGAGCTGTGATGATTCTTTTCTAAAGCTTGCCCAGGTACAAAGTGGCGTAGAAACTCTAATTCTGCCCTGCGGGCATAAGGCGTAAGCGCTAAGATCTTGCCGCCGAGCTCCCGTTCAAAGCGGAGCTGCGCTCTATAAGATTTGCCGTCGCGAAAAGCTTCAGGGTTGGGGTTCGTAAACCGAATATCATCATCGAGATAAGCATCATCTCCTTCTATGAACCCAGCCGTTTCTTGATTAAGGTTATTAAAAGCCGCCAAGCCATCAACAGTCCAAGCTCCCAAATCTGTCTCATATTTGAACTCAAATTTTTGTTGGTCAAAACCGCTATCGTCGCGAAATCCATTATCAGACACAAGAGACACTGAGGCTCTCAAATTATCTTGCAGTCTTGCAGAAAGCTGTCCGGATATAAGTCCGTCTTCACTCGCTAAAACCTGAAATCGATTTGCTCCTTCCACAGATCGTGATTGCACATTTACCAAACCATGAACGGCGTTCGAGCCGTAGAGCGCAGGACCCGGCCCTTTAAAGACTTCGGCGCTACCCGCAAATTCTATGCCCGATTCAAATAATCCGTTCACATTGGCAAACCCCGCGGCCCGTAGGGGCACACCGTCTTGCAAATAGAGAAACGATCCCGCCCCGGCGCCGCCAGTTAAAACAGGGGACCGAATGGCAGTTAAATGCTCTTGGCCAGACCCGCGCTGAATATTCACCCCTGCAACCCCGTTTAAAGCCTCGGCAGGATGGACAAGTAAAATAGTTTCCAGCTCAGTGGTATCCAAAACATCAACGCTGCCTGAAATATTTAGAACCGATTGCGCCGCGTCATATATACCGCGCACAATAAGCTCCTCATCTGACCCAGATTGCGCCGAGGCCGTGCCCATAAATAAAGGAGATAAAATGGCATACAAGGTCACCGTACCGCGATATGGAAAAACTTTAGAAAGCATCGACGGGCTTATTTCTTAGATTTCGGTTTCGGCATGTCTTGCGCGATGATATTCACATCCGTTTGTGGGAACGGAATAGATATGCCTTCCGCCTCCAAAGCCTTATTAATCTCAGTATGAATAACATGGGTGACAGGCCAGCGGTCCTCGAAGTTATTGAGGAAAACCCGCATTTGGAAATCTAAAGAACTATCACCAAACCCTGTAAAGAGCACATTAGGCGCAGGCGTGTTTAGAACTTTCGGATTGGCTTTCAAAACAGCTAACATTATATCGCGCGCTTTATCCGTATCAGACCCGTAAGCGATGCCAACGGGAAGGATCATCCGCGTCACAGAATTGGATAATGTCCAATTGGTTACCCGTTCACTAATCAAGGCTTCATTAGGAATAAGAATTTCACGATTATCTAAATCGCTTAAAGTTGTTGCCCGGATTTGAATGCGCGAAACCGTGCCGCTTTGCTCCCCAATCGTCACATAGTCACCCAGCCGAATAGGGCGTTCAAAGAGGATGATGAGACCAGAGATGAAGTTAGCAATAATTTTTTGAAGACCAAAACCAATACCCACAGATAGGCCCGTAACTATCCAGCGAAGCTGTGACCATTGTAATCCCAGGCGGTCAAAAGCAATGACGACGCCTAAGGCAATGATAACATATCCCAGAATTGTTCGAATGGCATAACGCGTGCCCGCATTCACAGAGGAACGGGTCAACACAAAGACTTCCAAAAAGCCGGGTAAGTTTTTAGCCGCTATACAAGTGAGAATAAATATAACCACCGACTGTATGAGGTTCCAAAGCGTAATAGGGATTTTCGTATTCATGACCGCGCCGCTCTCATCAATAATTTCGCCAGTATAACTCCCGAGAACAAAATCATTGAATACGGAAAGAGCCGGTAATAGGTCCGCCCAAATCATCCAGATAAGCCCCGCGAATCCAAGAACGATTAAGGTGTTGAGCAATTGGGAGGACTGACGTGAAATGGCCTTAATATCGATTTTACTTGTATCCACGGGCGGCAATGCGGGCAGGGCTTCTCCGCGCTCTTCGGCTGCGGCCTTTTCTTGTCTAGCCAGAATAGCGGCGTCTCTTGTTTCAATAGCTTGCCGTAAGGCCAACCGGCGCTGCGCCACTAAAACAGCTCTCCGAATAAAACCATATACAACATATGTGAGTAGGAGCAGCCACCCTGAAACAAAGACACGCCATAAAATTTTGTGAGACGTGTCGTAATATCCCGTCATTGCAAAACAAATTGTCCAAAGAGGAACCCCGATAAATATAAGAGCTAAAACCCACCTATATCGGCGGAAATATGAATTTAAAGCATCCGGATTGAACCCATCTTTTTTAGGCAAAAATATAATACGATAACTAAAAATACTGATCGCGAGAGCCGATATCAGAAAGGCAAAAAGACTAAAACCTTCATAAATTTCTGCTCTCGGATTATCAGATGTGAGACCCACTAGCGCGGTCGCTAGGCCGCCTAAAGGGATAAACCAGCGAAAATTATTTTCGAGTCGTTCTCTCATAACTTCAGGGAGTTTATAATGGGCGACAAATAGAGACTTATCCTTGTCCCAAGCGCGCCAAGATAAGAAAAATAAACTTAAGAAGGTCAGATATAAAAAAGTCTCAGCTATATCCGGTATTAACGGGTCAGCAGAGGAACTTGTTCCAAATAACACGGCGAACAAGAGAAAAAGCAAAGGGAATGGAAGCGCGATTAATACACAAAGTATCACCACAATCGGCGTGTGCCAAAAACTATCCTGGCTCACATCACCCACCATTTTAGCGCGGTTATGAATATCAACCCATAAGCGTTTACGCATAAAAAATGCCGTCACAATAAGAATTGTGAAAAGGAATAGAAGCGGCCAAAGCGTTCGGGATTGCGTCACAAATTCATGACTTACCAAACGAATATGTTCTGGCGAAAAGAGTAAGGCGGCGCCTCTGATAACTTTTCTGGGCCAGGCCGTATTTACTTCTGGAACACTTGGAACCCATAGTAACTTTTCATCAAGAAGGTCTTTAAGTTCCACCGTTGAAGTTAAAAGCTCTTTTTGTTGTGTCTGTAACTCTACGATTTCATTTATGCGCGTAGACGAAGCATTGGCGACACGTAAAAGCATATCTCTATGCTGCGTATAAAGCGTTCTATAAGACGCCTCATCACTCACGCCTAAATCTTGCATACCAGGGTCTTCTACTCTCGCTGCCGAAAGCGCCTCTGGAATATCGGGACTCCCCAGCGGTAACCCTCTCAATGTATCCTGCGCAATAAGACGGTTTTGCGTCAAATCTATCAGCGATTTTTGTGTATCGTCGATCTGGTTTTTGATTGCTTGCGGCGGCTGTAATTGGTTAGACAAACGCCGCAATGTAGCCCCCGCTTGGCGGTTTAAATTACCCAAGCCTATAAAGTCTCGCGCAACACGAAGGTCGCTTTCGACATCATCGAGCCGCGAACGCACCGCCGCGCCCTGCTTCGACGTGGACGTCGCATTAGATGCCAATTCAATGAGGGAGTCTGATAATGACACGTTAGACCGGGCAAGCTCTTGGACTAAAACATGAGATTCTGCATATAAGGCTAATGTTGTGAGCGCTTCAGATTTAGCCTGCGCGGCTTCATTGGTTCGGCGTTGCCCCGTCTTTTCTTGTAAATATTTTATTTGGGCTTCAATTTTCTCTAATTTGAGTTCAACCAAATTTCTTCTCGCTGTCAAAATTTCACCCCGCTTAGACGTCCCCGCGATTTCTCGTTCTAACGCCCCTATTCGCGCAGCCAACATATATTGGCGGGCCAGCAAACTTTTTCGCCTGGCATCCGTGGCCAGTTCAGCCTCGCCGTCACCCAGCTCCACTAATTGGACGGGAATTTCTCCAAATGATTGACGCGCCTCTGCGAGCTCATTTGGCGCGCTCACTTGGCGGGCGGCTAGAATTTGTAGCCCCGTTTGATATCCTTCGAGCTCAGACCTTAATGAACTCGCGCGGCTTTCATTTTCAACCAATTGTAGCTCAAGCTGTGCCAAAGCCTCTTCCCGCATAGGCTCTTCAGATGTATCTGCGCCGAGGTCCGGAATAGCTTGCTGCTCGGCGATGTCATCAGAAAGGCTTTTTAAAGTTTTGGAAGCATTTTCAAGCTCATCACGATAAAGCGTTTCGGACTCTTTATTTTGATCGGCGCTTGTAAGGGCCGCGCTAGCCGTTTCTAAAAACCGGCGAATTTGAATTTGTTGATCTTCAGATAAATCAGCCCTGGCCTCAAGAGACTCTAACGTCTTGCTAATGGAGCTCGCCGTAAAATCCGGGCGCGGGATTTCATCTTGGGCCGCTGCCGAAAACGCCAGGAAGAATAAGAGTATGGCCGAAATCAGAAATTTAAATTTTTGCATTAGCCCAAACTCATCACAGTAATTACACCTAAGCTATTCCCCGCTCTCTGTCTCTAAAAATCATGTCAAAACAATCTCGAGATTTCAATCAGATATTACGAAGTCTGTAACGTTCTGAAAGCGCTGTAGTGTGCAAATTAAGACTTAGCTTTGCGGCCCCGCTTTTTCCGCGGGGAGCCGTCTTTATTATAGATTATGTTTCCCTTTTTATCCGTTGCATAAAGAGACGCATCGAGCTTTTGGGCTTTGGTCTTTGGGCTCACTTTTTTAGCCGCAGGTTTTTTTGTCGTCTTACTCTTTGTCGTCTTTTTTTGCTTGCTTGCAGCGGTCCCACTAGAGGCCTTTTTAGGCATTACCACTTTGGCGCTCGTGGTGGCCTTGGCGGCAGATTTGGTTCGGCGCGCAGCATTACCAGCAACGTCACTTACACTATCCTTAGCACTATCAGCCACATTTTTTGTTTTTTCTTTTGTTTTCTCAACAGCTGTTTTTGTCGCCGCGCTAGCTTTTTCACCAGCTGACTTTGTCACTTCGCGGGCCCGTAGCGCCGCCGCTTCTGCCGCTTTACGGGCTTCTATCATCGGGTCAATATCGGCCGTTTCTGACTTCCCGCCATCTGGTGAGAGATTATTATTAATCCGAAAAACAGCGACCATTAATTCACAAAGAAGCCTCACGCCCACCAATGAGAAAACGATAGCTGCAAAGAAAGTGAATACATTCAAAATTTTCGCCAGCGGTCCAAGCCATATTGTCTCTAAAAAAATAGTTGAAAAATAAAGCGCAATTAAAATAATCGAAAGCCAGAAAAACGGTACGATTAGTTTTTCTTTCATGAGCTTATCAAATGAGAAAAAAAAGTTGATCAAGTTTTTCATGGCCGGCTCCGTTACCTATTTTGGCGCTACCACTGTCATTACGACAGCCGCAGGCTGAGATATAATTTTTTCCGATTTCGCGCGAAGCTCATCTATCTGAGCTCGGCGAGATGTAAAGGCGCCCATCTCGGATTTTTTGAGCGGCTTACCAGATAATTGTGATAAACGCCGCGGGTTAATTTTTTTACCGTTGTGGATGACTTCATAATGTAGATGGGGTCCGGTGGACCGTCCAGTGGTTCCAACATAGCCAATAACCTGGTCTTGCTTGACGTATTTTCCAGCTTTTATGCCGCGCGCAAAAGATTTGAGATGGGCGTAGGCTGTTTTATAGCCATCGGTATGGCGAATGCGGATGTAATTCCCATAACCGCCATAGCGGTTAGACCGCTCGACGGTTCCAGATCCCGCGGCCAGAATAGGCGTTCCGCTTGGCGCGGCAAAATCAACGCCCGCATGCATTTTACGGTAACCCAAGATTGGGTGTTTTCTTCGGCCAAAACTTGATGATAGGCGCGCGCCATTAATGGGCGTCGCTCTGAGTTTACGTTTCGCTGTCTTCCCCTTCGCGTCATAGAAGTTCTCGCGGCCTTTAGAGTCTTCATAGAGATAATAATCAGTCTTCTTCCCGCGCGGGCTAAAACTTGTGTAAAGAAGGTCGCCAGCCTTAATGATGTCTCCTTTATGATCCCGGGCGACTTCGAAGAAAAGCTCAAATGCATCTCCCGGCTGGATGTCCCTTTGGAAGTCGACTGAATATTCATAAATATTGGCAAATTGCGCGACGACCTTATCGGGCGCGCCGAGCCGCGTTGCGTCAACATAGAGTGAATTACTAATATCGGCGGCAACGGAAATTGTCTCATATTTAAATTCAGCCGAAATTTCTCGCGCTGTATAATCCTCGCCTACACGGTCAAGGAAGACTGTTTTTTCGACGCTCGGTTTAAAGGTCAAATGATCGAGGGTTCCATCTTTAAAATATAAACCAAATTCCTGCCCTACCCTTACATTACGGGGCTTAAAGACCGTCGAAAAGGCTTCCGTCACCTTATAAGCCTGCGAGCCTGTTAAACCATTTTTTTGTAAAAGCGGACCTAGGCTCTCGCCTGACTTCACTTTCAGGGTGGTGACTGTCTGGCTTTCTAGATCGTTTTCTATATCCAGAAATAAATCATGACGGGTCAAATCCATCCCAGTTTTAGAGGTTTCTTGAGCCGCTGTATCTATGGCAAGCATCGCCGGGTCAGCTGTGTTTTTAGGCATTACAAATGCAGCGAAGGCTATAACCGCGGCGCCTGTCATCAAAAATCCAAACCGCTTATCTTTATAGATACGCGTATTATTCATATCCATAAACGCTTTGAACCTAAGCCGCACCGCCGATTTCATCTGCTCTAGCTTTAAACGCGCCGCGCTCTCCTCAGAGGCTTCCAAAGGCGTTTCGCTATTGTCTGTTTTCGAATGCATCGTCTTTTTATTCACCCAATTCTTTTACATCGTCTAATTGCCAATATTATTGCTAAAGTATGGTTAACACAGTTAGATCTCTCACGTAAACTTAAGAAAATTTATAGTGCATTCAGCTCACAAGCCCTATTAAATGTAAAATGAAACAGGAATTGAGCCGTGACTCAGCCGTCAGATAAAAACGAGCAAGCCGAAGACAAGGATTTATCCTTGGCTAAACCTAGACGCTCACGCCGTCGACGCATCGTCTATTGGGTTTTCGTTATCATTTTATCTTGCCTATTTTTGCTTCTATGCGGCGCGGTTTACATCTGGCTTAATCGTTATGCATTAATGGAAGATATCGCGGTTGATGCCTTAGCGGATACCGGCGTCGAGGCGAAGCTATCGATTGAAAGCGTGAACAAAACCCAAGCCGTGATTAAGCAGATCAACCTATCTGAAAACGGATCTGTATTTTTCTCAGCTGACAAAATTATCGCTAATTATGAATGGCGAGACGTGCTAAAAGGACAGGCAACAGGGTTAAAATTCATCAAACCTTCAGGGCGAGTCACAATAGACGAGACCGGAAAAATTATTGATAGCTGGCTCCCTGATCTTCAGAACAATACAGGTGATGAAGAGACCGTTTTACCGCCAGACGGTATAAAAATACAACAAGGTTCGCTCGTTGTGGTTAGCCCTTATGGGGAGATCAATACACAGATTACTGCTGAGTATTATACAGCTGAAAATTTTAATGCTGCTCTTTCCATCGCGCCTACAAACCTCGCCTATGACCAATGGCAAATCCAAGGCGGCGGCGATATCGATATTTCGCTTTCCGGAAACATGCCAAAAATAAAGACCGACATTTATTTAGAGCGGCTTGATCATCCAGCATTTAATGCACAAAATCTCAGCGTAAAAAGCGACCTTATCCCGCATATAAATTCATCAAAAATAGACATATCTGGACCCGCAAGATTTACTTTTGACGTGCTAAATACAAAGCAATTAGTTACAAAATCAGGGCAGTTTAAATGGATTGGCAACCTAAACTTAAACAGAGAGAAATCCGCCCTTTCGTTAAACGGGGATTGGGACACAGAGTTAAGCGGACTATCCATTCCCGACCCTAAGAGGCGCAGAGACTTGTCTGAACGCTTAAGCCTAAGCGAAGCATTGGCAAAGACGCCGATCGCGCAAAATTTCTCGCCAGACTTAACTCTGGCTTTATCGGATTTACTCACCGATGCCCGCCTAACAGCGACAGGACATGCAGAGCGTAATGCCGCAGGAATGACCTTGTCTTTAAACGCGCCAGCTGAGCTATTATCGCAAACGACGCGCTTAACCTTAAAGCAAAATGCTCAAATCCCAATTTACCGATTTGATAAAACGGCCTCAGATATTTCCTTAGCCTTTGACGCGGAGATGCCTCAACCCGCTGGTTTTAGGATTCAACAAGCAAAATTTTCAGCTCATTCAAAAAGTGGGTTTCGTCTCGGGGGCGTGAAAGCTTTTTCTGGCAAAATTAGTACTCAAAGCGAATGGAGCTCGGTCGGAATAGACAAAACGCCAGCCCGGCTTTCGCCTTTTCAGGCGCAGATTGTTTACAGCACTATTGGTAAGAAGACACTCCGCATCACCGGCGATATTGACTATGATGGGTTACTGCCTGGCGCTGTCGTGACAGGAATGAAGGCGGGCGGAGAGGTCATCATGAATATTTCTGACTCCGAAAACCTCATGGAGTTTTTACCCAAAGATGATTTGCCGATTACAATTGCCCGCGTCGCGACGAAAACGCAATGGCGCGCCCATGACGTCTCAGTCCGGCTATTAACGCGCGGGCCGATATATCGGCGCAAACCCGAGAGCTCAGACATCACCGCAAAGCTCGCTGATGTTAGTTTTTCAGCCATTGATAAATTTGATGAGCGAAATTTAGACTTGTCATTTAGGACCATGGACGTTGTGGGGGCTTTAGCAGGAGAGACGCAAAACTGGGTCTTGGACGCAGAGACCGCCAAGATAACGTCAGAAGATACGCCTGGGCCAGGAACCGACATTCAGATACCTAGCATGCATTTGGAATTATGGCGAGACCCCAATAAAGATTTGCGCTTTGACATGAGAGCCCCTTCTGCTGATGCCAAAACCCAGCTCGTCAAAGCCTTAGGGATAAACATAACGGCGCAAGGCTCTCCTGATGATTTTGTTCTCAATTATGACCCTGGCCAAACTTTGGCAGGCGAAGTTAAGTTTACCGGAGAAGCTTTGCCGCCTCTTCCCATGACAGGACAGGTTCATTACAAAGATGGGGCCTTTAGCGGGACGGCGCAAACCTATCTACCCTTCGGCGAGAATACGCCGATTAATGTCACCTATAATTTCAAAGACGGAGCCGGTACAGCACGCGTGGATATTCCCGAGCTTTTATTCGCGCCAGGCGGATTGCAACCCCAAACCCTTGCCAAAGCCATGCGCGGTAAAATCGCGGAGGTTAACGGCGCGGTTGGCGCGCAGATAAACCTAAAATTTGCATCAGGTGAGCCCCTACAGTCTTCTGGCTCAGCCCAGCTTAAATCTTTAAGTTTTGGTACCCTGCCGGGACCTTTAAATAATGTTAGCACCGAGCTTAGCTTTTCATCCTTTTTCCCATTGCAAAGTCAGGGACGGCAAACCCTAAACGTTGGAAAATTTGACCCCGGCTTTCCCCTTGAAAACGGCGTAATTGAGTTTGAAATAATTCCTGACGGAGTGAAGGTTTATAGCGCGCGTTGGCCTCTGGGTAATGGATCTATTTCTTTGGATCCATTTGATTGGCTTTACTCAGCCCCCGAAAACCGCGTTACCATGCGTATCAGTAATGTTTCTCTTGGCGAATTTCTTAAAGATATTGGCGATGGCACCATTGAAGCCACTGGAGATATAGAAGGCACGCTTCCTATAATTATGTCCGGCGTCGATGTTAAAGTCGATCAAGGGCAATTGATCGTCAAAGAAGGCGGGATAATTAAATATAATTCCGAACAAATTGATTCAGCGGCCACTTACGCTGAGACTGACAATGACGCTGTCCAAGCCCTTCGTGAAAGGCGCTATCGAGATGCAGCCTTTCAAGCCCTGAAAGAATTTCAATATCGGTCTTTAACTGTGAATATGGACGGCCCTCTTGACGGGGCCATAGAGGTCGCATTGGCCTTTGATGGTAGCAACTCGCAAGTCCTGAACAACCAACCCTTCAGATTTAATATTAATATCGAAGGCGAGTTACTCAATATTTTACGCAGCTTTAATACCAATGACCAAATCAAAGCCGAACTCGCTCGGCGACAATTGGAGTTAGAGTCGCTTCCGCCAGACTTAGAATAATTAGGTCAATCGCTCACGCGCCATAATATCGGCAATTTCATTTGTAGGCTTAGCGGTATTATCCGAGCGGTCAAAAACCTCTTGCAATGAGGCTTTTATATTTTCAAGTTTGCCGTCGACCCAGCCGTAATCATAGCGCCCTGAGACTTCCGAAGCGACATTAATTATACCGCCCGCATTGAGCACATAATCTGGGCAATATAGAATATCACGCGCGCGCAAGGCCTCGCCCATATCAGGCGTCTTAAGCTGATTATTAGCTGCCCCGCCGATAATGAATGCGCTAATATCCTCTATCGTCTTTTTATTAATCGCGCCGCCTAAGGCGCAAGGCGCGTAAATATCTACCTCTTGAGCATGAATTTCATCAACTCCGACAACCTTTGCTTTAAAATCATTTGCCGCCTTAGTCGTTACCTCTGAATTGATATCTGCAACGATTAAACGCGCACCAGATTTATGAAGCCGCGAGGCTAAATTATAACCAACATGTCCCAGCCCCTGTATAGCAACAATTAATCCGCCGAAGCCTTCAACACCAAGTTTATGTTTGACAGCAACACCAAGGCCGCGAAAGATTCCATCGGCCGTATGAGGCGAAGGGTCACCAGAAGCCGCCTCCCCTTCATCAAGTCCAGCGACGTAATCCGTCTGGGTTTTGATAGTCTGCATATCATCAGGACTAACACCGACATCTTCAGCTGTAATATACTGCCCACCCACCTTTTCAATCGCGCGGCCATATGCCGAAAAAAGAGCCTTGCGATCAAAGTCACCTCTGGGACGTATTATCACGCCCTTCCCTCCGCCCAATGGGATTTCCGCCATGGCGTTTTTATAACTCATCGCTCGTGAAAGACGTAAAACATCGGTCAAGGCCTCTGCATCATTTGTATATTCCCAGAAACGCGTCCCCCCGCTAGCGGGGCCACGATTGGTATTGTGCACAGCAATAAAGGTTTTAAGACCAGAGGCAGGGTCGCTAAAACTATAGACTCCCTCATGGTCGTCAAAATCGGGATGAGAAAAAATAGACATAGAAACTCTTTAGGGTGAAAACTCAGGTAAAATATTTCAAATTTAGGCGGTTTTTAGAGTCTGCAAAGCTTCTGTAGCTGACTGAAGCGCCCCAATCGCAAATGCAGCCCCAGTTCCATCTCCAATGCCAATACCCAAATCAAGAAATGGCGTCAGATCAATCCGGTCAAGCAAAGCTCTATGGGCAGGTTCGCGTGTGACATGGCCCGCAATACAATGCGAAATCGCCTCAGGGTTTAACTTATGTAATACCGCGGCGGCGCTACACACAACATAGCCATCCAGCACAACCGGAATAGATTGATGCCGTGCAGCCAATATGGCGCCGACCATCCCCGCAATATCACGCCCACCAAAACGCCGAAGGACCTCAAGCGGGTCGCCAAGGCTATCTTTGTGAAAATTTGCGCCTTTTTCAACAACCGCAATACGGGTCTTTGCCGCAGTACCACTTCCTCCAGCCCAGTAATCCGAAGCGCCGCCGTAAAGTCCGCGCGTAATACCCGCTGCGGCCGTTGCAGATCCAAATCCCGCGTTCCCAATCGCAATAATATCGGCGCCCTCTGCAACAACTTCCATACCAAAGGCAATAGCCGCGGCGCAGTCTTTTTCACTCAGAGAGGGCCCCTGAGTAAAATCATCACTTGGATATTCTGTGCCCAGTTCATAAACTTTGAACGCAGCTTGAAGCGAGCTAGCAATTCCGCGCACACCTGCAGAGCCTTCCGTCATATTTTTGACCCGGCTTTGCGCGGCCTCAATCATATTTTTATCAAAAACCTGCTCTGTAATCCCGTGCGTACCAGCGAAAACCGCAATCAAAGGACGGGAGATTTTAGGAAGTTGACCCTGCCACCCAGCAAGCCACTCAAGGTAAGTATGAGTTCGTCCCAACGGATTAAGCCCTGTTTCATCCGAAAGAATGACATTTACAGCTTGCGCCATTTTTGTATCTGGCGACGGCATATCATTCACAAGGGCGCGAATATCGTCAAAAGGGCGGCCGGTCATAACGGCGCGTGGATTGTCAAAAGAAGAGGCAATTTTATTTTCTCAAGTTAAAGGTCTGACAACCATACTATGCTATTTCATCCCCTATGGGAAATACAGTTTTACGTGATGTCATTATAATCGGAAGCCTTTGTTTTAGTTTAGCGATGGCTGCAGCCAATAAGGACAAACTTTATGCCATGGCCGGTATAACGCTTCCAGACCAAGAAAATTCTGCGCCGCAAGCCGTGACTGAACCCGAGCAATTCAAGCCTGTATCGGTTCAACAAAGCGGGAGCGTTGTCTCTATACCTAAATCACGTCGTGACGGACAGTTCTGGACAGATGCCCGGGTAAATAATGGACATGTAAGGTTTTTGATTGATACAGGAGCGTCATCAGTTGCGCTCACATTAAATGATGCCAAAAAGGCCGGAATACGGACGCGCGACCTTAATTATAATGTTGCTGTCGATACGGCTGGCGGACGAAATATGGCTGCATATGTGCAGTTAAAATCCATCTCTGTTGGCGCGATCACCCTGCGTAATGTCAAAGCCCTTGTCGTGCCAGATGGACTGAGTACCTCGCTTCTTGGGATGACATATCTCGGGCAATTGCAAAAAGTTGAAGCCACGCCTAACGCCCTTTTACTAAGGCTGTAGTTTACATAAGGGCTATTCTAGCCATATTCATCGCGACCAAAAGCAAA
>CAZJRU010000011.1:0-13852 GCA_964548315.1 uncultured Hellea sp.
CCGCCATAGCCATCGTTCGAGAGCTGACACTATGGCATATGGCGGCACTTGCAAGGCCAACTCTGGATGCTTGTTGGCCTTTACTTTAACAGAGGTAAGTTTTTGCTTCCACGAGTTGGATAGCGAGACGGTCACGCGTGATATAATCATTTGGTTTGGCATTTGGCCTTTGGGTCTTTTGCTCATAGCGCTTTAATTTGCGCTCTAAGTGCAAAATTGACAGGTCTGCCGGAAGGCAAGGGCGTCTTTTTAATACAGATAACATTTTATATCCTTTCTCTTTAGAAGTCTTTGGTGCCAAATTATTGGCTTATGAGCCAATCAACCTCAGTCACAGGCCAGAGATAAGATGTGAAGGATAACGCACAAAAACGTGAAGGGTTGACTTGAGAGGGTTTTCGAAGTTTTAAAGTAATGTCAGAGGGCTGGACGGTCGCGAGTAGCAATATTCGAGGAAAGTCCGGGCTCCACAAAGGCAGGATGCCGGGTAACGCCCGGCCAGCGCGAGTTGAGGGACAGTGCCACAGAAAGGAAACTACTCTTACGTTTGGCGTGCCAAACCCAAGAGAAAAGCTGAAAGGGTGCGGTAAGAGCGCACCGCCGTGCTGGTAACATCACGGGCAAGGTAAACCCCATCCGGAGCAAGACCAAATAGGGATAACATATGGCGGGCCATTGCGTCGTTATCCGGGTCGGTTGCTTGAGGTGTTTGGTAACAAGCACCCTAGAGGAATGATCGTCACGGCCTTGGCCGTACAGAACCCGGCTTACAGGCCCTCTGACATTTTATTCGCCAGGTACGGGGAAGCCGCGATCTCGCATAAGCGGCGCGATATCTGCGTCGCGGCCCCTAAAGGCGCGGTAAGCATCTGCGGGATTAACAGCGTTACGCGGGGCGAAGAGATTGTCGACGAGTTTTTTGGCAACACCTGCATCATAAAAGCCGCCTGGAGCTTCTTTGAAAGCCTCTGCAGCGTCAGACGTTAAAACATCTGCCCACATATAACCATAATAGCCAGCCGAATACCCTTCGCCGGAAAAGATATGTCCGAAATGCGGAGAGCGATGACGCATCACAATTGTATCAGGCATCCCAAGCTCCTCGAGCGTCTTTTTCTCAAAGGCGTCAGGGTCGATGTTTTTAGGGTCAGTGGTGTGATAGCGCATATCTACCAAAGCCGAGGCAAGATATTCTGTTGTTGCAAACCCTTGATTAAAAGTTGCCGCGTCTTTGATTTTTTGGCGAAGCTCCATTGGCATGGCTTTGCCTGTTTCATGATGGACGAGATATTTGTCGACAATAATATCTGTGGACAGCCAGCGCTCAAGCAGTTGGGACTGGAATTCAGTGTAATCCCGTACGCCGCCATTCAATGTTGGATAGGCGACATTTGACGATAGAGAATGCAGCGCATGCCCAAATTCGTGAAAAAACGTGTTTGCGTCATCCCATGAAATCAAAACGGCTTCACCGGGTGCGCCTTTGATGAAATTGGAGTTGTTGGATGAGAGTACCGTCTTTTTACCATCAAATGTTGTATGGGAACGGTAGCTTGTCGCCCAAGCGCCAGATCTTTTTCCAGGCCTTGCAAATGGGTCTAGATACCATAACCCGATATGCTCTCCACTCGTTTTGTCTGTCACTTCCCACACATTAACGTCGGGATGAAAGACTGGAACTGAGCCTTCCGGAACAGGTGTAAAGGTGAAATTGAAAAGCTCGCCTGCTACATAAAACATGGCCTCTGTTAACTTTCCAAGCTGGAGGTATTGTTTGACCTCATCACTATCGAGATCGTACTTATCTTTGCGGACTTTCTCAGCATAAAAGCGGTAATCCCATGGCGCGATTTTAATATCAGCCCCTTCTTTATCTGCGATTGCCTGCATATCTGCGACTTCTTCTTCGACGCGAGCAATAGCGGCAGGCCAAACGGCTTCCATAAGTTCGATTGCGCGTTCTGGGTTTTGCGCCATTCGGTCTTCGAGGCGCCACTGCGCATAATTATCGTAGCCCAACAAGGTCACTCTTTCATCGCGGAGTTTTAAAATCTCGGCAATAATCGCGTTATTGTCATGCTTATCGCCATTATCACCGCGCGAGTAATATGTTTTCCAGACTTTCTGGCGCAGGTCTCGTTCTTTTGAATAAGTTAAGAAGGGTGACATGGACGAGCGCGTATTTGTAATCGCATATTGTCCGTCTTTTCCGTTGGCTGCTGCCGTTGCGCCCGCAGCTTTAACAAAACTTTCAGGCAGACCAGAGAGCTGACCTTCATTAATATAAAGGATATAACCCTCTTCATCTGCGAGTACATTATTGGCGAAGTCGGTATGGAGTTTGGAGAGGCGTTTATTGATCTCGGCGTATCGTGCTTTGCCTGCTGTATCTAGTGTTGCGCCGTTTCGGGCAAACCCGTCATAAGTTAGCTGAATCAATCGTTGCTGATCGGGGCGCATGTTTTTAACTGCGGGGTCGTCGTAAACCGCTTTAACGCGATCAAAGAGTTTCTGATTTTGACGAATTTTAGAGCTAAAGTCAGAGAGTTTTGGGTTCACCTTGCCTTGAATTTTTCGAAACTCAGGCGAGTTCATATTTGAACTCCAAATACCCCAAAATGGAAAGACACGGTCTAAGTCTTGGCCTGTTTTTTCGAGCGCTAATATCGTATTTTCAAAATTAGGCGTGTCAGAATTTGCAACAATAGCGTCAATTTCTATCAGGTTTTTTTTCATGCCCCAATCTATAGCCGTCTCAACATTATCCAGTGACATCTTATCGAAAGCAGGAATGCCGCCATATGGGCCGGTCCATTCTTTGAGCAGGAGGTTATCTATTTCTGACATCGTGACCTTGGGTAAATCTAAGTTAACGGTTTTATCGGGGCTGGTATTACTTGGATCAGAGCAGCTCGCTATTGATAGGGCTAGAAGACTCGCGGCAGTGAGTAAAACGAAACGCATAATAAATCCCTTGTTGTTTCAAGAAGATTTAGCGTGACTAGATAGAAATTAATAGCGCCACCTCGCTGCTTTATTGAAATAAAATGCCTAGGTCTGTCCTGCGCGGGTAAAACTTTATGACCGTCGTTGCATTTCTTGTCTTTCCCGCTTAACCCGCCTTATGTCGAATTTTCAATCATTAGCTGGCCTGGGACAAATTGCAGGAGATTATGATGTCTTGCTCTGCGATATTTGGGGAGTGGTCCATAACGGCCAGGAGGCCTATAAATCTGCGACTGAGGCGCTGGAACTTTTTAGGTCTGACCATGGTCCCGTTATTTTAATTTCAAATTCGCCCAAGCCCTCGGTTTCGATACCAAATCAATTTTCTCAAATCGGGGTTCATGGTGAATTTTATGACGCGGTTGTGACTTCTGGAGATGCTACAATCGATGAGCTTTCTCGCCGTGCACCCGGACCCGTCTTTAAAATTGGGCCAGAGCGTGATGATATGCTCTATGAAAATATAGAGCTTCATTTTTCTGATATTGATGAGGCGAGCTTTATTTCCTGCACGGGTATGTTTGAGGATGATGACAAGCCAGAAGATTATCGCCCCATGCTAATTGAGGCGCGTGACGCGGGCCTTCCTTTTATTTGCGCAAATCCTGATGTTAAGGTCAAAATCGCTGGTCGGGTTGTATGGTGCGGAGGAGCGCTTGCTAAGCTTTACGAAGAGTTGGGAGGGGAGGTTATTTACGCTGGTAAACCCCATGAACCCGTTTATAGGCTCGCCCGGGCTTGGATGAGCGAAATGCTGGGCTATGTGCCGCCACAAGACCGCGTTCTATGTATTGGCGACAATATTTTCACAGATTTGCTAGGCGCACAGCAACAAGATTATGACTGTCTTTTTATCCAAGACGGCCTATACGGTGAGACCGAGGCAAAGTTTAAAACGCTTCTGGGTCAACACGGTATTTCCGCAAGATACATGGCCTCTAATTTATCTTGGTAATTCCGGTCTATTTTGCTAGGAACTTTCAATGACTGATAACGTAAAATACTATCTCGAAGATCTCAAAGTTGGGATGCGTTCGACAACGACGTCAATAATTACGGCGGAGATGATTGACACTTTCGCGGATATTACAGGCGATCATAATCCTATCCATGTCGATGCTGAATTTGCAGCAAACTCTCAATTTGGACAACGTATCGCTCACGGGGCGTTATCGGCTTCATTTATATCGGCGGTTTTAGGTAATGATTTGCCTGGGCCTGGCGCGGTTTTTGTAGAGCTTAATTTACGCTTTCGTAAACCCGCCTTTATAGGCGATGAAGTTATGGCTGTGGCAGAAGTAGCCGAGATTAATGAGCGCACGGGCCGTGTTAAAATGAAATGTCACTGCGAAGTGAACGGTCAGAAAGTTTGCCGGGGTGACGCTGGTGTATTTGTACAGAAGCGCCTAACCAACTAAGTCGTGAGAACGCTTCAAACCTATAAAGATTTAGAGGCTTCGGATAAAGGCGCTGTCATCGCGCTAGGCAATTTTGATGGTTTGCACCGCGGCCACCAAGTTGTCATAGCCAAAGCAAAATCTATTGCCGATGAGCTAAACGCACTGTTAGGAATTGGTCTATTTCGTCCTCACCCATATAATTATTTTAAGCCGGCGGCGCCGCCATTTCGGTTGATGAGCGCGGAGCTTCGCGCTGAGATTATGCCGAGCCTTGGGGTTCAACGCCTGTATGAAATCCCCTTTGATAACGCCTTAAGAGAAATGAATGATGTAGAGTTTGTCGAACGAGTCTTACATCAAGGACTGGGTATTCGGCATGTTGTGGTCGGGGAAGATTACGGATTTGGTAAAGACCGCTGTGGTGATGTGCAGAGTTTAACTCGGCTTTGCGGCGTGCGTGATATTGGCGTGACGTCCCTAAAACCTGTTGGCCTTCATAAGCTTTACGGAAAATATGGCAGCACTGAAATTAGAAAAGCTTTAAAACAAGGGGATGTTTTCCATGCCGCGCATATGCTCTCGCGGCCATGGATTGTTGACGGGGTTGTGCAGCAAGGAGAACAGCTTGGCCGTACGCTAGGCTTTCCGACGGCGAACCTTGCGCTAGGGGATTTAGTCGTCCCTAAACTCGGTATTTATTGCGTGGAAACAAAATTACCAGATGAGAATATTTGGCGTCCCAGTATCGCAAGTCTGGGTACGCGTCCGACTGTGGACGGAGAAGGCGTATTGCTTGAAACCTTTATCTTTGATTTTAACCAAGATATTTACGGCCAACATATCCAAGTGCGGTTTAGAAGCTTCATTCGCGGAGAAGAAAAGTTCGATAGTCTTGACGCTTTAACGGCTCAAATGAAAAAGGATGAAGCTGGCGCGCGAAGTTTATTTGGCTTGGCTTAATGAATAAGCTAATCCTTAAGGCAGAGTTTACTCCCCTTTATAAACGACGCCGCCTTTCATAACGAAATCGACATCGAGGAGTTCCGCAATGTCTTTAAGAGGATTACCATCAACGGCGATGAGGTCGGCTTGCTTGCCCGTCTCTAAAGTGCCTATTTTAGCATCTAGCCCGATATGTTTTGCAGCTACTGTGGTTGCGCTTTGAATGGCTTCCATTGCGCTCATGCCTGCTTCCATCATATACTTAAACTCTTGGGCATTTTTGCCATGTTCTGAGACACCTGTATCCGTACCAAAGGCAATATTGACGCCACCTTCATAGGCTAAGCGGGCCATGTCTTGCATTTGAGGGCCAACTTCGAGGGCTTTTTTAGCTGAGTTTGCTGGTAGCCAATCTTTGTTTTTGGCCCAATCAACAACTGTCATGCCAGCGATAACCGTAGGTACCAAAGTCGCGTCATACTGTTTGAAGAGTTTGACCGTGTCTTCGTCAAGATAGGTGCCGTGCTCAATGGATTGAACGCCAGCCTTTAACGCGGATTCAATGCCGTCTTTACCATGAGCATGAGCGGTTACTTTTCGGCCCATTTTTGTCGCCGCTTCGACAATTGCTTCAAGCTCATCATTGAAAAATTGCTGTCCTGTACCTGCATTTGTATTGGATAAAACGCCACCTGTCGCTGTAATTTTAATAACGTCAGCCCCGTTTTTGACAGCTTGACGAACAGCACGGCGACACTCGGCAGGACCGTCGCAGAGTGTTTCTGATTGCATATGCGGGATAAGCTCATCTTTAAATCCGTGAGTATCACCGTGTCCGCCTGTAATAGATATAGCCGAGCCCGCCGCTTGAATATGGGGGCCAGGAATAATACCAGAATTAATCGCACGTTTTAGCGCAAAAATTTCTTTCGGGCCGCCGACATCTTGCACGGCTGTAAAGCCGGCCATTAAAGTGGTTTTTGCGTGTTTGGCCGCTTGAAAGGCAACGTCTCCGGGCTCGAGTAAGACGCCTTCCCAGCGTGATGTTGGGCTCCATTCCCCGCGCAAATGGACGTGGCTATCAATGAGGCCAGGCAGGAAAAACATCTCGCGTTTATCTATTATGGTGGCTTCGTCGTCTTCGATAAACCCTGGCTCGATACCGACAATTTTACCGTCGTGGATAATAATCGTTTGCTCTGACTTGGGGGTTGACCCTGGAACTGCGAGCACTTTACCAGCATAGATTAGCGTAAAATCTTTGTGATTGTCATGTGCGCCGTCATCATGCGCACTTGTCGAGAATGATAGAACGAGGGCGCTGGCCGCTAATAAAACTTTACGCATAAAGCGTCTCCGTGATTATGTTTTCAAGGCATGATGGGCGATATCTCTTCGGCAAAATCCCCCGGGCCATTTTATGGTCTCATCAATAGCTTGATACGCTATTGCGACAGCGTCTTCTAGATTACTCGCCTGTGCGGTGATATTGAGGACGCGTCCACCCGCAGCGCAAACAACGCCTTTGTCATTTAGTTTAGTGCCTGCATGAAAGACAACAACACCGTCCATCTCATTGGCGTCGTCAATACCTTTAATCTGTGTGCCTTTTTTATATTTCCCAGGATAGCCTTTTGTCGCAAGTACAACATTAACGACGGAATCATCAAACCATGCTGGGGCGGTTAATTTATCTAAATCCCCAGCTTCCGCTGCGATGAATATTTCCATTAGATCAGATTGAAGGCGGCGCATGAGAACTTGACATTCTGGATCACCAAAGCGCGCATTATATTCGATGAGTTTTGGTCCCTGCGGCGTCATCATGAGCCCTGCAAATAAAACACCGACAAAAGGATGTCCGTCTTTTGCCATGCCGTGAATGGTGGGTTGAATGATTTTGTCCATAACCAGAGCGAGTGCCGCGTCATCGAAAACAGGTGCTGGCGAATAGGCCCCCATGCCGCCTGTGTTGGGGCCTTTATCACCGTCAAAGGCGCGTTTGTGATCTTGCGCTCCAATTAGGGGCACTGCCGTAATGCCGTCTGATATGGCGAAAAAGCTCACTTCTTGCCCGCTCATAAATTCTTCTATGACGACGGTATTTGAGGCCTCGCCAAACTTTCCAGAGAAGAACTCTTCAAGCTCGGCTTCTGCTTCCTTGCGTGTTTCAGGAAGCACGACCCCTTTGCCTGCGGCAAGCCCATCTGCCTTTAGTACATATGGCGGCTTCATAGTTTTTAAATAGGCCTTGGCTTTCTTGAGGTCGGTAAAGACGCCATAAGCGGCCGTTGGAATATTATAGCGTGAGCACAGCTCTTTGGTGAAAGCTTTCGACGACTCTAACTGAGCTGCGGCTTGGGTTGGGCCAAAGACCTTAACATCCAAATCCTGCAAGGCGTCAACAAGGCCAAGCGCAAGGGGTTGTTCTGGGCCAACAATAACAAAGTCAAATCCGCCGCTTTGTACAAGGGCAAGGATACCAATAATATCATCCGCGGGAATAGGGGCAATGCTTGCGAGCTCTGCGATGCCAGCGTTTCCTGGCGCGCAAACAATGTCCGTTACCAACTCGCTTTGCGATAATTTCCAGGCCAAGGCATGTTCGCGGCCACCTGAGCCAATAAGTAGAACTTTCATCATCAAATCCGTTATTCTGATTCCGTTTTGAGCTTTTAGTCTATAAGCAGGGGTGAATCCAACGCCGAATCCATTTGGACAACAAGAAAGACTTAGTGCCTGATATTATATCAAATACGCCAGAATATTCTGTTTCTGAACTCGCCTTTTCCTTAAAACGCACAGTTGAAGAAACTTTTGGCCATGTGCGGGTGCGTGGTGAACTGGGCCGTGTGACAGTTGCTAAATCTGGTCATTGCTATTTGGATATCAAAGACGACAAAGCGGTGATTAATTCCATTGTGTGGAAAGGCGTCATGTCACGCCTGTCTATGCGGCCAGAAGAAGGGATGGAGGTTGTTTGTGAAGGAAAGCTTTCGACCTATCCAGGACGGTCTAATTATCAATTAATTATCGAAAAGATGGAGCTTGCGGGCGCTGGCGCGCTGATGGCGCTTTTTGAAAAGCGAAAGAAAATGTTCGCCGCAGAAGGGCTCTTTGACAGTGCTCGCAAAAGAGAACTGCCCTTTATTCCAAAGGTCATTGGAGTTGTTACCTCCCCAACGGGCGCTGTTATCCGCGATATTTTACACCGGATTATGGACCGTTATCCAAGTCATGTGATTGTTTGGCCGGTCCTTGTTCAGGGTGATAAAGCAGCGGATCAAATTTCCGCCGCGATTAAAGGATTTAATCATGGGGAGGGGTTCACTCGCCCTGATTTGCTGATTGTTGCGCGCGGTGGTGGGTCTATGGAAGACCTCTGGTGTTTTAATGAGGAAAATGTTGTGCGCGCGGCGGCGAACTCTAAAATTCCGCTAATCTCCGCAATTGGTCATGAAACCGACTGGACATTGATTGACTTTGTCGTCGATTACCGCGCGCCGACGCCTACAGGCGCAGGCGAGAAAGCTGTTCCTGTCAGAGATGATTGGCTTGAAACAGTTTCTGACTATGGGACGCGATTGACGCGTGGATTAAAACGTAACTTAAGCGAGAAAAAGACCTCTTTATCTGCAGCCCGCCTCCCTAAGTTAGAGGGCGTTGTCAGCGCGCCGCGTCAAAGGCTTGATCTCGCCGTGGCGAGATTGCCGCGCCCGCATCGCCTATTTGAGAAACCAACACAGAAATTAATTACCCTGCGTGTCCCCGACCCGCGCCGTTTGATTGAAGCCAAGGGAGTGCAATTAAATGCCTTGCGTATAAGGCCAGATTCAATCCGTACTAATATAGACGGTAAGCGCCGTATCCTAGCCCAGGAAGCGCGCACGGCTAATTCAGCCATTCAAAACACCTTGCAAAAACAAAGCGCGCGCCTGTCGCGGGCAGGTAAGTTGCTCGATGCTTATAGCTATCAAGGTGTGTTAGAGCGCGGCTATGCCCTGGTGCAACGTCGTGACGAAGAGGTTGTCCGCTCGAAAGACGAGGTCGATGCAGGCGAGGCTGTTACTCTCACCTTTGCTGACGGGACTCGGGGCGCGGTGATTGACGGTCAAGCGAGCGTTTCTAAAAAAATAGCAAAAATAGCAAAAAAAGCGCCAACGAAAGCTAAAACTGTAAATAACCAACAGGACTTGTTTTAATTTTCAGTGAAACAAGCTAAGTAGCCCTTATGAACTCTTTTTTTAAAGGAACTGGTAAAGCGATTGTGCATTACGGTGCATCTGACTTCACTATTATGGAAGGCGGTGCCTATGTGCTCTGCGCGACCACACAAGCTAAGATTCCCCTCGAAATGCTCCGTTATTGGAACGCTGATCGGCAAGAAGCGTATAAAGATGCCGCCGCAAGTTTGGCGGCATGGAAAAAAGAGAACGCTTAATGCGGTGGCTAGTGTTGGTATTAGCTTTCGCGGTTTCAAACACCGCTTGCGCCGCTGAGAAAGTGGAACAACCTCTTGATTCAGTTGATCGGGTGACGGAAAGCCGAACCCCGCAACTTAGACCGCTTAATAATACGGCAGATCAAAATAAAACAGTTGAATTAGTTGCGCCTAAACGGATTGTTTGTCGTGGAATCGCCAAACAAGGCGGAGCTGTTCTTTGTCAAACAATGCCTAATGCTAAAGTAAAAGTGGCCCGTTCTGAAAAAGATTACTATTTCGAAAATGCTGATGAAGATGGCCACATTATCATTGGATTTGATCGTGACGAAAAGAAAAATTTTGTTGAGGTCCAGGGTGACCGAGTTAGTTTTGATTTAAAGCCCCGCGAATATGACACTTCACGTATAGATGGTTTACCGCCGTCACAAGTTTCAACTTTTTCTGAAGCTCAGCTTAAACGTATCCGTAGCTCATCTGCCCGTAAAAAAGTTGGGTTTAGTTCTCGCTCCAAAGATATGGGATTTCGTGATGGGTTTATTTCTCCGATTAAAGAATTTCGCAAGACAACGAATTTTGGTGCCCAGCGTATTTTAAACGGAGAACCTAAGAAACCGCATTACGGTGTCGATATGGCGGCCCCAGTTGGGACACCGATTTACGCGCCCGCGGATGGAATCGTAAGCCTCGCGGATGATGATTTATATTTCGAAGGCGCGATGGTTCTACTCGACCACGGACAGGGCCTTATTTCAATGTATTTGCATACGGATGAAATTCTTGTGGAGCCTGGGCAACGCGTAAACCAAGGCCAGCAGATTGCAACAGTTGGGTCAAAAGGCCGCTCGACAGGGCCACATTTATGCTGGCGTTTAAAGTGGCGTAACCGTAATCTAGACCCTGAACTACTTACGGAGTGGCCGCAAGACGGCTAACGAGATATGTCTAAAGCAGGAAAAGATTGTCAGACTATGGCAGAGGTTCGAGAAGGTGTTGACGCGCTTGACCGTGAACTTGTCGCGCTGCTCGTAAAACGCCAAGCCTATATGACAGCCGCCGCGCGGATTAAACAAGATAGAGACGCGGTGCACGATGAAGCCCGAATTGAAGATGTTGTGGCCAAAGTTATTGCAGAAGCCCAAAATCAAGGCCTGTCTAAAAACATCGCAGAACCCGTTTGGCGAAAATTAATTGAACGCTGCATCGCTTTTGAATTTGGAGAGTGGGACTCTCAACGTATTGCAAATAAACAATCTGCTTAATCAATTTGTTCTGGCGTTTGAGGGTAATAATAAACGCGTCTGACGAGATTATCTTTTAATTCATATACGGTCAGAGCGCTTTGAGATTTTTCTTCACCTAACTCATTTGCCTAATGCGCCGTTTCAGTAACACCGACATAATTGCCGTTAACCCCAAACTAACCAGAAAAATCGCCGCGAGCGCGGACCATATTACATGGTTTCATGACTAACTCTTTTTGTAGAGCGTTTTGGGCCAACGCCTATGAACCCAAAACCATTGCGCAGGTTTTTCGCGGATGCGGTCTTCAATAAAGCGATTTATTTGTTTGACTCCGTTTAAAACATCGCTTTCACGATCGCCGGTTTTTGCGAGTTCTATGGGCTCATAAAATATTACGGTGAAGTTTGATTTATGACGTGTCACCGCCATTGGCAAAAGAGGGCGTCCGGTTTTAAGGGATAAGCGCGTCGCGCCCTGTGCTGTCATAGCGTTCTCTCCAAAGAAGGGAACACTCAAACCGGTATTGAATTTTTGATCGTTAAGAAGAGCCACGCTTTCTTCGTTTTTGAGCGCTTCTAAGAGCTCTCTTCCGCCTTTATGCGTGGATTTTTGAACAAGAAATTTCGTTCCGTAGCGCTCGCGTTGTCTACGTACACGGGCATCGATATAAGGGTTGTTGATTTTGCGATATGTAATCCGGACCGGGAAACCTGATTGTGTCAGGACCGTCGCCATAATTTCCCAATTGGCGAAATGTCCTGTGACAATAATGGCTGGCATGTGGGCTTTGAAAATATCCAAACCTTCGATCGTGACCTGGCTGCCTTCAAAGGCTTTAACACGGTGGGTGAGCGGGAACTCTGCTAAGGTGCGTCCAGTATTGTCCCATTGCTCAGATAAGATTTTTTTGATGTCCAAATCTGATTTGTTTTTGAACGCAATCTTCAAACCTGTTTTAGCAATATGATGTTTGCTCGTGAGCGGCCCGATTAGCCGTAATGCCCTCCCTCCAAAAGCTGAGATAGCGCGAAAAGGAAAAGGTTTCAAAATAAGGCTGACGATATCATAGGCCAAGGCTTCAAGACGCCAAACCAGCTTTTGACCCAATGTCATATTGTGGGTTTGACTTGTTCAATAATAGGATGAATCAGTCGACGCAAGGTCAGCTCATCTTCAAAAACAGCTGAGACGGGCCAAGTATGAACGCCTTTGCGATATCCTTTTGGTAGCCGAACGTAATCTTTTTCAGTTGTAATGAGTGAGGCTTCATATTCCGAGGCTAACAAAAAGAGGCTTTCTATATCCTCGTCCTTATATCTGTAGTGGTCCGCGTAAGGCATTTCTTCGACTATTTCCCCGCCGTGCCGCCGTAGGCTATCAAAAAATTTGTTGGGTCGTCCTATACCCGCAAAGGCATATAATTTTCCTTTGGGCGGCGGCGAGACGGGCGTTAAATAAGCGGGGATAACAATTTGCCCTTTAAGCTGCTTGGTCAGATGGTCGTCAATTTCGAAATCAGGGGAGGGTTTCATTAAAATGACCGCATCTGCGCGGTCCAGAGAAGGGACAAGTTTCTCGCGCAGAGGTCCTGCAGGGAATACACAGCCATTGCCAAAACCAAGTTCCGCGTCCACGACAAGAAAAGATATCGTTTTTTTAAGCTGCGGGTTTTGGTGACCGTCATCCATAACGATGACTTTCGCCCCGTAACTTCTGGCGGCGCGCGCGCCCTCATCACGGCCTGCGCTTACCCAAACGGGAGCGTGGCGCGCGAGCAATAAGGGTTCATCTCCGACATCTAGCGCCGTATGATTGGCGTTTACGGGGATGGGACCCTTTTCTTGGCCGCCATAACCGCGTGTTAGGCCAACAGCCTCAATGCCTAGCCGCCTCAAACTTTTTAAAAGATAAATTGCGACGGGTGTTTTACCCGTACCGCCCATTGTCGCATTGCCAATACAAATAACGGGTAGGCCAACATCATAGCTGTCCGCAGTTTTAATGCGCCTTGCCGCTGCCCAGCCATAAATCCAGCTGAAAGGGGCGAGAAGGGTTCGTATCATCGGCGCTGCGTCTCGTCCGTCGTGGTGATTCCAAAACTCTGGCGGTCTCATGACTGCGGTCCTGGCAATGGCAAAATCGGGCTAAGTTTTTCCCAGACGTAATCTAGAACGGCATCACGGCTTATCGCAAATTCATAAGCAAGGCGCTGTTGCTGCGCTAATTTTTCAGGATTTGAGAGCAATTCAGTCACCGCTGATCCTACCATGTTCGGGACTAGGATACGCTTTGCGGCGTCAAATGCAAACATCTGCATGTAACTATCAGCGAAACTTGCGATATGCGCGCCCGTCAAAACAGCATTTTTGAACCTAGCTGGTTCTAACGGGTTGTGCCCCATCAAGCCCTCAACGAGAGAACCGCAAACAAAACTGACATCGGATAGGGCATAGGCAAGTCCCATTTCGCCTATGGTATCGTATAACAGTATGGATGTATCTGGTGTTATAGACTCGCCGCTTGAACGTGATACATGTTTTACGTTTGCGATTAATGGCGTGACCTCTTTGCGCCGCTCAGGGTGCCGGAGCGCTAATATCAGCAAGGCATCGGGATGTTGTTTTTTGACGGTTTCGTGTGCCGCAAGAATAAGAGGTTCTTCCCCCTTATGTGTGCTTGCGGCGCACCAGACGGGGCGGTTTTCAATTTGACTATTTAGAACTTTTAATTCGTCCTCATTTAGAGGCAGTTTTGCCGCAGCATCTTTGAGATTTCCTGTGCTTTCTATCTCTCTGTCCAAAAGCCAAGACAATCCATT
>CAZJRU010000011.1:13952-23113 GCA_964548315.1 uncultured Hellea sp.
CTTTGAGATTTCCTGTGCTTTCTATCTCTCTGTCCAAAAGCCAAGACAATCCATTTGCCGTGGTTTCATTTGCCGCTAGGATGATATCGAAAGCACCAAAAAGCGCGAGCGCGCTTTGCTTACGTTTAAACCACCTTTGAATGGATTTATCAGACATGCGGGCATTAATAAGCACCATCGGAATTGTGCGTTTATGGGTAAGCGTTAGCAAATTAGGCCAAATTTCTGACTCAGCCCAAAAGGCGATGTCTGGTTTCCAAAAGTCTAGGAAAGCTGAAACGGCTTTGGGCGTATCAAGGGGGACATATTGGTGCAGCGCTCGGACAGGGAGGCGGTCCGCCATTAAGTTTGCGGAGGTGACAGTGCCACTCGTGATTAAGATATGCGCTTTGGGGTAGGCGGTAAGGAGTTTGTTGATGAGCGGCAAGAGCATCGTGGTCTCTCCGACGCTCGCGCCGTGCATCCAGAAAAGTTGCCCTTGTGGCCGCGCGATGGACGGTACACCAAACCGTTCACCTTGACGGTCAGGGTCCTCTTTGCCTTTGAGTGCTCGCCTTTTTAGCCACAGCGGCAAGACGGGCGCCAAAGCCCGCGTGAGTCCTGAGTAGGCGCGTATGAGCCCTGTTTCGCTCATATGGTAGACTCCGGTTCATGCCCCATAGCACGGTCAGCATCGGCCAAAAACATGTTCATTTCTGATTCAATACGCTGACGAATCTGTTCTATTTCATGTTCATCTGCATCTTTCGCAATGCGCTCGGGCGTTCCCCAGATAATTTTGCCTTTCCCAAAGGGTAGGGGCACGACTAAGCGGTCCCATGAGTTAAGTAGCTTTCTGTTTTTCACGGCAAAACTACAAGGCATAAGCGGGGCCCCTGTTAGCTTGGCGAGCCGTAAAGGGCCATCCCCGAGGCGTTGACGCGGTCCGCGCGGCCCGTCTGGCGTGATTACAATACAGCCCCTGTTTTCAATCGCGGTTACAATATCAAGGCTGGCTTTGGCGCCGCCTTTGGCTTTGGCCGAGCTATTTGCCTTCGCCGCTTTCTTAGTGGATCCGCGAATTGTTTTTAGCCCAAGATAATGGCTGGCATGGGCGACGATATTCCCATCGCGTGAGCGTGATATCAGAACATACGGAAGCTGATATTGCTTTTTCCAAGCGGAGGTCAGCATCATAAAGCGCGAATGCCAAACCAGTGCAATGACGCCGTTTCCGCCCTCGGTAATGTACTGGACTTTTTCCGCCCCTTCAATATCCCAGCGTGTGGTATATTTAACCACGGTCATGTAGGCTGCGATTAAGCCGCCGATTGATTTTTGTACGGCTACAGACCGCATGAAGCGTTTGAACACTTGCGGCCTCCCTGTTATGCGTTGCCGAAACATGGACATAGGATAGATGGCGTTAGACCTCAACAACCCAGCTGATAGAAAGAAGGCTTATCGTGACCTCACTTGGGGAGATCATGGATTTTTACGCCTACGCTTTGCTAATCACCACGCTATTGGTGGTGGGATGTTTCGTGAAAACCAGCCTTCGCCTAAACGAATTGCCCAGTGGGCGAAGATGGGTATCAAAACTAACGTCAATCTACGTGGGGAAAGTCCTAAAGGCTTTTACCTTCTGGAAAAAGAAGCTTGCGCAAGACACGGCATCACCATGGTCGATTTTCGGGTCTATAGCCGCGACACCCACACGCCCGAGAAAATACGCGGTGCCAAAGAGCTATTCGAATCCATTGAATATCCCGCTGTTATGCACTGCAAATCAGGCGCTGACCGTACAGGGATTATGGGTGTGCTTTATCGGCACTTTCATATGGGCGATAGCATTGAGGAGGCGATGGAGCAGCTTGAGTTTAAATATCTGCACGTCAAACAAGGCAAGACAGGAATGTTGGATTTCTTTTTCAAAGATTATCTAACTTATGCGAAAACCCATGACATTGAATTTATCGACTGGGTTGAAACGGTTTATAATCCGGCTGATGTGAAGGCGAGGTTCATGGAGCAATGGTCAGGTAATCCAGTAACGGAATTGATTTTACGGCGGGAGTAATTAACCCTGTAAATCTCTAAGCTTCGCGTAAATACCACCGCGTTTTTTCCTAAGTGATTTATGCGTACCTGTTTCCACGATTTCGCCCTTATCTAATACATATATTCTATCTGCTTTTTGTACCGTGTTGAGGTGGTGGGCGATGACGATGGTGGTGCGGCCATTGGATAATTTATCTAACGCGGCTTGGACTTTGGACTCAGATTCCGCGTCCAGCGCAGAGGTGGCTTCATCGAGTAGGAGGATTGGGGCGTCACGCAATATCGCGCGAGCGATAGAGAGCCTCTGTTTTTGACCGCCAGAAAGTCCATCTCCATCTTCGCCTAGGACCGTGTCATAGCCTTTGGGCAGAGCCAAAATAAAATCATGGGCGTCTGCTGATTTTGCTGCTGTAATGATGTCATCGCGGGTAGCCTCTATATCGCCAAAGCCGATATTACTGGCGACGCTGTCATTAAATAAGATTACGTCTTGAGAGACTAACGCCATCGCGCCGCGCAGTGTGTCTAAGGTGAGGCGTTTGACGTTAGCTCCGTCGATGGAAACCTGCCCCGCGCTGACATCATACAGCCGCGGGATGAGGTTTATGATCGTCGATTTCCCGCCGCCAGAGGGGCCAACAAGGGCGATGGTTTCGCCGGGTTTAGCCTCAAGGCTCACGCCTGATAAAGCCTGCGTCCCGTCGGGGTAAATGAAGCGTGCGTTTGTTAGCTTTACATGACCACTAGGCTCAGTAAGCGCGCTGGCATCGGGGAGCTCGGTAATGGTAGGTTCTTCATCAATCACATCAAATATGCGGGTGAGGGCAGCTAGGCCTTCTTGGATGACATTGTTAAGCGTTCCAAGCGCGCGAAGTTTCGGCGACAATATCAGTAAACCCGTCAGCACAGCCACAATAGAGCCAGCCGTTGCAGCGTTATTAGTCACTTGATAAACGCCAAAAATGACAACGCCTGCAATCGCTAGCCCGCCAAGAATTTCCAGAATAGGGTCGATGCGGGCTTGCTCTGTGACGAGTTTCATAAAGAGACGAATACGTTCATCAAAACTTTTTCCAAGGCGTTCATTCTCATTTTCCTTTAGGCCGTAGGCTTTAATCATACGTGCTCCAGTAAAGCTTTCTTTTAGCTCTGATGTAATCGTGCCGATATGCGCTTGTACCTCATTGGCATTACCCCGCATGCGTTTGGAAATGATAATGATAGGCCAAAAGGCAATCAGGAAAATGGTCATGACGAGCGAGAGTTGCCAGTTTTGGTAAAGCATAGCGGCAATGGTGAAGACGACCGTGAGCAAGGCCGCAATGAGGTTAGACATCGTTCGTATCAACGCGTTTGAAATGACAGTGACGTCATTTGTGAATTTAGAAATTAGATTGCCTGTGGGTTCGCGCGCGAAACTGGCATAGTCGCGCTCATGGCTGGATTTAAACATTTGTTTTTGCATTTTTCCAACAGCGTTAAGCGCAATGGAGTTAGATAAAATACGCTGAATATAATTTGAAACTCCAGAAAGGGCGGTGATACCCAATAAAATGGGCAGGATAGCATAGGCGTAGCTCTTAGCATTGCTGACGGCATCTGCATTTTTCGCCAAATTATTAGCTTCATCGACAATATAACCAACGACAAAGGTGTAAGCAGCGGTCGCCGCCGCAAGGAGCGCCATAAAGAAAATGGCCACAAAGAGTTTCCCCTTCTGCGGCCAAATATAGTCTCGCCAAAGACGTTTTATTCTTTGGCGGTCGGTTGTTTTAAGGGAGGCGTTTTTAGCCAATGTACCCGTCTTTGTCTGGGTCAATTAGTTCATGAGCGTGAAGCACGAAAAAGCGCATATGTGCGTTATCAACAGTGCGCTGCGCAGCCGCTTTCCAGGCCTTTTTTGCATCTGCGAAAGATCCATAGGCGCCAACAAATTCGACGTCTTTTAAGTTTTTAAACTCCGTTTTATTCGGATCGATTAATTCTCCACCAATAACGAGGTGAAGCAGTTGAAGGTCTTCGGTGCGGTCAGACATAGTTGTTCCCATAAATCCAAAATCTTTAATCTTGTCAGGGCTCTTCTCAAACTGAGCAATGACAGGACTCACGCGTGCTAATAACAAAGCATGAAGCTTCGGGCCAGCACAAATAACGCCTAATCCACTTGTTGTTGGCCCGTCATACATTGGTTTTTTGCCATAAAGGTTGGTGACGAGTGCTCCGGATTCAGTCGCGATAAGTTCTGCAGCGGCCAAGTCCCAGTCTGATTTGGGTGTAAAGGCGACAGTCGCATCGGCTTGCCCGCATGCCACAAGCACCATGCGATAGGCCATAGAATTCGCTATGCGGCAGGTCATATCAGGCCAACCAAGCCGTCTAAACTTGCGCGGATAACCAACCATACGAATGCCTTCGATATGATGTGCATCGGGGGCTTTCATCGTCTTTCCATTTAGTTTCGCTCCGCCGCCCAGATAGGCCTCGAACATTTCTCCTGTTAGCGGGTTAAACACCACGCCTGCAATGGATCGCCCCTCCTCAATAATAGCAACAGAAACGGCGAAATTTGGCGTACGGTCTATAAATGCTCTCGTGCCGTCTATGGGGTCAACAACGAAGCTACGCGGGCAGGCATGGCGCGAATGGTCATCTTTGGTTTCTTCGGAAAGCCACCCATAATCTGGTCGTGCCTTTAGCAGGGTTTGAGCCAAAAAATCATTAACCGCAATATCCGCATCGGTTACTGGTGAGTCGTTCTCTTTGTCCCAAACCTTTGAATCGTTTTCGTCAAAGGCTTTCTTGGCAATCGCCCCAGCCTCCTTTGCAGCCTTAGCAATCAGCTTTAGGTCTTCTTCGTAAGGAACACAGGTTTCATCAACTTCCGGCAATGGTAATTCCTTCACAAAGCAGGCTAGGGGCTACTGTCGATCTATCAAATACAAGGTCATTGGCTGGTATGAGTGTTTTATAGATTTCAGTTAAATTACCAGCAATCGTAATTTCGCTCACGGGATAAGAGCGTTCCCCATTTTCTATTTTAAACCCTGCGACGCCCACCGAATAATCGCCTGTGTTAGAGTTCAAAGAAGGTCCAAACATCTCCGTTATTAAAAGACCTTCATTCATTTCCGATAAGAGCTTCTGAGGTGTTTTAGTGCCTGCCATCATATATGTATTTGTTGCCCCGACGCCGGGAGGTGAGCTGGTCCCTCGGCTCGCATGACCTGTCGTTTTTAGGCCGAGTTGGCGTGCGGAAGCACAATTTAACATCCAGTCTTGGAGCACGCCATTTTTAACGAGATCACGTTTTGTGACAGCAACGCCCTCGCCATCCCAAGGACGCGAAGCATGTCCGCGTTTTCGCAAGGGGTCATCGATAATATTTATGTCTTTTCCAAAGATAGGCTGATTTAAGCTTTCTTTTAGAAACGAAACCCCGCGGGCGATTGCGGGTCCAGTAATAGCGCCTTTAAAGGCATTGATAAGCGCGGCAGAAACCCGCCTATCAAACATGACGGGATAAGCCCCTGAATTCATTTGTTTTGACCCTAGGCGATTGACCGCTCGCTCGCCGGCGATCGTACCAATTTCTTTTGTGAGTTTTAGGTCTCGAATCCAGCGCATGCTATGAGCGTCGTAATCACGTTCCATGGCGCCATTTTCTTCCGCAATTGCGGATACAGAAAGAGCATGTCGAGAGGCTCGCCAACCATTTGAGAAGCCATGGCTTGTCATAAAATATAAAGCGGAGGTCGTCCAACTCGCACTGGCACCTTCAGCTTGCTGAACACCTTTGACCGCTAACGTTGCCTTCTCGACTAAACGAGCTCTGTCTTTCAACATATGGGGTGTTAATTCGTTATCATCAAAAACGTCGAGTTCATGAGATGTGGTTGCGAGTGATTCATGTGGCGCAAGACCACAATAGGGATCTTCGGGTGCAAGTTTCGCCATCGCAACAGCACGTTCGGCAAGTAAATCAAGGGACTTATCAGATAGGTCTGAACTTGAGACACAGGCTTGACGTTTGCCGATGAGGACTCTTAATCCAATGTCTTTACCTTCGCTATTATCTACGTCTTCCAATTGGCCTTGCCGCACGACAATACCTAGAGACCTTCCATGTGTTGAAATGACATCTGCGGATTCAGCACCATGCTTTTGTGCATAGCTCAAAAGCTTTTTAAGCGTCGGCTTTAAAGCCTCAGCCTTAACGGGATCGTGTTCAGCCATTATGTGACATTAAATGTAAAGACAAGAATGAGAAGATATATAGCGCTCCCAAAAAAGGTCCCGAGAGTTAGCAAGGTTCCGATAATGCGGCCCTTACCATTTGCGGCTTTCTGGGCCATGCCATGCGCATGTGCCAGGCGGCCAATGAAAAACGCCGCGCCAAATATATGAAGCGCTATTGTATGTGCGTTCATCATTGCCAAGACAATCAGACCGATAAGCGCGATGGGCGCAGTTTCTGTGAAATTAGCGTGGGCTCGAATACGGGCCAGAAGGGCAGGGTTATCCCCGTCCCCCAAACTAATATTATCTTTAATTCTTATTTGACCCACACGGAACATAAGAATTGGCGTCAAGATGAGATTTAGAGCCACGTATAAAGCGACAATTTGAAAACTTGTTATGTTAATCTCCTATGCTATCGCTGGATTTTGGACGGCTTTTTCAATGGCCTTTAGATGCGCTTCGACGGGTTGTGCCCCTTGGACAGCAAATTGTCCATTATATATGAAAGTAGGAACCGCATTTACGCCTAAATTTCTAAAAAACATTATTTCTTCGCGCACGGCATTTTTATCATCATCCTGAGAGAGAAGGTCAGATATGACTTTGTCGTCCATTCCGATATTTTTTCCAACCTCAATTAATACGTCTTTGTCTCCAACATCATTTAAGTCAGTAAAAAAAGCTTCGAAGAGGGCTTGCGATGCTGCGTCGCCCTTACCTTGACCTTGTGCCCATTTAAGCAATCGATGTGCATCAAGTGTGTTTGGCCGCATTGGGATGTCGTCGAATTTGAAATCTATTCCTAAGCTAGGACCGATTTTTTCAAGATGAGCACGCATTTCTTTAAAGCGATCTGAGGGGCCATTGCTAAATTTTTGTTTCATATATTCAGGATAAGGCACACCGCCTTCAGGCACAGCGGGGTCTAGCATATAGGGTCGCCAAGACAGTGAAATGTTCTTGCCGGATTGTTTTGCGGCTTTTTCAAATAATTTAACGCCAACCCAGCACCACGGACACACGATATCGGAGATAATATCGACTGAAATAGTTGTGTTAGCGGTATTTGCTTTAGCCATAGCAGCCAGATAGCCTATCCAGTCCAGCCTGTCTAATCATCAAAATGTGTTCTTCAAGGCCTTAGAGCGCCATTGTGTTTTTTGTGCTTAATGAAAAAAACTTTACAACTGTTTCGATTTCCGAATCCGTCATACCCTTTGTTAGTCGGTCGTTAAAATCTCGAAAATTATTCATAACATCTTCGCGTAAAGCCCAGCCTTTTCCTGTCAAAGATACGGTTTTTGATCTGCGATCAATCATTTGATTGTGCCGTAAGAGGAGTTCGTCTTTTTCCATGCGTGATACGAGGCCCGTGATTGCCGCATTTTTGCGTCCTGTGCCCGCCGCGAGATCAGAAAGAGAGCAATTATCATTATATCCTAGATAAATCAGGACTGCGGCCTGAGCTGTACTGGCACCAGAGCGGGTTGATAGGTAATTATCTGCAGATTTTGCTATTTGCGTATGAGCGCGATCAAATAGAAAAAATAGACGCCGATCAACGGGGCGGGCAATAGCCATAATCACTCCTGTGTTTACAGTTCAGGTTCTAAGATAGTTTCAGGCACAAAAAAAGCCCCCCGACAGTATCAAGGGGCTCAATTCTGAAGTTTGGGTCTCGCTGGGCGCCGTGCCCAGTTTCAAGATATATTCTGTCTTTACCCAATTTCGCTTTTACGAAAGGGCTGAGTTAACAGCTTCGGGCAGACCCCTCAAAATAGATAGACAAATGATACCTCCTTTCATAACGCGGCCAGACAATCCAGCGGCTAACAATAACCAAATTCTGCGACAGAAAATTTAATTTTGCAATAATGAATATTGAAAAAATTGCAGTTAAGCGTCTTCAATGAAATCTAACGCCACGCCATTATTACAATAACGCAGACCTGTGGGCTGTGGCCCGTCATTAAAGACATGGCCTTGATGACCACCACAGCGCGCGCAGTGATATTCTGTACGAGGAAGGAAAAGCTTGCGGTCAACCTTCGTGCCAATATTGCCGTCAATCACGTCATAAAAGCTTGGCCAACCTGTACCTGAGTCGAATTTATGTTCAGATTTAAACAAAGGCAATGCACAGCCACCGCAGACATAAGTGCCAGCGGCCTTATTGTCATTGAGCGGGCTCGTGAAAGGGCGTTCTGTGCCTTCTTTGCGCAGGACGTTAAACTCCATGGCCGTTAGGCGCTGTTTCCAGTCCTGCTCGGACAAATTCGCCCAATCAATATTTGTTTTTTCATTCATAGCGACCTCTATTGCTTCGGCTTGTGTGCCTGTTTTTGCGCAAGCCGTCAAAGCCCCAGTTACAGCAAGGGCGGCGGCGCTAAGGCCAAGTTTACGTCTCGTAAGTGAAGTGTTCACCATGGGATACTCCTATTTCTGCGCTCTATATAAGGATTAATGTTTAAAGGACCAAACAAGTTACGTTCACGGTTCGGTGATTAATTTAAAATCCACAAAAACCGTAAAATGATTAAAAGAGTAATAAAGAAAATAGCGACCCAAAAATTAGATTTAAACATGCGAAGTGCAGTCTCCTGATTATGTTTAATTTTCAGAGGTTGACGAAAAAGCAAAAATGTAATGGGGACAAATAATATAAGGGTTGGAACAACTAGTTGTGTCCGAGAAAAACGTATAAGGAAAGAGCCTTGAATGCCAGGATTTGCACTTGCTATCCTTTCTAATCCTATTGCGGTAAAGCTTAAGGCTATAAATATAATATAGCAGGCTGTAACGGCGGGTATAAGATGCTTTCCAAACCGCCGCGCTGTGCTTTTAACGCCGATTTTCATGTCATCTTCGATATCCTGACAGGC
>CAZJRU010000012.1:0-21981 GCA_964548315.1 uncultured Hellea sp.
AGCCTCTATAGGCCGTACCGTCACTATACGGGATTTAGTACGTTTGGGCGATTAGGGTTTGGCGGGTTTTCATCTATCGGTACCTTTATAGGCTCAAACCGATTAATCGGGCGCAGTAATTTTAGAACAACACGGCGAATTACGCCCAGAGGTATAACGGTGCGCGGCACGAGGAATAATTTGCGAGACCGACGAAACGCTAACGGCAACCGGCGTGCCAATGATGATGATAATGTCGAACGTCGCCGTGAACGACGTGAAGAGCGCCGCACTCGTATTAGAGACCGCCGTGGTGATGCAGGACGCTCATCGGACAGCGCTAGTGTTGATGGCCGCCGCGGTGTAGATAGGGCTGCACGGCGTGCCCGTAACGGCGTTGGAGAAACTCCGCCGGGGTCTAATCGTAGAGGTGCGTTAGGTGTGACGCGGAATGACCAGACTTCGAGACGCTTACTTCGTGGTAGATCAGGAGTGTCACTGCGCACGGAAAGACTTCTCTCTGGTCAGAATAGACGAACCAATCAACCCAAAAGATCGGCTACAGTTCAAAACCTCACGTCAAGCCCAGTACAGCCTAAGACTTCGCAACGTTCTCAATCGCGCCGTGAAAAATCCCAAGGCACGAGGGGAAACAAATCGGCTCGTAAATCCAGTAACAAGCGGTCAAATAAAAATAGCGCGGGTTCGAATAAGTCTAGAAATTCGGCGCGGCCTTCATCATCTATACGCTCATCAAGCTTTAGAAGTCGGCGAATGGTTGCTTTAGCACCTATGGCCTCATTCTTCGGGCGTAATTCTCGAAATGTTGCAAATCATTGTGCACGTGAAGAAAAGTTGAGTGTTCATATTTCACAAGACCGGCTTGATGCTGCGAGGTTTGACGGTATGACCGTCATAGTCTTGGACCGCGCTGGTTATGAACTTCCAGTTTTCATACCTCCCAATTATGTCGAAGGATTTAGGCAAGCCGTTGCTCCCACGCAAAGCAAAAGCTCTTCTTATTCCGCATCCTCATATTGGGAGAAATCGTCTTACCCAGTAGAAGGCATAGAAAATTCTGCACCGTTTTATCCAACAGAGCCGTCCTGCCCAGCCGGGAGCAGTTTGCAAAATGATGGAAGCTGTCTTGCAGGCGGATATACGGGATATCCAACTTACTAATTGTGTCGTTTTGAGACGCTTTCCAGCTTAAAGGTGTCTCGAAAAAGAAATTAAGAACGGTTTTACGTTTAGAACCCCTAATAATTCTGGCACGTAGGTTGCAACACTTATTTCGAATACAGAGACACCTCACTCCCTCGTCTCTTTGGTGTAATGATTGATTTCAAGAATTACACATGTTCCACGTAGCGGTTTTCTTCCTTAGGCCGCAATGTTAGTCAAAACTTAACCCCGCTATAAATAGCGGGGTTTTTCTTTGCCTAGTTGTTGACCCCTACATGCGGTGTAGTATGTTTTAAAAAACAAGGAGATCCTGCCGCTATGCTGACAGCTATTAAACGCGAATACAAATTCATCACAGGATTATTGAGAATGTTGCGCGCCGTCAAAGATGTTGATGCCGATAGCAACCGCCTTGTTGCCGATGAGCTCGAAAAGAGGATAGATAGCTACGGAAAAAACATCGCCTTTATCGAAGGTGATTTTGAAATGACCTATGATGATATGGAGGTCTACGCCAATAAAGTTGCGGGGTGGGCTCAAAGCTTGGGATGTAAGGCTGGAGATACTGTTGCCGTTTTTGTAAGAAATAGAGCTCAATACGTCGCTCTATGGTTAGGATTAAGCAAGGTTGGAATTATTCCTGCACTCCTAAATTACCAACTCACAGGCCAAGCTCTTGCTCATTGCGTAAATATATCAGATGCAAAAATAATTATTGTTGATCACGAATTGGCAGAAAATTTCCAATCGGCAAAATCTGACCTGACACTGGATATTAAAGTCTTTGCCGGATTTGGTGAAACTCAAGGCTATGAAAGCTTTGACGCCGCTATCGCTGATGTCGTTCCAAACCGACCATCGAAAAACCTTCGCCAAGGTATAAAGGCGGGTGACCAATTTATGAAAATGTTTACATCGGGCACTACGGGACTCCCAAAGGCTGCTAAAGTGACCCATGTTCGGGCGCAAAATTATATGCGCGGTATGGGTGCGGGCGCTAGGGCAAGCTCCACGGACCGTATGATGATGGTTTTACCAATGTACCACGCGACAGGAGGCTTGGTTGGCACCGGAGCCATGATATCAAATGGCGGCGCCGTAATTGTATTACCAAGATTTTCAGCAACAAAATTCTGGGACGAAGCGGTTCAATATAAGGCGACTATGTTTACTTATGTGGGAGAATTATGTCGTTTCTTATTATCAACGCCGCCACATAAATTGGAACGCGCGCATAATATTCGTTGGATGATCGGCAATGGCCTCAGACCTGAAGTTTGGGAGGGCTTTGTGAGCCGTTTCAATATTCCTCATGTTGTAGAGTTTTATGGCGCGACCGAAGGCAATGCGAGCTTGATTAATCTCGATGGTCCTATTGGCGCGATTGGCCGCGTACCTAATTATCTGAAGTTTAAGTTCAACTTAGAAATTGTGCGCTATGATGTGGACAGCAATAGGAACCCTCGCGGGTCGGATGGCTTTTGTATCATGGCCGACCCAAATGAATCTGGGGAGCTTATAGCAGAAATTCGCAATGACGATCCGCGGTTTCGGTTTGAAGGGTATGAAACAAAAGAGGCCACGCAGAAGAAAATATTGCGCGATGTCTTTAAAAAAGGTGATGCTTGGTTTCGTACTGGCGATCTCTTGAAACGCGACAAGCTTGGCTATTTCTACTTTATGGACCGTGTGGGCGATACCTATCGATGGAAGGCAGAAAATGTCGCCACAGGAGAAGTTGCGGCGGCTTTGTCAAGATTTGAAGGTATCACACAGGCTAATGTTTATGGCGTGATGGTCCCAGGTTATGATGGCCGTGCGGGCATGGCGGCAATTATTGCGGAAGGTCAACCGGATATGGTGGCGCTTAAGACACATATCGAAACAAATTTACCGCATTATGCAAGGCCAGTTTTTCTACGCCTGTCTCAAGAAGCAGAGACGACCAGCACATTCAAATTTAAAAAGACAAACCTTGTAAAAGCTGGTTTTGATCCGGCCAATATCTCAGAGCCGCTATATTATGCAAACTCTAGAACTGGTGCATATGAAAAAATAGACGCCAAAACCTATGAAGATATATGCTCAGGCGAGGTCAGATTATAGCCTCATCCGATGATATATTAGGTTTTTGGTTTGACGAGGTTGGCCCAAAATTATGGTTTAAAAAATCAGATGCTTTTGATGCTGAAATTCGGCGCAAATTTGAACACGCGGCTATTGACTTAGCGCAAGATCAATCGATTTGGGAAACAACTCCTGAAAGCTGCTTAGCCGCCATCATCGTGTTGGACCAGTTTTCGCGCAATATGTACCGGGGTACAAAGGCCGCTTTTGCGTGGGATGATAAAGCTTTGTCGCTCGCGCAAAGCATGGTGGATAAGGGCTGGGATTTGAAAATTTCTCCAGAACGCCGCGCCTTTATTTATATGCCATTTATGCACGCAGAAGATTTGTCGATGCAGAATGAGTGTGTCCGTCTCGTCGATAGTCGGCTACTGGACCCGAGTACTCTCCATCATGCGAAAGAACACCGCAAAGTTATAGAAAAATATGGGCGCTTTCCTCACCGTAACGCTATTCTTGGACGAAATAGCTCCCCTGAAGAAACTTTATTTTTAAAAAACGGAGGCTATAGGCCGTGAAAACAATTGGCATCTTTATCTTTAATGACGTTGAAGAGTTAGATTTTGTTGGGCCATATGAAGTCTTTACAATGATAAATTCAGTTTTGAATTATCAAGGTAAGCCCGACGGCGTTAAAGTCATACTCATATCAGAGGATGGCGGCGATATCCTAGCTAGAAAAGGCATGAGAGCTGGCGCTCATGCCTCTATTGAGGAGATAAAGTCTTTGGATGTCATAGTTGTGCCGGGCGGTGATGGAAGCCGAGTGCAAACTGAAAATAAGAATGTCATAAATTGGGTTACGTCAATTTCATCAACTTGTGAGTGGATAACCTCGGTCTGTACAGGCTCATTCATTTTGGCAAAGGCGGGCCTCACAAAAGGCAAGAAGATATCTACTTATTGGGGCGCATTCGAGGAATTCAAAAAGGCAGGCCTTGAGGGCATATTAATTCCCCATGTGCGTTATGTACGTGATGGCAATGTCGTCACATCGGCGGGTGTTTCCGCAGGCATTGATATGGCATTGTGGCTAACGGGACAAATGTTTGACCCGACGCTGGCGAGAAGCGTGCAGCGCGCTATGCAATATGACCCAGCCCCGCCTTATACAGCAGAAGTTTAACTTACTGATCGCGGGTAGTGGTTTAAGATAACTGACAAATCACCAGTGTGGTTGACGCGAGGTTAATTCGTACCCACATTACGTGAAACCGTTAAATGGATATCGGCACATGAAGAATATTGAGAAAAAGAACAAGAAAAACCCAAAAGATATCGCTGACGAAGTTACGGCAAAAATGCGCGCTCATTTTGACAAACTTAAGTTTGAACCAGATCAAATAGCAGACATTCACAATAATATCAGGCGGATGATAAATCAGTTTGATGTGCCTGGTCCGGCCATGAAGCAAGTCGTGGATTTCAATATTCCCAATGATGACTTTCCCGTGCCGGTCAGGCTCTTTATTCCGCATAATGCCAGTGAAGAGCCTGGACCATGCTTTATTTATTTTCATGGCGGAGGTTTTGTAACTGGCTCGATAGATTCTCATGAAGGCATAACGCGGCGCATCGCTTCGGGTACGGGTTTTCGTGTCCTATCCGTAGAGTATCGCTTGGCCCCGCAATTCCCGTTTCCCGCTGGCCCAGAAGATTGCGAACGCGTTTTAAACTGGGCAATTGATGGATATGGACAAGATGAATACGGTATTGACCGGAACAACCTGGGCTTGGGTGGTGATAGTGCGGGGGGTAACATGACCGCTTATCTGTCCCAAAAATACCGAGATAGTCTCAAGGCTCAAGTCCTGTTTTACCCGTTAATGCAATTGGTCAATTTTAAACCCCCGAAACCTGGACCTCAAGATTGGTTGCAACTTGGTCTGGTGGCGCTTAAGTTTATTGATGAACATTACGTGGTGGCGTCTGACCCTCAAGATACACGTTTGTCTCCACTTTTTGAAAAAGACTTAAAAGGGCTACCGCCAGCTTATGTATTAACTTGCGGACTTGATCCTCTGCGAGATGAAGGCAAATTATATGCCGAAAATATGAAAGCTCACGGCGTGACAGTACATTATGATCATGAAAAACGCTTACCCCATGGTTTTCTAAATTACGCCAAAGCCTTTCCGAAAGGGCGGAAGATACCGCTCGACGCTGCCGATTTCCTTCGGCTGCATATGCAAGTAAATAACTCATAATATGATTAAACTTTTCTATCACCCTTTATCTTTTCCGTCTTTCGCACCGATTTTTACGGCTCAAGCGATGGATATTCCATATGAAAAAGTGATCATTGATTTTAAAGTTAAGGAACAAAAGACGCCTGAGTTTCTTGCCATCAATACATATGGCCGGGTCCCTGCTATGCAGGATGGAAGCTATTCGATGGGTGAAAGCGCGTCTATTATGCGATATTTGGCGCGCAAAGAAGGCTCGAGTCTATATTCTGGAAGTTTGGAAGAGCAAGGCAATATTGATAAGTGGCTGGACTTCGTCAATCATCATATTAGGTCATCAGCAGCGCGTGTTCATTTTAACCGTATTGTTGGTCCATGGTTAGGAGACAAACCCAACGAAGCTTCAATCGAAATAGGACTTCACAGTTTGAAAAATGACCTTCCGGTCATTGAAACCCGCCTTTCCGACCACGCGTTTCTGTGCGCAGATAAAATGACGTTGGCCGACATTGCATTGGTTGCCGCCTTAGAGCCTGAGACGATGGCTAAAATAGACTTATCTGACTACCCAAATTTAATAAGTTGGTTAAAGGCGCGCCGCAGTGAGCCTTTTTATACTAAGGTGCATTCACATTTCGGCGCGGAGCTTGAGCCATAAAATACACGCCTGAACCGTCAATTTATGAGCTTGGAGAGGATTTTTATGACCCTGTTCAAGCTGCCGATTTTCCGCGTGTCGACCTTCGCTATAAAGACGCCGCGGCGGCAAAGTCGATTGGACTTATACTCGATGACAATGAATGGGTTAAATGTTTTGGCCGCTTTAAACCCTTAAAGGATAATCTTAAGCAGCCTTTGGCGCTCAGATATCATGGTCATCAATTTCAAAACTATAATCCAGATATTGGCGATGGACGAGGGTTTCTTTTCGCTCAGATACGTGATGATAAAAACCGGCTTATGGATTTGGGGACAAAGGGCTCTGGGCAAACACCATATTCACGCCGCGGAGACGGTCGTCTTACTTTGCTTGGCGGCATTCGAGAGGTTTTGGCCACGCGCTACTTAGAATCCATGGGCGTGAATACATCAAGAAGTTTTTGTCTAATTGAAACAGGGGAGGCGTTAGAACGTAATGATGAACCATCCCCGACGCGTTCATCCGTCTTAACACGCTTATCTCATTCCCATATTCGGTTTGGGACATTTCAGCGTCAGGCCTTCTTTGAAGCGACAGATAATTTGGATGCGCTGGTCAATTATTGCTTAAGGTACTTTTACCCCCAGGCCCAAGGCGCGAGCGGCTTGTTGGACGCTTGCGTACGCGCTTCGGCGGATATGGTGGCGTCATGGATGGCGGCTGGCTTTGTCCACGGCGTGATGAATACCGATAATATGAACATTACGGGGGAGTGCTTCGATTATGGACCTTATCGTTTTCTGCCAACGCTAAGGTCGGATTTTACAGCGGCCTATTTTGATTATAACAAATTATATGCATTCTCGCGCCAACCTGAGATAATGTATTGGAACCTCGCCCAGCTCGCTCAAAGTCTGTCATTAGTTAGCGAAGATGACTTGCTTTTGAAAGCACTAGAAGGTTTTGCCCCTGCCTATCGCCGCTCGCTTTGCACACATATTTTTAGGCGCTTTGCAGTCAAACCCAAGACCAACGAAACGGATATAGAATTTGTGCTGCAGACGTTTCGTTATTTGGAAAATAGCCAATGTTCATGGCCGCAATTTTGGCATGACTGGAAAGGTGGAGGCGGGCAGCTCTTACGTGCTAAGGGGTCTGCAAATAAAGACTTTTACAATGGTGAAGAATTTGCTGATTGGCTGACGGTGTTTTCAGCGTATGAACCTATTGGAAAGCCCGCACAAACTGACAAGCCAATATCGCTGCTTTATGATGAAATCGGCGAATTGTGGTCGCCGATTGACGCAAAGGATGATTGGTCTATGTTTAACGCCAAACTTGCGACCTTTGAACGGGCCTGATTACCCATTGGGTATTGCTTCGATTGCGTGTAAGTAAAAGATGAGGAGAGACCAATGAAACTAACTTATTTGACCACAACAATTCTTGCGCTTGGATTAATCACGGGCTGTTCGCAGGCTCAAACAACCGCGAACAAAGTTGATGATGTTGCAGCAGTTACGGTTCAAAAAACCTCTCCGGCCGCTGAAGATGGTGTGAATAAGGTGCGGGCCTTATCTAAAGATGGAGTTAAGGGCAAACCCAGCCGCCCGGGTGTTGATGTTAGTACCGCGCCAGCGGGTGTTTATAAATCAGAGGCGACCCATGCATATATCACCTTCCAATATTTGCACCAAGGATATGCTCGCCCGACCTTGCGGTGGAATGAATTTGACGCGGTCGTTGACCTAAATCCTACAGACCCAATGAACTCGAGTTTAAATGTCACGATTGACGCCTCGAGCATTGATAGCGGCGTTGAAAAATTTGATGAACACCTTGTTGGAGCTGATTTTTTCGATGTAGCAAATCATCCGTCCATAACCTTTAAAAGTACCGAAATGGATCAACTTCGTGTTGGCCATGGTCGGGTAACCGGTGACTTGACAATGAAGGGAATTACAAAGCCTGTTAAGCTTGATGTCACGCTCAATAAAGTCGGTGAAAACTTCCGCAGTAAAAAACCAATGATGGGTATATCTGCAAAAACGCGGATAAAACGGTCTGAATGGGACCTTGGTAAATATACGCCACTCGTCGGGGATGATGTGGATATTAAAATCGAAATCGAATTTATTAAAGAAGAATAACTTGAACCGCCGTCGTGCGGCCCCATCCACTCATGGCGATCCCGAGTGGATTTGAACCACTGGCCTCAAGATTAGGAATCTTGCGCTCTATCCAACTGAGCTACGGGATCTTATAAAATCATAACATAGTAAAGTACGAGGCCATGTCAAAGATGTCAAAAGCGGCCGTATGATGAGATTCGACCTTCGCGGGTTTATCTGCCATTATAGGGATACCTATGGGACATTCGAGTACATCAAAGTCCAGACTTTGGTCTAAGAAGCTAGCGCTTACGGTGGGCGCTATGTTTTTAGGCGGTGCGGGTCTTGGGCAGACACCAGAACTTACACCGGGGGAAATCGGGGCCGTCAGTTCAGTTTTGGATGGAGATACGCTTTATTTAGAAGGCGGTCTTAAAGTTAGATTGTCGGCTATGCAGGCGCCGAAACTGCCTTTGGGACGCAAAGGGTTTAAAGCCTGGCCTTTGGGTAAGGAGGCCCGCGCCGCTCTAGATTTACTTACGAAAGGCCAACGTGTTCAGCTCTTTTATGGCGGCGAGCGGCGAGATCGTTATGACCGGGCCTTGGCGCAATTGTATACGCTAAATGAGAAAGACCACCCTGACCTTTGGCTTCAGGAAGAAATGGTTCGGTTGGGTATGGCGCGAGTTTATACTTGGCCTGATACCATTCAAGACTCGCAAAAACTTTATCGTGCTGAGCAAGAAGCGAGGGCGGGAGGGCGCGGCATATGGAGTAATAGCTTTTATAATATCCGAGGCCCCGAACCAAATATGCTAGCTCAAGATGTTGATAGTTTTCAGATTGTTGAGGGCATCATAACATCTGCCGCTGATATAAGAGGTCGCGTCTATTTAAATTTTGGCGCGGATTATAAAACTGATTTTACAATTGCAATTGCAAAGCGAGACAGAAAACGATTCAAAAAAGCAGGCTTAGATCCTATGAGCCTAGAAGGTGCTAAAGTGCGAGTCCGTGGCTGGATAGAGCTTATGAACGGTCCTACTATCTGGCTTGATCATCCAGAACGATTGGAAATTTTGGATTAGAAACAACCCAATCAATTGCGCTCGTTTTGGGAATAGGGGGCACAACGTGCTGTTTCTGGTAATAGGAGTTCTGCTGCGATAGGACTATTTTGGCTCGATTCATGACGGATTAACCAACAATATTTTCCGTCACCGACCAGTCGGTAGTTCAGATTAGCGGCAGGTAATTTACGAATTTGATTTTGATAGTCTCTTGCCCGCCGCCGGACAATCATATTTGGATTATTTGCGAGTGAATCAAGGTCAGCGATGACGAAGCGTCCTGCGTCTTCACGCACAAAAATACGAATAGCTTCACGGATTTCATTATTATTAGTGTTTAGTAAAACGGAATCTCTTCGCTGTGATAATGCATCGTCAGGTGTTGCAGCGCATGATACTCCAGCTGAACTAAGCATATAAAGCGCCATGATTTTGGGTATGAGTTTCACTATTTATCATCTGCAACTGATAAATCAATCTGCCCAAAATCTACGTCAAATGACTTCATGCGTGGATGTTGGTAAAGCCTGTCATCTTGATTTAAATTTGTAATTTTGCTGAATGGTTCATCTGTCTTAGCGCTAGCTACTGCGTCGGGACTACATGTTCCTGTCTCGGCAAAATTGAGTGCAGCAGCGAGCTGGCCTTCATTTGGGTCGCCCAATGGGGCGCTCAGATCGTCATTAACTGAGCATCCTGTAATAACGGGTCCAGCAACACCTGTCATTTGTCCAGGGGCAAAACCGCCATCATAATCACCAAAACCTTCTGCGTTCACCCCTCGAAAATGTAAAGGAACAAATGTCGTTCCACAATTATCGGTTGGAAATTGACCTGTCGCTTTGCCGCATGTACGTGTACCAATTTGTATGGCTTCTACTCCAATTCCTATTAAGGCATTCAGAACAGCTTCTGATGCCGAGCAGGAACGATCTGTTGTTAAAATAAAGACACGATTAAGATTTACCGTAGGGAGGTCTTCTCCAGGTGTGACACTATCGGTGAATCCAAGTGTTGTAGATTGAAATAGGATAGGGTCAACACGCTGTCCTGAGATGGGGTTTCTTCCAGGGTCGCGGCTATTAAATTCTTGAGAATAAAATATGCGATTAGAGCTTTGGGGGCCTGCTATCATATATCCAAGCTGGGCTGACAAAAAGAGAAGTCCGCCACCATTATAGCGCAGATCTAAAACCAGATCGTCAATTTGCGCATTTGAAAAAGATTCAAAGGCCTCAATAAGTTGTTCTTCGCCTGTCCCTGGGCCAAAACTGTTATAATGTAAATAGCCGACATTGCGGTCACCTTGCTGAATTACATCAGCTAGGTTTACAGGCTCGATGGCAAGAGAGGTTGATTCTATTGTAATATCCCCTTCGGTTCCATCAGGATATCGTAATCCAAAAACGTGTGACTCGCCTATACTTTCAGGGAAGAGCCCTGCAACAAGTGTATTAATTTCAGCATCGCTATTACCATTAACAAAATCCGCACCATCAATTGTCAGAATGCGGGCCCCGCGTGTTAGTCCCTCGCTTTCGGCTGGACTACCAGATTGAGTGAAAGCCACGCGCCAATCTCGCGGAATCTGATTGTTAAGTACGCTAAATTCTGCGCCATATCCAAAAGTTGGCGCGCCAGAGAATTGAGCTTCAAAATCTTCTGTCGATTGAAGAAATGAGAACCGATCTGTTGGGGGTAACACTAGTAGTTCATCAAAATAGGCTTCGACGTCCGTAAAATCGTTCGGGTTACGATCTGTTACTTGGTCAAAAAAGAGATATGTTTCATTCATCCATGACCGCAGCCAAAATAGTTCGTGTAGTAATTCCCCTTGTTGATCTGGGCGAGGGGTTCCGTTCAAATCTGTATCCGTACGTACGGTTCTACATAAGGCTTGTAAATCAGAAGACGGAGGGAATTCATTAGCTACAAACTCCGGCACGGATGGCGCTTGCGAAACCGGAGTTGCGGGCGCGGGTGTATTGACAGCCGTAGCGATTGGCGGCGGTGTTGTGCTCGCCGAGCTCCCACCACCACCGCAGGCGGTAAGCAATAGTAATGATGCAAATGTCGTCGAGAAGTTAAAAAAGTTGGTTCGTAAGAAACAGGTCATAGGTTAGGTCCCGAATTGGACTTAACCTTATTTCCTAGCTCCACCTCTTGTAAAGTCATTTAGACATCACAATTTAGCATATATCTAAATTTAATCTTCCGAACTATGCGGCGGCCGTGTTTTCCCCGTTGTCGTTTTCTGAGTCTTCAGAACTCTCTGCGTCTTTTGCTGCCTTAGCGGCTTGCCGTGTCCTAGCTTTCGTTAAAATATCAAGGACTTCATCTAAAGCAATGCCACGATCAACCTTCTTTATGGCAGCGACCTCACGTACCATGCGGTCTGTTGCGCGCTCATAAAGTTGGCGTTCTGAATAGCTTTGGTCAGGTTGAGCGTCGGTTCTGTGTAAATCTCGAACAACTTCCGAAACTAATATAAGGTCGCCAGAGTTGATTTTGGCTTCATATTCTTGGGCTCGGCGGCTCCACATAGTGCGTTTGACACGCGCGCGGCCTTTTAGTGTGGTAAAGGAATCTTTTAAGATCAGTTCGTTTGACAAAGCCCGCATACCTGCGGAAACGGCCTTATTAGTTGGAACGCGTAGAGTCATTTTATCTTGCTCAAATAGAACAACATATAGTTCTATGTCGAATCCGGCGACGGTCTCTTTTTCTACGCCTATAACTTTTCCAACGCCATGGGCTGGATAAACAATGAATTGTCCAGCTTTAAAAACTTTTTTTGTGCTTTTTTTCTTAGCGCTAGACTTTCCTGACGCTTGTTTCGATGATGCCATATCTGCAGTACCCTTAGTTCACACTTGTCTTCGTTAGTCTTAAACAAACAAACGGCGCAGATTTTAAGGTCCGCACCGTATTTATATCTTATCCATATCACAAATTTGCTCTAAAATCCAGCGATGTGACGTTTTATTTGGTTAATCGCCTGTTCCGGGTTGTTCGCTGAAGTATTTCTCAAATTTTCCCGTTTCAGATTCAAATTTCTCTCTATCTTCGGGTGGATCTTTTTTAATGGTGATAACCGGCCAGATTTCTGCATATTTCGAGTTAATGGCAAGCCATTTGCCATCTGGGTCATCCTCAGTATCGGGTACGATGGCATCAACTGGGCATTCGGGTTCACAGACACCGCAATCTATGCATTCATCTGGGTGAATAACGAGCATGTTTTCGCCCTCATAAAAGCAATCTACTGGGCAGACTTCGACGCAATCCATAAACTTACATTTAATACATTCGTCCTTGACGATATATGTCATTGTATAATCCTAATAATCTATGGCCGCGATTTGGCGTCTATCGCTTCACTTGTCAACACTCGGTACAGTCTTTGTGCTTCTGGCGCAGGTCCTCGCCGAGTACCAGCTGATATCATTTCGACATTTAATAGTTTTGCGCCATACATAAATGTTACAGATTGACCGGGCCTGATGACCTGATGTGCTTTTTTGACACGAATAACTTGGGACCCTCTTGAGAGACGAATACGTCCACTGGTTATTAGTTTTGTGGCGATTTTTCGAGATTTTACTAATCGCGTACGAAAAAGCCAAATGTCCAGTCGGCAGTGCTCTGGCTCCTCTAGGTTATTGTTCAACCTACTCAATCTTTATTCTTATCGCCTTTTAGTGCGGCTAAGGCGGCGAATGGAGAATTTTCAACATTCCGTTTGGGCGAAGCTGATTTAAACTCTTTTGGGCGCTTTTTGTTTTTATTGCCGAATTTTGACTCATTATTTTTTCTCGGGCGAGCATTTTTCGATGATTTCTGACGCGCAGGGAGCTTCCAAAATTCATTGTTTGGGACTTCAATCGTAGTGCCGTCAGCTTGTGTTTCACGGTGATTATACACACTCAGGGTTTTCGTCGGTTTTTTAACGGGTTTGTGTGTGGTTTTTGCGTCAGCTGGTTTTTTCTCTGAGGGTGTTTCTGAGTTCTCAGCTTCAGCAGAGGGGGCTGTGATTGAGGATGGCTCAACAGGTGATATTGGGTTTGGCGCACCAACTAATGATGGGGCTTCTTTAGAAGTATCTAATTCAACTTTTTCATCCCTCAGGTCGCGATTTTCGGATTTAAACCCTAAGGCCGTTAGCACACCTTGCAACTCTTCGTAGCTACATCCCATAATCGCGAGCATTTCCTGCATGATTTGGAAACCATTGCCGCGCTTGGCGGCTCGTGTTTGTTCGACGGCCTGACGAATTTGTAAGCTGATACGATTAAGAATATCAAATCTTGCGATACGGGGACCAACTGCATGGTATCCCGCAGCAGATAAGGCATGGGGTGAAAACTTATCGCTAGAAAACTCTCCTTCATTGGGGATTGAAGTCACGCCCGCAAAGGGAATAAATGGGGTTTGATCTCCGCCCGCGCCGTAAGCAATCATTAAGCTTAAGAATAGGGCTGCTTTAGGTTTCATGAAGTCCCTGATGTAAATATCATATTGACCAAAATTAACTCCGATTTCACGAAGCTGCTTGCGAGAGGTTTGATCTAGCTCCTTTAGAACCTTCCAATGGTCCTTACGTTTTACTGCTCCGTTATTTTCTAACAATGTGTAGGCAAAGCCGCGTGCTTCTGGGGTTGTATCTTCTTTGGTCTGTAGTTCTTTTAAGGTGTAGAGAGGGGCAAGATGCTTTACGGATTCTGCTTTAAGAAAATCTCGCATACGAGTCGTCGCTAAGTTTTTAAGATTTTCATTCCCATATTCAGCCCCGACTAACTCTGCATCGGGTGTCATCGGTGTTCCGCCTGCGGATATCTTTCCGATTGTTTTACCGCCCCACAAAATATGGCCGTGATTTGATAAGGTGAAGATATCATGCGTGCCACCGCAGAGGCTTGTTAAACGCCTGTCCACTTCCGGCCCAACAACCTTTTCAGCAGTCGTTTTTAAAGCTTTTGCTTCTAATTCAGATCCGCTGTTTGTAAGTGTAAACCGCAAACCATCGAGTTGACCGATTAATTGGTCATCAACCAATACATCACCATTATCTTTGATCGTGGCTGTCATATAGTGCTCGGCTCCAATGCCTTTTAGTAATTTGCTTGTTCGTCGGTCCACAAATCGTTCAATCAGGGCTTCATGTAGCGCATCTGACAGCCTATCTTCAACCTCTCTGGCGGTATTTATCCAATTTCTTTCTTTTTGTACCCATTCCGATTTACTGGCACAATATGTCCACGTTCTTATGTGCGCTAATCGTGAAGAAAGTATGTCTACGCCGCCGCTAACATCGTCAAGCCGAGAGATGTGCTTATGAAGAAAGTCATCGGTTAATACGCCATTATTTGAGATTATCATGCGATAAATGTCTTGCAAAAGGCGAAGGTGGGCATCGATTGTAAGGCTTCTAAAGTCAGGAATTTGGCATATGTCCCAGAGTTGTTTGACCTCTTGAGGAGAGGAAATTCGGTCTCGAATTTCTTCTATTGCTATTAACCGCTCAAATGCGGCTTCGTCGTCTGCGCCCTTAATACGGCGTAACCGCTTATGCTTACGCGGACGATGAAGGCTATCTGAAAGCGCAGTCAATGATGAAAAATCGAGGGCTGAGTTACGCCATTCTGCATAGTGAAGAGGCTCAAAGTCATGATTTTCAATCCGTTTTATGAGCTCTTCATCCATTGGCAGGCAATCACCTGTTGTGCCAAAACTTCCATCATTTCTAAATCGGCCCGCCCGCCCTGCTATTTGGGCGGCTTCCATAGCGGTCAAGCGGCGACGTTTACGTCCATCAAATTTATCTAATGCCGCAAATGCGACATGATCTGTATCCAGGTTAAGGCCCATTCCAACGGCGTCTGTGGCCACAAGAAAGTCGACATCTCCGCTTTGAAATAACTCCGCTTGAGCATTTCGTGTCCGCGGCGACAACCCCCCCATCACAATAGCCGCCCCGCCGCGATATCGACGAATGAGTTCGGCTATCGCGTAAACTTCGGCGGTAGAAAAGGCAACAATGACAGATCTTTTGGGTAAACGGGTCAGTTTTGTCGGGCCGCCGTGAGATAGAGTCGAAAACCGCTCACGATATTCAAACCGAATGTCGGGTAAAAGAGATTGGAGCACCGGGCGAGCCGTTTCTGCGCCTAAAAATAATGTCTCTTCTAACCCGCGTGCATGCAGAACCCGATCCGTAAAGATATGACCACGTTCGTGATTGGCCATCATTTGGACTTCATCAACCGCTAAAAATGCGAAGTTTCTTTCAACAGGCATCGCCTCCACAGTACAGACGAAATACCTCGCGTTTGACGGAATTATTTTTTCTTCACCTGTAATAAGAGCGCATTGAGCTACGCTTTTTTGAGCGCATATCCGATCATATATTTCGCGGGCGAGCAAGCGAAGCGGGAGTCCAATAACCCCTGAGCTACGCCCCAACATTCGTTCGACAGCGTAGTAGGTTTTACCAGTATTGGTTGGGCCTAAAATTGCCGTCAACGTCGCTGGATTCAGAGTAGGAGCCATAGCTTCCATATTGGACATGGCTTGCAGAATATCAACGCATAAAATGTCAGGACAGGAATTGTCGTCTGCAAACTATATTTTAAAGGTTTTAACCTACAACTGCGCCAAATGAGCCGATAATCGGCCAAACGTGAATGGTGAACAATATGGCGATAGCGCCGAAGCTCCAACTGAAGCAGGGTCAGTCCCTTGTGATGACTCCTCAATTGCAACAGGCTATTAAGCTGTTGCAGCTTTCTAATATTGAACTCACAGCTTATGTGGATGAACAACTCGAAAAAAACCCCCTATTAGAACGCGGAACTGGGGATGAGAACCGTAGAAACGAAGCTGTGGAGGTTTTAGAAAACACATCTCGAAGCGATGTAACATTTGAGACGCCCGCCGTTAGCGCCGCTGATCTTGACGCCCCTGCCCATGCCGTAGCGCCAGAAGCAACAGCGGCCGAAGTTGGCGGGGCCATAGATTGGTCTAAAGCTGGCACGGGCGGAAGTTTCAATGGTCATTCCGATTATGACGCCGCGGCAAATACCGCTGCTGAAATTAGTCTATCCGATCATTTAACCGAACAACTTTCTATGTTGGGTCTTCAGGGTACAGAACGCCTTATCGCGCAACATTTGATAGACCAAGTTGACGAGAATGGATATTTAAGAGGGAATCTTGACGAATTAGCTGTTAATCTCGGCGTTTCATTGACCCGAGTTCAATCCATATTGACTCAACTTCAAACGTTTGAACCGACTGGAGTTTTTGCGCGTGACTTACGAGAATGTTTGTCATTGCAATTAAGAGAGAAAAACTTTCTAGATGAGCCAATGCAGGCTTTAGTCGATAATCTCGAACTTTTAGCTAAGCATGACCTTAGTACGTTAATGCGTTTATGCGATCTGGATAAACAAGGCTTAACACACTACGTTAAAAAACTTAAATTACTCGCCCCGAAGCCCGGTTTAATATTTGGCGGTGATGTCGCTTCAGCCGTTGCCCCAGATGTTTTCGTAAGAGAAACCTCTCAAGGCGGGTGGGCTATAGAACTAAATTCCGACACGTTACCTCAGGTTCTCATCAATAACCGTTATTACAACGAAGTTAGCGCGGTTGCCACTGACGACGCGTCAAAGACATTCATGAGCGAATGTCACGCGAACGCGAGTTGGTTGGTTAAATCTCTCGATCAGCGGGCGAAAACTATTATGAAGGTTGCGAGCGAAATTGTTAAACAACAAGATGGGTTTTTCGCTTATGGTGTAGACCATATGCGGCCCCTTAATCTAAAAACCGTTGCAGAAGCTATTGAAATGCATGAAAGTACAGTTAGCCGTGTGACGTCCAATAAATTTATGTCAACGCCTCGAGGTGTATTCGAGTTAAAGTACTTTTTTACATCTGCTATTCCGGCAATTGGCGGCGGGGAAACGCATAGCGCCGAGGCTGTGCGTCATAAGATTAAAATTCTGATTGGTGAAGAAATCAAAGGTACTGTGAAATCCGACGATAAAATTGTTGATTTGTTGCGAGCTCAGGGCATTGATATAGCGCGGCGTACAGTTGCTAAATATCGGGAAAGCATGGGCATTCCAAGCAGCGTTGAACGTCGCCGTGTATTTAAATATGCTGATGACTAGCGAGAAAACTTAGGACTAAATTAACTTTGCCCGCCGCGAACAAGCCGTCCGGGCCTAGCCGTGGTGACTTCACCTTTATCAATTACCTGCTGACCTTTGACAAAGGTTGCTTTGTAGCCGCTTACAGGCTGAATGAGACGTTGTCCCCCAGCGGGAAGATCTTTGACCATCACAGGAACACCAAGGTCGAGGCCGTCATAATCAATGATATTTATATCCGCCCGCTGCCCGACTTTGATACGCCCGCGGTCAGATAGGCCTAAATAATCTGCCCCATCGGCCGTGAGCATTTGCACCGCTCGTTTCAGGTCAATTCCGTCTTGTCCCTTGCGGATACGGTCGCGTGTCCAGTGTGAGAGCAAATAGGTCGGAAAACTAGCATCGCAGATAGTGCCGACATGCGCCCCGCCATCAGACAGGCCAGGTAAGGCCTTGGGATGACGCATCATAGTCAGGACATTGTCGTAATTCATCTCGTAATAATTATAGACGGGATAATAAATTAGGGCGCGGCCTTCATCTTCGAGTAAAATATCGTAGGCTTTTTCCCAAACGCTGACCCCATCTTCACGAGCCAAGGCCGCCAATGATGTTTCATTAGTTTGCTCATAATCAACCGTGCCCGAATAATCGAGGCGGAATTGCTTTTCGGCTATAGCTTCGAAATTGGCGATCATGATATCAACTACTGGCGGAACCGGACTGCCTTCACCAGCAAGTTTAACCGGTGTTTCAGAGAGGAGCTTTGCTTTGAACTTGGGGTCTTTTAAAATGGCGACACGCTCAGCCAAGGGCTTGCTTGCAATCGCGAGATAGCTGGGAAAGCCCATTAGCGGGTGAAAGGTGCAATTCAATCCTGTGAAAGAACCAATAGCGCGAGGGGCGACCTGAAAGCTTATATCTAAACCATCGGCGTTCATGGCTTCTGTGCGCCGGATGATGTTTTTCCAATCATCAGGGGCGAAGTCCCGCTCCATCAAAGACATTGACCCTTTATGCCCGTGACCAGCACGGTAGAAGGCTTCCATGAGATCAAATTCAGTTTCGAAACTCTCGCCCTCTCGTAGCATATCAAAATCATTAACGACTTGAAGAACCCCGTGATTTATGCCCTCAAAGGCGTCCGCTATACCAACCAACTCGTCTTTTCCGGCTTCACTTCCTGGTGTCCAAGCGCCGTCTGAGGATTTGTGAAAATCGCTGCGCCCAATTGAGAACCCAAGTGCGCCTGCTTTAAGAGCTTCATGGGTCAAGTCCCGCATTTTTGAAATATCTTGATTATTAGCGGGTTGATTATATACGGCTCGGTCCCCCATCACATAAACCCTTAAGGGGTCATGGGGTACCATAACGGCAAAATCTATGGTGTGAGGCATGTCGTCGATTGCGTCCATATATTCGGGGAAGCTTTCCCAGTTCCATTGCAAACCTTCGTGCAGAGCCGTTCCCGGAATATCTTCGACCCCTTCCATAAGGCGGATCAGCTTTTCGCGATCTGCTTTGCGGCAGGGCGCAAATCCAACGCCGCAATTGCCTAAAAGGGCCGTTGTTACGCCGTGATTGACCGAGGGCTTTAGTTCTTCATCCCAGCTAATCTGACCATCATAATGGGTGTGTAAATCTATGAAGCCCGGTGTTACGATATGATCCTTAGCGGAAATGGTTCTTATCGCTGGGTCAGCGCAATCTCCAATGTCGATGATTATCCCGTCTTTGATACCGATATTGACCCGGACGCCATCCATACCATCACCGTCATAGACAAGACCATCTGTAATTTTTAGATCAAACATGGGCCGTTTTCCTATCATTGAGGCGGAAGAGCCCAACTAATATCAGTCCCGCGATTATATGCCAAGTTCCCCATAGCCCAGCGACAACACCTGCTCCGCCTAGACCGCCCAGTTGGGTCAAGAGAATGACAATTCCGAGACCTGAGTTTTGGATGCCAACCTCGAAAGTTAACGCACGGCGCGAGGGTTTATCTGCGCCAGAGATGACACCAGAGAGATAGCCCATTAAAAAGGCAAGGCCATTATGGGCGATGACTAAAGCGAATATGGTAATCCCGAGCTGAAAAAAAACGGGTATATATTGCAGGCAGGCCCCGACAATGATGGCAATCAATCCAAGCCCAGCAATAGCCGAGAGCGGTTTTTGCAATTTGGCTGAGAGTGAAGGCGCAAAACGCGCCATAAACATGCCAATGATAATCGGCAGAGCCAAAATCATAAGCGTGTTTTGTAGAAAACTAGCTTTGTCGAGGTTTATATCTGTCAAAAGTGATTGAGTCGGCGCGTAAAGTTGGCTCCAGAAAATAATTGAAATTGGGGTAATGAAGGCGGCGGCTAGGCTGCTCGTTGCAGTGAGCGAGACAGATAAAGCCGTATTGGCGCGCCCAAATAAAGCCAATAGATTAGAGGTGTTCCCGCCCGGGCAGCAAGCAATCAGTATCATCCCTAAGGCCACGCTGGGCGGCGGATTAACAACATAGCAGATTAAAAGCGTTAAGACGGGCAGGCCGATAATTTGCGCAAAAACACCCGCGAGGTAAATTTTGGGGTTATCTTTGAAAAACCTAAAATGTTCCGTGCGTAGTCCTAGAGCAACAGCAAACATCATAAGTGATAAAATGAGTTGCAATGCCAGTTCTGACCCGCCGCCCAGTTCAAGTGTAATGCTGTCGAGAAGTTCTGCGTCCATTTGCAGTGTTTTCTTATTGCACGGGGCGAATATCGCCCGCTAGCATAACTCCCCAGACAGAGATATTTGGCCAGTCTTCGGGGGCTGTAGTTAGGGGGTTAGAGTCTAAAATAGCTAAATCAGCGCGTTTTCCAACTTCGATGGACCCAATCTCCTTATCGAGTCCAAGTGACCATGCTGCCTCTAGAGTAATTGCTTTTAACGCTTGCTCGCGCGTGATTTTTTCATTCGGATTGCTAACTCCGCCTTGCCGCGTTTCTCGTGTCATATGAACGCTAGCGGCTCTGAGAGGCTGAGGAGGGGCGAGCGGGGCGTCTGAGTGAACGGTGGTATGTATACCTGCCTTGATTGCCGAGGCCAGCGGGGTGATGAAGTCTGTTTTATCCCCAATGGCGGCTTTATAATCGGCCCCCATGTATTTAACATAATGAGAGGCCGCTGAAATGCCGATGCCAAGTTTTGCGGCTTTTTGAATTTGATCGGGGCGGAACAGGCCGCCATGTTCGATAATGAGGCGTTGATCTGCATCTCCAGCCTCCATCTTTGAAAAAGCATTAAGAGTTGAGTCTTGCGCCGCGTCGCCATTCGAGTGGATGTGAATATCAATCCCAGCCTCCCAGTAAGGTTTCATGACGCCCGCAAGGTTGTTAGGCTGGGTCACCCACAAACCATCTGTGCCTTTAGATTGTCCCCCAATGTAACCAGGCGCTGCCATTTTCATAGTTTGAGAGTAAAAGGCTGCATCCGTGAATAGTTTTACTTGGTTTAAAACGCGTGGATTGCGCGTCTGGTCAGAACTCATGGTAAGAATATTATTTACGGCGTCGTCTCCAAATTCTGCGGTAAATGCTCGGTGCTCTGGGACAAGGTAAAGGTTGTAATTATCTTCTTCGGTATAAAAGGCCTTTAGATACTTATCTTCTAAACTTCGTCCAAAAATACCATAGCCCATTTCAGCGACAGTTGTTACGCCAGAGCGTGCAAAAATCTTCTCATAGCCTTCAAACCCTTTTTTAATGTGAGCAGGGGCTAAGAGGATCGGACCGATGGTGGCGAATAGTGCTAGTCCGGCGTCTTCATATATGCGGCCATTAAGCTCGCCGTTCTCGTCCAATCCGATGCCATGATACTTTTCTGATAGTGCGGGCGTTAATTTAGCTAAGGAGATAGCTGCGCTATTGAGATAAAAATCATGTCCGGAATAATGCCAGATGAAAAGCGGTCGGGAAGATGATATTTTATCAAGGTCTTGACGTGTTAAATCTCCTTGGACGAGATTGTGATAACCATATAAAAATAAAGGTCCGTCTGGCGCATTTTTTTCAAATTCCGCAATTTTATCTAGTAACGCCGTTTTGTCTGGCAAACCTTTGACGGTACCTTTTGGTGTTTCCATATCCCATGGTGGAATAAAATCGAGCCCATACATCATAGACCCTAAAGTCATATGGACATGCGGATCGATAAGGCCTGGAACAATGATTTTGTTTTGAAACTGACTGTCAGTTTTGGCGCCGTTAAATTTGCTTTGTAAAACTTCCAGCTTCCCAAGTCCGGTAATCCTACCGGCATTATCAATAGCAATGGCTTCTGCTTTGGGTCGTTTATCGTTTACCGTGATGATGCTTTCTGCCGAGTATATCGTTATATCACTGTAGTCTGGGGCCTTAGATTGAGTGCATCCCAATATCAGTACCGACAAAACTATGGGATAAGTGAACTTGAGTTTTAAATTTATCATAGTTGTACCGCCATAGCCATCGTTCGAGAGCTGACACTATGGCATATGGCGGCACTTGCAAG
>CAZJRU010000013.1:0-21319 GCA_964548315.1 uncultured Hellea sp.
TCATGATCCGCTTACCTGTTTCTGTGCCGCCAACAAAATTAATGGCGTCAATATCTGGATGAGAGGTTAGCGCCGCGCCCGTTACCGCGCCCGTCCCGTTTAACAAATGAATGACCTGCGCGGGTACGCCAGCTTCAATGATGATTTCTACCATTCGCAGCTGGCTTAACGGGGTATATTCAGACGGTTTCACAATACAGGAATTGCCCGAAATCAAACAGGCGGCAATTTTCATACCCGCCAGAATTAGCGGCGCATTCCACGGAGAAATAACAAGACCAACTCCGATGGGCTGTTGCATCGTCAGGCTTAAGTAACGACCTGTTTGTTGGAAGGTTTTACCCGAGAGCGACGTCGCCGCATCCGAAAAAAATCGGAAATTTTCAGAGGCGCGCAAGGCATGCATGCCCTTAAATTGCTTATAGGGTATACCGGTTTCCAAAGCCTGTAAGGCCGCCAGCTCATGAGCGTATTTTTGAAACAACTCCGAAATTTTATAAAAAACGGCTTGGCGGTGCGCCAAAGATGTATCACGCCAGGTACCCGCCTCAAATGCATCCTTAGCCGCGCTGACAGCCTCGTCAACTTGCTGCGCTGAGGCGCTACTACAACTGCCTAATAACTCTTCGGTCGCGGGATATATGACCTGCCATGATGGCCCTGTCCCTATAACGCGCTTCCCGTTAATTAGGCTGGGTGTTTGTTTTTCATATTTAACAGCGTGGTTTTTTAAAACCTGCGCTAAAGGTTTGGGTGCAATAAAATGAACCATAATCTAATCCTTCTGTTCTTCCAGCATTTGTGCCGTAAGGCGGTATTTGAAAAGCACGGCTATGCATAACAAGGTGATGAGCGCTGGAATAACGGAAGCGGCCAAATGAATGGCCGTTAGCGCCTGCTCAGGCTGTACTGTCGAAGGGTCTTGTGACGTGATAAGGCCTGTTGCCTGAAGCATCACCCCAACAAGCAAAGGGCCAAAGGCGCTTGATACTTTTTCCACCAAGGTAAAGACCCCGCTAATCGTGCCTTCCCGCGACTGCCCCGAGATAAGGCGGTCATATTCCATCGTATCAGGCAGCAAAGCCAAAGCACAAAATAAGGTGCCCGTAGACACAATACCGATTAAAACCGCGCGCGCAAAAAAGAATATGGCCGGTTCGCTTGGCGTCCAAAAATACCAACTCAATAGTCCAAGCGCGTAGAGTGAAAGGAAAATCATATAGGCGGACCGCTTTCCTATGGCTCTTATAAAGACCCTTATAAAGGGGATCGCAATAATACCTGCCAGACTGAAAATACCCATATATGTGCCCAGCTCAGCTACCGACTTTTTTAAAACAAAGGTAAAAAAGTAAGGCGAACTTGCCAGGACAATTGCGAGCACCACAAATTGCAATAGCTTTACAAGAGTCAAAACCGCAAATGGTTTCGTCTCAAAAACAGATCTAAACTGCGCTACGGAGTTTGCAGCCATTTGACCAAAACTCTCTTTGTTGCGTTCCGGCACAGTTAAGGCCGCGTCAAACTTGCGAACACCTAAAAAAGCGATGACACCCGCTAGAATCACAATGGCTCCAATGATGATACCCATGAGGTGATAACCGCCTCCAAAGGCGACTAGCTTGGGTCCTAATAGGACCCCGACAAGCACGCCCATCATCAAGAAAAACACGCGGTAGGACATAAGACGCGTGCGTCCGTCATAGCTTGGCGCCAAATCAGGCGCCAAGGCGAGATAAGGGACAGCGAATATTGTGTAACCCGTGCTTATCATGATCAATAAAAGTAGAACAACGGGAATCGCAATCCCCGTGCTCATCGGCGAGAGGTTAAAAAAGAAGAAGAAACTAATGCCTAGTAGCAAAGCGCCCCAACATAAGAAAGGCGCCCGTCGTCCCTTTCCACCTTGCCAATTATCAGTAATACGCCCCATGATGGGATCAGAAATAGCGTCATATAATTTTGTTGCAAAAATAAGAAGGCCTGCAATTCCAGCCTCTAATCCAACATGAGAGGTTAGAAAAAATAGCGCAAATATAGCCACTGCATTTGTTACAGCGCCCGTAGCGGTGGAGCCAACAGCCCAGCTTATCTCATTTTTTAATGTGATGCTGTCTGGCGCAGAAACCGCAATTGTTCCCATCTATGTTGGCTCAGAGGGCGGCGTAACGCTAAGCCAGGGGCTTTTTTTGCGGGTCAGAATATATTTCCCACCAATGCTTCCATAATTTATCCGCATATCTTCATCACAATAAACAATGTCCGAATGCAGCGGCGGACTTTTCAGTTCAAAATCAATATCAACGTCTGGTTCAAACCCAAAGGCCGCTTTAATTTCTTCGTCGCTCTCTTCGTTTTGCCCTCGAATTTGCCCTCGGTAAAAATCAACGACGTAACGCTGTGGCAAATCAGTATCCACGCTATAGCGGCCATAGACAGTATAGAAACAATCTATTCCGCCCCCAATGGGCTGAATCAAATGCACATTATTGTAATCGCCCGTCTGGTGGTGAATTTCCTGACGTAGGTCCAAATTCCGAAACGGCACTTTCGGCAACTTCGACCAAGAGACAAAATGAAACATATTATCATGCGCAACAGACTTACCCGCCGTATGACGCGGTCCAAATTGCGCATAGAGCGTCGCCCAGTGATCTGTGACAAAGTCTTGGCTATCAAAGGGGCGGGGCGTCGGCGAGACGGCTGCAAGCTTATCCATTAGCGCCTGAATAGCCTCATAGGTCGCGTCAGAATAAGTTCCGTCATCTTCAGTGTTATTGATTGCAGATATTAGATCTGATTTGATTTGCTCGCGCATAGTTTTCCCAATCTCATTTATCTTGTTTTACACTATCCCCAGCTCGAAACGCTCACCTTTAAAATCTGGCTTTAACCACTCTTCGAAAATAAAGCTGCTAAAACTCAGATAACAAGCGGCCAAACCCTTGCATCTTATCATTTATACCATTTGTACGCAGCGCGTGCCAATATGTTGCGGTATTAATAGCGATGACGGGTTTGCCGAGCCAACGCTCCGCCTCGCCCGCTAGGCGCGACATACAAAGGTTTGTGCCGACCTGAACAATAGCGTCAACATCATCACCGTCTAATTGGCGAAGACAATCCATCAACCTTTGCTCGGAAACTTCTGCAATCCCCGTCCAGCTTCGGCATTTAAGACTGATGTCCCGCACGACCTCAATGTCATATTCTTTAAAATAGCCTGTCACAGTCTCATTCATCGCGGGCCAATAAGGTGAGATAAGCGCTATTTTTTTAATGCCGCCATAAGCTTTCAAAGCATCACGCGTTGAATGAGAGCCGACGCTAACGCCTAACCCGCCTGAGCGGGCTTTGACATCTTTTATAAATTGTTCTGCCCCTGCGCCCCCGCCGTCAAATGTCACCGCAGACATGCCCATAACCAAATAATCAGGTTTTGCATTCATCACCCAATCGATCGCGTCATAGGTCAGTTTTCCAATACGCCTGGCGCCTGACATAAAAAGTTCATTCGATATAGCCTGCGCGTTTTCATTTTGAATACGGCTATAATGATTGGTCACGCCAGCGGGGCGCATATCATCAAATTCAGGCTGCACAATTGTATTGGTTGACGGCCCAAGCACGCCAAATTTTAACCGCCATGCATAAGCATCTTTCGCCATTTTGGTTCCTTAGATTTTCCCGTTATTCCAAATCGTTGGTGATAGCGCGTATGAGCTCAAAACTCTCCATTTGAGATTCCATAGCGGTCTCTTTGTCAGGCTCATAAGCCTCAATATCCTCAACTGACAAAACACCTTTGCTCACCAGTAATTTTTCCTGGCGCACAATGCGGTCTCGCAAGACAGTGTTTTCCATCGCAAGGCGCAGGACAACGGAAATAAGCTTGTCCATATTCGGATTGGCGATAAAATCCGGCTTCACGCGAGAGGAGTCTTTTATCAACGCATCCACGCGTTTATCGGTAGATTTTTTCACCATGTTGGGCCTTTAAACTGCTGCGTCGTGAGCGCTTATTTAACGCCGCCAAAGAAGTAGTAATCTCCTTGGCCAAGAGGCACATAATAATCAAATATATTATCTGCCTCAAACCCGCCTTTTGAGAGCGCGGTCTTCACATCCGTATTGACGAAGCCCCCCCAAAAAGGTTCTCCGTTATTCTTAATCTGCCAAGAATTTGTGACCTGTTTCGTCATCGGCATACGGTGGGGCTGATACGGCACGTCGGCATTAAAGAAGACCCCGCCCTTCGCCAAAATCCGGTTAGCCTCAACCATGATTTGAGGCAGAATATCCTCCCATGTTTCATGAAAGAGAATATGGGAGACGATTAAATCGAAATGCCCCTCGGGGTATTGTGTATCGCGAGCATCGGCTTGTCGGTAATGCACCGGAACTTTTTTTTCTTCAGCCCAAAGATGGGCGAACCTGAGAAATGGGCCGCTAATATCAAGACCATGAATCTCGGCATCGGGAAAAGCTTCCTTTAACCCAATTGTTTCAGTGCCCACAGCGCAGCCTAAATCTAGAATGCGTTTAGGCTTCAGATCAGGAAACTTATCTTTTAGGGCGCTGACCATAAAGCGGGTCATGCCGGGTTCGCCCGTTTTGGCGCCGGAGCTTAAGCCTTTGGCTTTGCGGTAGAGCTCAATACTTGCAAAATATTGTAAGGCAGATGTTAAATCTTGGCGATCGGCTTCATAAAAATAACCCCCTGGCTGGCGATGAATTTCAGTTGAAGAAATGGGATCTGGAAGTTTTAGATTTGCATTCAACTCTATTGAACCCAAGGCATCTCCAGATTTAGATTTTTCTGCGAGACCCTCATATATTGGGCGCAGACGATCAACCGACAGGCCTACCGTTTCCCAAAGTAAATCTTGAGAGGTATAAACCATGGAACCCCACAATGGGTACAAATTTGTTTGCTCAAAGATTTCAGTGGCTTCTTTAACGTCGCTTGGAAGACGGCCCGCCTTTTTTTCGAAATCAGGTGCAAGTTCGTTTTTATAAAGCGCCGCAAGCTGACCTTCCATCGGTCCGTTGACATAGCCTTTAAGAGCCGCCACAAAACTTTGCCGCGAGTTTTCCGCAAAGCTGGGCTTATATAATGCATCTATCTCTATATTCGTCATCGCCGTTATTCCTGTAGAGAGCGCGCGACGAGATTAGGCATAAATGCATTATCCCATTTAAGGTCTTTGGGAGGGGTTGACCCTAAGCGCATGACGATAATATTTCGCGACGGCATAATATAAGCGACCTGACTGCCGTTTCCATCAAATAACAGAAGGTCTTTATCCACATAAGGCTCGCTATGTAAACTGCCGTTTAAAACCTTCAAATCAGGGTTAGCGGCTCCGCGGTGTTTCTTGTAATGGGTTCCAACATAAAGCCCCATGCCTGCGTATTTATTCTGCGGAGACGGTGTCGTGACTTGCTTTATAAAATCAGCGGATAAATAGGGCTTACCCTCCCACTGACCTTTATTTAAAATCAAAATGGCGAGCTTTAGGTAACTCTCACTGGGCAAGCCAACGCAACATCCAGAATGCGCGACGCCGTTCTCCCTGTTGATCCATATTTTCCCGCCCGCCATGCCAAGAGGTTTGAGCACCTGCTTCACTAACCAATCCTGATAAGGCATGCCCGTGGCCCGCGCGATAAGCACAGAGACGAGCTCGCTATTGGCGTTGGAATAATCATAACGCTCGCCCGGTGTGTTCACCAGAGGGTATTCGTGAATAATCACTTCGTCATGACGTGGGTGGAGATAAGCTCTGTTTAAAACATTTTCAGGCTTACGGGCCGGGCCTTGCGGCAAGAGCCCCGTGCGCATAGAAAGCACATGATTTATCGTAATGTCAGCTTTTGGCGTGCCTTTCCACTCGACAATAAAATCAGCAACAGATTGTTCGAGGCTTTTGATGTAACCCGCCTCTATCGCGCGCCCGACAGCCACCACGCCCAGAGGTTTGGCAAGCGACTTTGAATTTATAAAACTGTTCTCATCGACGTCGTCAAAGTAATGTTCGCTGACAACCTGTCCATTTTCATAAACGATAAAGCTATCGGACTTTGCTGCACGGGCATAATCTACAAGTTCTCCCAGAACCTCTGACGATAAATTAACAGGCTCGGCGCGTTTTAGCGCCCGCGCCGTTAGGCCTTCCCCAAATCTAATTTCAGTATCATAAGTGGTCGTATCGGCCCCGGTCTTAAATGCCTGAACTAAGGTCTCATAGCGTTTGAGATAAAACGCTTCTTCTTCTTGAGTAAACTCGCCGGTTGTAGGGATTATTTCTGAGGTACTTATGTCGGTTTTTGAACACGCCGTCAGGGACGCTATTGCAGATAAAGCGATAACAACACGCCTGCCCCAGTTTATTAATTTTGACATGTTGCCTCCCTACGTTCCAATCATGGGTCTGGTATCACGCATTGCCGCACATCTAAGCGCCGCACAACTATATGAACGACTTTAACCGATAAGTGAACACCCATTCAATTTCACTTTAAGCGGCCGGCTTTCACGCTACATCCCCTAAATGCTCATTAGAACGCTCACTGGGCACTGCCGCCAACATTGTTCGATAAACCAGTAAGAAGATACACTCATGAAAAAACCAAGTCTAAGAACCGCGCTCTCGGAGAAAAAGTTTGTTGCCGCGCCCGGCATTCAAGACATGATTACGGCCGTGTTGTGTAATAAAATTGGCTTCGATTTTGTTTATGCGTCGGGTTATTGGGGAACAGCCTCCGCGCATGGCATTCCTGATGCTGGGATAGCGAGCTATACACAAATGTTAGAGCGCGTCACCACCCTCGCGCGGGTATCCAATGCCAGCGTTATTGCTGACGCAGATACGGGTTATGGCGGATTGCTAAATGTACATCATACGGTGAAAGGTTATGAGGCGGGCGGCGCGATAGCCGTGCAGCTTGAAGACCAAGTCTTTCCTAAGAAATGCGGACACACGCGCAACAAACGGGTTATCCCATTAGATGAGATGGTAAAAAAAATTCAAGTGGCCTGCGCGGCGCGGCAAAATCCTGAAACCATTATTATAGCGCGTACCGACGCCAAAGACCCTGAAGGCTATGAAGCGGCCTTGGCGCGCGGAAAAGCCTACGGCGAAGCCGGAGCAGATGTCGTCTTTTTAGAAGCGCTGCATACAGAAGAGGAAATGCGAGATGCCTGCGCCCGCATCGACACCCCCATGATGATCAATATGGCGGACGGCGGCGATACGCCCATCTTGCCTGCAAAACTGCTCGAAGACATTGGCTTTTCCATCGCCATATTTCCAGCCATGACGTCTCTGGCCGCCGCCGCCGCCGCCGAAGCCGCCTTAATCAACTTAAAACAAAACGGAACATCCTTATCCCCAGACATTCCCCTCTTTAGCTTCGCAGAATTCAACGAGCTCATCGGCTTTCCAGAAGTTTGGGATTTCGAAAAGAAATGGGCCTAAGGACACACTCAACATAGAAGGAAAACATAATGGATGAACCTAACCGCATAGAACGTCTTGTTGGCGAAATAGTAGGTCTTAGGATTTTGGTCGCTGCGCTCGCCGAAAAGCAGGGCGGCATGGAGTCGATAAGAGACGTCGTCATGGCTGAAGTCGAGAAATATGATCCCCGCTCAGACACAGCAGAAGGCGCGCAGCGCATCAAAGCTTGCAGCGTAAATATGCTGCGCAATTTTCCAAACCCAATGGACGAAAAAATCACCTAGCTCACCTAGGAAGCTGGAATTGGCGCGCTGGTTCTAAAGTAAAATACGTCGGTTTAAATATTTGAAAGTTCAATGGTACGGGTGGTCGGAATCGAACCGACACTCCAAAGGAACGGGATTTTGAATCCCGCGCGTCTACCAATTCCGCCACACCCGCGTACCAAAGACAACCGCGCTATAAAGCAGAGTATTTCAAAATTCTATAGGCTTTTTGTAGCTTTCTTACTTTTGTCAGCCTTTTGCCTTAATCATGCCTTAGGAGTTTAGGCATAAACGTCCCCTATGAAGGGTAAACTCGCATTTCTCGATAAATTATATGAAGGCACAAAGGACCTTGCGCGGCATCCGCGCGCCGTGCCTATACTTGCGTTTATCGCCTGTATTGAAAGTATCATCTTCCCTATTCCAACCGCCGTAATGGCAGCTGCTATGATGCAGGCCGATCACCGCAAGATTTGGTACTACGCGAGCATTTGCGCCATCTTTTCTATCATCGGCGGCGTTTTGGGATATCTCCTCGGATGGTATGCCTATGACGCCTACGCGGAACCCTTGCTGGCAAAATTAGGTAAGCTGGATACCGCAGCAAAGTTCAGAAGCTTTACCGATGAATATGGCGCCTTGGCTGTCTTTGGCGCGGGGCTAACCCCCTTCCCTTACAAAGTTATCACAATTTTATCTGGCGCTATGAAAATAAACTTTGGTGTTTTCATGGTCGCAAGTATCTTCGCGCGTTTCGGACAATTTTTCTTTATTGGTTGGGTTATCAAAAAGTTTGGTAATCAAGCCGAAACTTTCATGAAAGAAAAATTTGGCATATTCACAATCGTCGCCTTTGTCGGGCTCAGCGTTTTATATGTTCTCTATAAAAAACTAACGGGGCATTAGGCCAATCACGCGTGAAAAGCCAAAGCTGTTAAAGGCCTGCACACGCGCCGGATAAGTCGGCGGCCCTATGAGGAAAGCAATATCTTCCCCGCGCGGCGACGCTGGCTTAGCAGGATTAAGTGAGAGCAAATCTTCCACCCGCTTTGCAATCGCTTGGCCGCTATCTATCCATTGAACGGTTTGCGTGACGCATGATTTGAGTTCATCTCGTAGCAATGGAAAATGCGTACAAGCAAGCACAACAGCGTCAATGTCTGCGCCTTGACGGCCCTCAAACATAGGCGCGATTTCGGCTTTTAAGCGGTTTAGGTCAACGGCCTCGCCTGACAATTTGTTCTCTGCTATCTCAACAAGGTCAACAGAGCCTTTCAAAACAACCTGACAGTCACTAGCAAAGTCTTTGATAAGGCCGTCAACATATTTGCGCCTCACCGTCCCAGGTGTTCCCAAGACAGCAATGGTTTTTGTCTTACTCATCTGGGCTGCGGGCTTAATGGCGGGAACAACACCGACAACAGGAATATCGATAACCGCGCGAATATGAGAGAGCGCCGTTGTTGAGGCCGTGTTGCAGGCAATCACGATGATATCTGGCGATATCATCTCGGTCAGCTCCCACAAAAGTCGCGGCAGACGCTCTTGCAGCTGGGCTTCCGTTTTCTCCCCGTAAGGACGGAAAATATCATCGGCGACATAGGTCAACTTCAAGTCAGGCAGACGGTTTCGAATTTCTTCGACAACCGAGAGCCCTCCGACCCCTGAATCAAAAACCAGCGCATGTCCCATATATGAGCGTTCCATAGCGCTGTGTTCCTATAGTCTCCTTACTACGGTGTTAATGACACATAAATTGAGTTTATTTTATGACGATTAATCGCCATAGCGCGCAAAGTGAGCCCAACTCTGTCATATCAACGCAAGGCCGTTATCCTCATCCTGGGATTGCTCATCCTACGCATAGGCGTTTTATTTATCTCGCCATTGGGTCTACATGGGGATGAAGCACAATATTGGGCGTGGTCCAAAGCTTTGGATTGGGGATATTTCACCAAGCCTCCTTTAATCGCCTGGGTCATCTGGACGACAACCTCGGTATTCGGAGACGCCGAATGGGCCGTTAGGCTCTCGTCCCCTATTTTACATGCGCTCACAGCCTTTGTAATTTTTAGAACAGCGCGATTTGCATTTGACGACAAGACTGGGTTTTGGGCCGCGGCCATATATCTATTCATGCCCGCTTTGTGGCTGTCATCCGCGATTGTCAGTACGGACGTCCCCTTATTGCTTTGCTGGGCGCTGGCGCTAGGCGGCTGGCTACATATGCGCCGGTCCCCGTCATGGGCGCGCGGTGTGCAGCTTGGGGCAGGCATTGGCTTTGGGCTGTTGGCCAAATATGCCATGTTCTTTTTTCTGGCCGCGCTTACGGTCACATACTTCTTTGACCCAAAGACACGCAAAGCTTTGACCTCCAAATGGGGTCTCCTCTCGGCCTGTCTGGCTCTTATAATTTTCTTGCCCAATATTATTTGGAATTTCGCCAATGACTTCGCCACCGTGAGTCATACCGCCGACAATGCGAATATCGAAACAGGCCAACTACCGTTTTACCCCCTAAATCTTTTGGAATTTTTGGGGGAACAATTTGTCGTCTTTGGCCCGGTGACTTTTATACTATTCGTCATAGCTTTGATATTTGCCCTCAAAAATAAGAGCTCGGACCCTAGCAAATGGGTCGCCCTCTTTGCGATCACGCCGCTGCTTATTATTTCCATCGAAGCGCTTCTCTCGCGCGCAAATGCTAATTGGGCGGTAACAGCTTATGTCGCGGGCTCTATGTTAACGGCGCACCTGGGCGTCACCCACGCTGCTAGGTTTAAAACATGGCTGCGCGGGGGCGTGATTTTTCAATCGCTGGTCTGCCTCGGCGCCGGTATTATTCTGTTAAGTCCAGCCCTGACTGACAGCGTCGGGTTATCCAATTCTGTCAAACGGCTACGCAAGTGGCCCGAGACCGTGCGTGTCGTTGAAGACATCTATAAAAAGGGCCACGACGGAGCGGCCTTTCAGACGCTTGTATTGGACAAACGCATTATATTTTATGATTTGACCTATTATGGATTGGCCCAGAAACTTCCTATGAAGATGTGGCAATCAGGGGATAAACCCGTCAATCACGCAGAATTAACAGCGCCTTTAACAGCGCAGTCAGGTCCCGTACTTATTTTAAATTATGTCCCGCATTACGCGGCAGATATGAAAGTGCGATTTAAACGCTTAGAGCCCATGCCTGATATAAATATTGATCTTGGCGGGGGCAAATACCGCACAATGCGTGTTTGGGCAGGGTATGACTACGCGCCGAAACGGCGCGGAGAAAATCTCTAATTCCCGCTTCCATAGGATGTGTTTGCTTTAACTTTTTTCTGCGAGCCCCATAAAGAGTTTATGACTGCGTCGCGGCGACAGCCCTTACGGTATCTATTATAATGGGCGGGGTTTTTCTGATAAAAATCCTGATGATATTCCTCGGCAGGCCAAAATTCTTTGGCTGGCAAAACAGGAACTACAATGGGGTCCGCAAAAGGTTTTGTGCGTTCAATCTCTGCCTTAGACGCATTAGCTATGGCTATCTGATTGGGGTTTGCGAAAATTACAGGGATATAGGCGTGGCCGCGGTCACAAAATTGTCCGCCATCATCCGTGGGGTCAATATGCAGCCAATAGTAATCTAATATCTCGTCATAGCTGACTCTCGCGGGGTCATAAGTCACCTCCACGACTTCAACATGCTGCGCATGATTACGGTAGGTGGGGTTTCTAAGATCATCGCCTGAGAAACCAGAGACAACATTAATCACGCCAGGTAATTTATCGTAATCTGATTCCATGCACCAAAAGCACCCACCGGCGAGAATGGCTTTTTCGGTTTGCCTAGAAGACACTGTTTGAATTTGGGTTTTATTCTGGGCTTCGCTAGATGTAGCCGTGGCAATATTATTTTGTTCAGGCGCTGTCGACTGGGCTGCGCCGCAGCCCAAAAGGATCGCTGCCGAGAGTGCGGTGATAGATGTTTTCAATATATAGTTCATGGCGCTTACATACCGACATATTATCAATATTGAAATAACGATTACTCACAAAAGCGCGATTAGCTCCGGGTCTTTTTATAAGCTTCTAGGGCGCGCTCTCTCGCAAATTTATGATCTACTATCGGGTGCGGGTAGGTCTCACCTAACCTTACATTGGCCTCTTTTAAAACCGAAGCTGGCGCCTCCCAGGGGCGATGGATAAATTTATTTGGCATGAGCTTTAACTCGGGCACATATTTACGAACATAAAGTCCATCTGGGTCAAACTTTTCGCCTTGAGTAAAAGGATTAAATATCCTGAAATATGGCGAGGCATCGGCGCCGCTTCCCGCAACCCATTGCCAACTGGCCGCATTACTGGCGGGGTCGGCGTCTACCAATGTATCCCAAAACCATTTTTCGCCCTCCCGCCAATCAATCAATAGGTGCTTAATCAAGAAGCTGGCCGTCACCATTCTCACGCGGTTATGCTGCCAGCCTGTTTGCCATAATTGACGCATTCCCGCATCTACAAAGGGGTACCCCGTTTGTCCCATTTGCCATCTCTGCAAGGCCTCATCATCTTGGTTCCATTCAAAGGCATCAAAGGCTGGTTTGAAATTTTCGTTATCTAAATTCGGGTTATGAAACAGCAGGACATAGGAAAACTCGCGCCATCCTATTTCGGCCAGAAACTTTTGAGCTTTCTCGATATTATCTTTGCAGGCATGCCAAATTTGCTTGGGCGATATTTCGCCAAACGCCAAATGCGCTGAAAGTCTGGACGTCCCGCGTGTTTTATCCGGCCTGTTACGGTCCTCTGGATAGTCTACAACAGGCCCGCCAACAAATTCCGCTAAGGCCTGAGCGGCACCCTCTGCGCCAATCGACCAGTGCGGCAGGAGTTTTTGACCCCAATCAGGAGAGCTCGGAGATAAACCCCAATCGCTCAATTCATCGCTGACTAAATCTTCGTGAAATCCGTTTAGGTTTTGCGGCGCATCGATAGGGTCACTCATATCAATGAAACTTTGAGCTCTGCGCCAATAGGGTGTGAATACTTTATAATATCCATCGGTTTTGGTTTTCACGCTCCACGGTTCCGACAAAAGGTTGGCACGATAACTTTTAACGTTAACCCCGCGCTCGGACAAATCTGCCTTGGTATCTGCGTCGCGGTTACGGGCGTCTTCCGCATATCGCCGGTTCCAATAGACAGAATTTGCGCCAGTAGCATGCATAAGCTCACTCAAAATTTGATGCGCGTCGCCTTTGCGAAGGACTAAATTCGCGCCTATTTCAGCAAGCTCTTTGGATAAATCTATGAGGCTATGATGGAGCCACAGCTGGCTCGCGGCGCCTAATGGACGCGCACAATTATCTTCATAAATATAGAGGCAAATGAGAGGCTGCCCAGTCTTAACGGCTTCGCTGAGGGCTGGGTTATCCGCAAGCCTTAAGTCGCGGCGAAACCAAACAATGACGGGGGCTTGGCTCAAGTTCTAAAAATAGGTCGCCGATATGTCGAATAAATCCGCCATAACCGACTCTGTTGTGGGCCAACGCCCGGCCCCTTTACCGCGGATTTTATATTCATCCCCATCTTCAAAATAGAAAATAGCATGGGCCTCCTCACCATCAGCCTGCGCTATAAAATTATTTAGAGAGAGGTCTTTAAGTTCGAGCTTCGTTGAAAATCCGTTTTGATCTTTCCAGCAAGTGGCAACACGTTTCATCGCCCCTTTAGGCGGCCCGGTCAGCGCGAAATTTTCGATTGTATCTCTTGGAATATCGTCAAGGACGATTTCTTCTCCAAATCCTAAAAGAGCAATCAACCTGATTTTAGCGCCCGCGTCACCGCCATTGACATCGCTTGACGGATCAGCTTCTGCAAAGCCTTTGTCTTGAGCATCTTTCAGAGCGTCGGCATAAGATTTCCCCGCGCTGATTTCACCGAGCATATAATTGGTTGTGCCGTTTAAAAGAGCTTCGACGCGTGTAATACGTCCGCGTTCTCGCATACACATCTCAAGCACAGGCATGCCGCCCCCCGCAGCGGATGAAAACATAAGCTGCGCGTTATTATCGCGCGCAAAGTCGATAAGGTTTTGCCCGCCCGCCGCGATAGCTTGCTTATTTGCGCTTACGACATGAACGCCCATGCCCAGCATAGTTTTGCAATAATCCAAGGCAGGGTCGATGGGGCCTGAAACATCAATGAAAATATCCGGTTTTGATGCCAGCACATCATCAAAAGAGGTGGTTAAGTCCGCAGGGTTATAACCTTGGTCGATATATTTTTGAACATCTCTGACTAAAATTTTGACGATTTCAAAACGGTCCGAATTGGCCGCGACGCGCCTGTAAACTCCGCCGCCAACGCTTCCGCAGCCCATCATAGCGATTTTCAATTTCTTGGGCGATGTCAGAGGAGATGTCGTCCCTGTCGTTGCGCCAATTGTTGTAAAGCTAGGGATAGCCGGCTTTCCGATGCCAAAGGAGATAGAATTAGCCTGGGCGTAATCTAGGGCCTTTGGCGAAATAAGCGGCGCGGCTTTCTCGCGCGCATCGGCGTAGGATATGGTATCGTAACGCTCAGGGGCTGGGCCTGCTTGTTTAGGGTCATGATCAAAAACGCCTTCGACGTCTTTTAATAAAACAGCCTGTACGCCAAGTTTCTTCGCGACAAAAAGCGCTGTCAAATCAGAGCCCCCTTCGGTTAACAAAACGGAGCGGTCCTTTTCGCCAATAGCCACATGGCCCGGCATAACAACAATATCGTGGTTCTTTAAGTCGTCTTCTAATTGACCAACATCTAAATCAACGAGCGCAGCGTCTTTTGCCTTTAGACCCAAATCGCGAGCTTGTCTGACAAAGGCGGGCGCGCCAATGCGCTCTAAGGCCAAGGCGAGTAAAGCGGCTGAGCGGCGCTCGCCAAGCTGAACAAGCTCAGGGAGATTCTTCGCCGCGCCTTCTGGCCCAACCTGACGCGCTTCCGCCATGAGAACATCTGTCTGGTCACCTTGGGCTGACGTCACAGCGACAACATTTTGACCGCGCCGGTAATGGCGATAAATCTCACTCGCCGCAGCATTGTAATCATCAAGTGAACGCAAAACACTGTGACCAAAATTTAAAACAATGACTGGAACTGGCATGTAGACCCTTTTAGCGGAATTTAATTTGACGCCCGCAATAACTATCAAATCGGCGCAATGACGCGCTCACTAAGCGCCGCGCAGGATTGAGTCAAGAACTGCTAATGAGCATCATTCCAGTTTTTCGCCGCGTGAGCTTCGACTTCCAAAGGCACACTAATATTCACCGCAGGCATGGCGGCGTTTTCCATTGTTGTCTTCACCACATCAATCAAGGCCTGAGAGCGCGTTTCAGGAACTTCAAAGACCAATTCATCATGAACCTGCAATAGCATCCTCGCGCCCTCGATCGGCGCAATGGCGGCGGGCATACGCACCATAGCGCGCCGCATAATATCTGCCGCCGCGCCTTGTATCGGAGCGTTGATGGCTTGCCGCTCGCCAAAACCTCTGACGGCTTGGTTGCGATCGGTAATCCCTTTAATATGACATTTGCGGCCAAAGAGGGTTTTTACATAGCCATATTCCCGCGCTTCGGCTTTGGCCGCGTCCATATAGGCTTTAATTCCGGGGAACTTTTCAAAATAGCTTTTAATATAGGCACTGGCCTCAGTGCGAGATATGCCCAAATTATTGGCCAACCCAAAGGCTGAAATACCATATATAATCCCGAAGTTAATGGCCTTAGCGCGGCGGCGCGTGGCAGGGTCCATCTCTTCTAGGCTAACGCCAAACATCTCACTTGCCGTGAGCGCGTGGATATCAACACCGTCTGCAAAAGCCTGTTTCATTGTTGATAAATCTGCGACATGGGCCAAGAGACGTAACTCGATTTGAGAGTAATCTGCTGCGACCAAGACATGGCCGTCTTCAGGGATAAAGGCGTCGCGTATCTTTCGTCCTTCTTCTGTCCGAATTGGAATGTTCTGAAGGTTCGGGTCGGATGACGACAAACGTCCCGTGGTCGTTGACGCAAGGGAAAAGCTTGTGTGCACGCGGCCTGTGACAGGGTTTATCTGATTTACCAAAGCATCCGTATATGTTGATTTTAACTTCGAATAATGACGCCAGTCTAAAACCGTTTGGGGTAACTTTTCGCCAGCCGCCGCAAGATCATCCAGAACGCCTGCCCCAGTTTGCCAAGCCCCTGTTTTTGTCTTTTTTCCGCCTTCAAGTCCCATTTGGTCAAATAGAATTTCCCCAAGTTGTTTAGGCGATCCGAGGTTAAATTGTGTCCCGGCTAACTCATAAGCTTCGGCCTCAAGCCCCGCCATTTTCTGCGCAAAGTCAGATGACAAACGCGCAAGATCAGCGCGGTCAACTTTGATCCCGTGATTTTCCATCGCCGCAATGACTGCGGGAAGCGGGCGCTCGAGTGTTTCATAAACTGTCGTCACTTGCTGGGCTGCTAATTTTGGTTTGAGAAACTTCCAAAGGCGCAATGTTACATCTGCATCTTCTGCGGCGTAAGGCGTGGCCTCTTCCAGTCCGATTTGATCAAATGTCTTTTGTTTCTTACCTGTGCCGGCAACCTCTTTAAAACTAATGGGCTTATAACCAAAAAATGTTTCTGCGAGGTAATCCATGCCATGCCCGTGCAAACCGCTCGCTAGGGCATATGAAATCAACATGGTGTCATCATAGGGCGCGGGGTAAATGTCATGACGTTGGAATACACCCAAATCATATTTGAAATTTTGCCCAATCTTTAAAATAGACGGGCTCTCCAATACGGGTTTCAAAGCTTGTAAAGTGCTTTGAAAACCAAGCTGTTTAGGCGCCGCGCCGCCAAACATATCGCCGTCATTATCCCCGACATGCGCCAGGGGAATATAACAGGCTTCATTATCAGCCACGGCGAGGCAAATACCCACGAGGTTCGCCGCGGCGCTATCCAGACTATTGGTTTCAAGGTCAACGGCAATGACGGGCGAATCCTGACAACGTTTAATCCAATGGGCGAGGCGCTCTTGTGTTGTTACGCATTCGTATTTGGATTTGTCAAAGGTAACATTTTCGGGTGTTTGCCGATGTCCAGGTCCTTCAAGAGTTGGTTTGGTGTCATCCATGCGCAGGCCGTCCGTCTCCCCCTCTCCCAGAGCTGCCCGCACTCGCGCCGTAAGCGTTCGGAAGGACATCTCCTCTAGAAAATCAAACAGCTGCTCGGTGTCAGGGTCCGTCACCGCTAAGTCTTCCAAATCCACCTCAACATCGACATCTGTTTTAAGGGTGACGAGCTCTAGAGATACGCGGGCATTATCAATATTGGCCATCATTTTTTCGCGGCGGCCTTTTTGCGGAATTTCATCACAGCGCTCAAGTAAAGTCTCGAGGTCTCCGTATTCATTCAATAACAAAACAGCGGTTTTCACCCCAATACCGGGAACGCCTGGAATATTATCGACGCTATCTCCCGCCAGCGCTTGAATTTGGGTCACCATTTCAGGGCCCATGCCAAATTTGGCGACGACCTCATCATGACCTATTTCTTTATTCTTCATCGTATCAAGCATCGACACTTGATCAGATACAAGCTGCATCAGGTCTTTATCGGAGCTAATAATGGTCACCCGCGCGCCTTTTGCCTCAGCCTGCTTGGCATAAGTCGCGATCAGGTCATCCGCCTCAAAGCCTTCCATTTCAATAGCCGGCGCGCCAAAGGCCCTCGTTGCATCGCGTGTTAAAGGAAATTGCGGAATAAGGTCTTCGGGTGTTTCAGACCTATTCGCTTTATATTCTGGGAAGATATCATTGCGAAAGGTATAGCTACCTTTATCAAAAATGACGGCGAAATGCGTCGGCCTATCCTCATCAATTTGCCCCCGAAGCAATTTAAAAAGCATGTTAGAAAAACCTGCGACCGCGCCGATTGGCAATCCATCCGTTTTGCGAGTCAAAGGCGGCAAGGCATGATAAGCCCTAAAAATATAGCCCGAGCCGTCAACGAGCACGACATGGGAGTTTTTATCTACGGGCACATTTGCTGACATGAGAATCCTTTTAATGGGTTCTTTTGGCGCTCTGAAATGTTTTATTCAATAGCTTGCCCCAATTTTGCCGTATATAATTGTCTTGAAAGTCATAGTGACAAGCCGGATACCGGGAGGGTAAAGTGTATCAGTCGATTGACGATCCACAAGAAGACATAAAGGCCATATCGCCGAGACAAAACAAGTTAATTTGGCTCGCCGCTGCGTTTGCCTTGTTGATCATAATCGCGCTTGTTTACGTGACAAGTCCTGGCATATCCGTGCCCCAGAAAACCGATGAATTTGTGCGCGCAGAGCTCGCGACTTACAGAAAAGCCATTTCCGAAACCCAAGCCCCCCTACGGCGCGCCCGTCTTCAAGATTTTCTAACAACCTACCCAACTAGCAACCGGCTCTCATCCGTAAAGGCACAGCTTAGCGTCATACACAGCTATGAATCCGAGCAATGGGTAGACTTAACGGAAATCATTTACGACCCTGCAATCACAAAGACCGACAAATTAACCGCGCTAAACAGCTATGCTAGTAAATGGGGCGAGACGTTACTTGGCTCTCGTAACGCCGAAATTAGCGACATTCGCGAAAAGCTCCAAAGTTCTGAGACTGAAGCCGCGCCGCCCGACCGCAAACTGCAAGACCAAAAAAGCCCTATACCTGAAAACATTCCAGATGGCGCCCTTGCCGGCGGGCCGCGCAAAGTCCCCGCCCCTGTTTATATTCCGCCAGAGCCCATTGCGCCAACGCCAACGCCCGTTGCAGCCTTAGAAATTGTTCCGCCCAAAATTAGGCGGAATGTGAACCCACGCTACCCGCGCCGGGCCATGCGCAGCAATGTTGAAGCTGTTGTGACGTTAAAACTAAACATCGATGATACTGGGCGTGTTGCTCTGACCGAACTGGTCAGCGTTCAAGCCGCTAAGTATAGTAAGTCTTTCGTCAAAGCCGCAGAACGCGCAGCGCTTCGAACGCGTTTTCATCCCAAGACTGTTGGCGGAAACGCCGAGCCCGCAGTTGGCGTCCTTAAACGCTACCGCTTTCAGCTCAATTAATGATGATCGTGGACCGCCGCGTTTTCATCTAATTTAAAAACACGCCCGCAATATTTACACGTGACTTGCGTATCCGTTCCCATATCCAAATAAGTTCTTGGGTGACCTAAAGCCCCGCCTCCCCCGTCACAGTGAACCCGCCTCTGGGATACAAGGACGACGTCATTAGAATTAGAAACAGACATATAAGAACACTCGGTTAAGGCTAATCTCAATTAAGCGGCGCAGGAGACGGGGTCAAGCCGCAAGGCGGGCCATGATTCCAAAGTGAAGATTAAGCCCGTTCAATCATCATGCTTTTGATGTCAGCAATAGCTTTGGCCGGATTTAATCCCTTCGGACACACATTGGCGCAATTCATAATCGTGTGGCAGCGATAAAGCTTGAACGGGTCATCAAGCTTGTCCAAACGAGCCGCTTTGGCATCATCACGGCTATCCACTAACCAGCGATGCGCTTGCAGAAGCGCTGCCGGTCCAAGATAACGATCACCGTTCCACCAATAAGAGGGGCATGACGTTGAACATGACGCACACAGGATACATTCATAATAGCCGTCGAGCTTATCGCGGTCCTCAACCGTCTGGACATGCTCTGTCTCAGGTTCTGCTGTTGAGGTTTGCAGCCACGGCTCAATAGAGGCGTATTGCTTGTAAAAGTTTGACAAATCGGGGACTAGGTCACGGACAACCGGCATATGGGGCAGAGGCGAAATTGTAATATCCTTACCCGCGACATCTTCTATCGCTTTCGTACACGCCAAAGTATTGCGCCCGCCAATATTCATCGCGCATGATCCGCAAACGCCTTCGCGGCATGAGCGCCGGAAAGCCAATGTAGGGTCAATTTCATTCTTGATTTTAAACAAGGCATCGAGGACCATCGGCCCACATTCATCCAAATCAATTTGATAGCTATCCCAATAAGGGTTTCCGCCATCGGTGGGATCATAGCGGTAAATCTTGAAAGTTTTGACTCGTTTCCCGCTCTGAGGCGCCGGCCAAGACTTACCCTTAGTTATTTTAGAGTTTTTAGGCAGACTAAGCTGTACCATTACGTAATCCTTATTGTTCGCTAGGTTTATACGGCCAAGCTTTGCAGGAAGCGACAAAAATTTTCAATATTTTGTCGCAATATTTTAAATTGCAACGTTTTTAACTAGATCGTGTTTCCGAAGACACGGCGTAAAATTTCACTTGTGCGCTTAGCCGGGTTTTCGCGGATCGCTTTTTCTTCCTCGCCGATGTAGTAAAATACGCCTTTGAGGCCATAATTAACCCCATGAGAGATAAGATCATTACGAGCATCAACGCCAAGGTTTGGCCCAAACGGAACATTATTTAAACTACTTGATACTTGATCAACGATCTGCAGCGCGCCGGTTTGGTTTAACGCATTTTCCATAATAGGCGAAAAAAGTTGGCTCAGTTTTGTGCTTGTTCTTTCTGACAAATATTCAGTCGCCGCATTATCAGGACCGCGCACGATATTGATAGCATCAGTAATGGACAGATCGCGAATAGCCCCGAGAAAAATATCTTTTGCGATTGGCGCGGCCTTTTCTGCGCCTCGGTTTAATTGCTGCTGCAACTCAACTAATAACCCATCCGCGCCAAGAGGTCTAAGATAGCTTTGAACATCTTGCAGGACTTTGGGTAGAGGAATGCGCACTAGGCTATTGCCTAAAAATCCGTCCAATATGCCAACATTTGAAATCGCATTACCAACGCCCTTATCAAGCGCGGCGCGAATACCCAGCGCCGCATCGGCTTGGGTCAAGCCTCCAAACCCTCCCAGCACGCCCTCAATAATAGCGGGGTCAAGGGTTTCGCAAGCTGTAAGCACGGTGCCCGATAACCCTAAGAGAACAAAGCGTCGATTTAATGCAGTCATAATGGCGTCCTAAATTAATTTTCTATCATCCGTTAATATTCAAACGCTCAGGCTTGCAACGCGGAGCTTCGAGACGAAACACAATTTTACGCCCCTTCGGATTTGTCAGCGCTAAAATTCCGCCCGAACACACACCACTTGCAGATATCTCAATAGCATCCCCTTCGACCTGCCACCCTTCAGGAACATCCAGGCGTCTAAGATGGGTTTGTTGACGATCTTTATATTTATCAACTGGCGCTGAATTCGTAATGAGGCTGCGCGGTTTGGCGTTTGTCATGGCCTCCACCCGTATGATTAAAACATCTGCGACGGCGGCCTCTGCGGTGCGTATAAAGCGTGAGCCTTCGATGTTGTCGACCATGCGTATGCTGACCATTGACAGCATCAAGGCCATTATTGTCAGCACAACCAATAGTTCTAAAAGTGAGAACCCCTGCTCGTTGTTTCTTAATGCGCTGGGTCTTAGGACGCTGGGTCTTAAGCTATGGGGTCTAAAGCTATTTGGCGCTTCGTCCTGTAGCCATCGCAGGATTTTAAGACGAAATATCAGCATTGAGTCCTGTTCCGCCAGGGACGGCGTCTG
>CAZJRU010000014.1:0-20976 GCA_964548315.1 uncultured Hellea sp.
TGCCCTGTGAACATGACATTAAATTCGGCTGAAGCCGTCAAGCAATGGCGATCTGTCAATGACGGCGTGATGGGTGGGCGCTCCTCTGGCGGGCCAAAGTTTTATGACGATCACATGGTCTTTGACGGCATAATTAATACGAATGGCGGCGGGTTTTCTTCTATTCGGCGCGTTGTGCCGCCTGCCGCCCTCAGTAAGTTCAGCGCCCTAAAACTCCGGATTAAATCAGACGGACGAAAGTATAAACTCACCTTGAGAACCGATGCCAGATACGGCTGGCGGCAAGTCTCATTTCAAGCGCCGCTGCCACAAACCACTACCGGGGATTGGGACGACGTTATTGTGGCATTTGAAAATGTGAAAGCCTCCGTGCATGGGCAGGCCGTCGTCGGGGTTAAGTTCGATGTATCAAAAGTTCAATCGCTGGGAATAATCTTAGCCGATGGACGTGATGGCCCCTTTCGGTTGGGCGTAAAAGAGATAAGCGCCTGTCATGACTAAATTACTCAACAGTTTCGGCCCAGATCTACGCGTCATCATCGTCGGGGCGAGCGGCGGAATTGGACAGGCCTTTCTCGCTGAATTTGAAAAAAGCCCGCAGGTCAAAGAAATATTTGCCCTAAGCCGAAAGCCCCATGCAAACACCGAAGGAAAAGTCAGCGCCATGGCGATGGACTTTACCGATGAGGACAGCGTAGCCGCCAGCGCAACAATCTTAAAAGAGAGCGGCCCATTTGACATTATACTCATTGCGACAGGTCTTCTGCACGGCGAAGGGATAAGCCCCGAGAAAAACATGAGAGCCATTAACCACGGTAGTTTCCTAAAGTCCTTTGAGGTCAATACGGTTGGGCCGGCTCTTTGCGCGAAGCACTTTCTGCCCCTTCTACGTCCTGACACGAAAACGGTTTTCGCCGCTTTATCGGCCAGGGTCGGGAGTATTTCAGACAATAGACTTGGCGGCTGGTATGCTTACCGCGCCTCCAAAGCGGCGCTGAATATGCTCCTCAAAACGCTGAGCATCGAATTTGGAAGACGCCGCCCAAAAGCCGTTATTTGCGGGCTACATCCCGGCACCGTTGACACGGGCCTATCCGCGCCCTTTCAAGGCAATGTACCCGAAGGAAAATTATTCACGCCAGAGTTCAGCGCGAAAAAGATGATTAAAGTCATCGATGATGTATCTAGCGAAAACACCGGCGCCCTATTCGCCTGGGATGGCAAAAAAATAGAATTCTGATTTTGCTCTTAGGAAAGCCACTTAAGAATACAAGGCAATTAGAGAATAGTCTCTCAATGCCTCTCGTCTATTAAAATACTCTAGGCATTTTAACGTTCATCATTTACCTTACAAATCTAAAAATGACTTATACTTGAATTATGACAAAAGCTATTCTCTATTCTTTTAGGCGCTGTCCATATGCCATGAGAGGCCGCATGGCGCTTCATGTTAGCCGATTGGATTATAATCATCGTGAAGTGGTCTTGCGTGAAAAACCTGCGCATATGTTGGAAGTTTCTCCGAAAGGCACGGTTCCAGTCTTCATTAAAGATGATGGTGGCGTTATCGAAGAAAGTCTGCAATTGATGCAATATGCGCTTAAGCACAATGATCCCCTTGGCTGGTTGGACTGTGATCAAAAAAGCGCGGCGGCGTTAATCTCAGACAATGATGGCCCCTTTAAATTCCATTTAGATCGCTATAAATATGCGAGCCGCTACAAGAAGGTAAATCGCGGCGAGCTAGATTTGTCTCATAGAGAAAGCGCAGAAAAACACTTAGCCCTGCTCAATACCAAACTCGCAAACACGCCATTCTTGTTGGGAAATAAACAAAGCTATGCCGATATCGCAATTTTCCCATTCATTCGTCAATTTGCGAATACAGATATCAATTGGTGGAACTCCAATCCCTATTCTAATCTTCAAAATTGGCTAACTCGGCATATTGAGTCAGACTTGTTCATAGCAATCATGACCAAGTTTCCACAGTGGGCTCCGACTACAAAAGCTTCTTAAAATCCAGTGATCGGCCCTAAATATAGTTATCAACAAAGTGAAATTCACAATATCTTGTAAATTGTTCCAATCTGGTTAGCGTAACCACAAGAAGAATCGCTTTTTCGATTCATTTTATGGGTACGCGCAATGAGCTTTGCTGATGACAGATTTATAAGACCTAGTCCGTCCTTAAACGGATCCATGTCTGTTCGTAAAAACCCTCTCGACACATTCTCACGTTTAGCCATTGCAGAAAATTACGACTACGAACGGGTGGATATAAACGAAATTCATATTTCGCTCCCCGGTCTGTGGTGTGACCATGACGTATCCATCACATGGAACCTAGGAACTGAACAAATTCAACTATTCCTAATTTTTGAAGGCAAAACGCCAGGCGGGCGCTCCGATGACATTTGCCGCTTAATGTCCTTAATAAATGAGAGATTAATTGCAGGGCATTTTGACTATTGGGATAAAAACCAAGCTCTTGTTTATAGAAATGCAGTCTCGCTCAGAGGCGGCGCTGTTTTAAAGATGGAACAAGCCATGGATATGCTAGCGCTAGCGTTAGACGCAGCCGAGCGCGGCTATCCAGCCAGTCAATATGTCATTTGGGCAGGAAGGTCACCTGAAGACGCGTTAACCTCAGCTCTCGTTGATATTGCGGCAAACCCCTAAACACATGCCTAAACAACATACTCACCTCGTTATTGGCGCAGGAAAAATGGGCGGCGCTCTCATTTCTGGTTGGCTTAAATCCAAAATCATAAAACCTGAAAACCTTATTATTCTTGATCCCAATCTTGGAGAGGCCGCAAAAGCTGCCAAAAGCTCTGGCTCGAAACACATAAAAAAAGCCTCTAACAGTATTAAGTCAGTCAGATATGTGTTGCTTGCGATCAAGCCACAAGCTTTCGGTGTCATTGCCCCGTCTTTAGAACCTCATTTGGCAGAGGATGCGGTCATCATCTCGATTTTAGCGGGCACCTCGATGAACAGTCTTCAAAACGCATTTCCAGGACGATTAATTGTACGAGCCATGCCCAATACACCGGCAGCCATCGGTCAAGGTATAACAGCCTACACCAAAGGCTCAAAAGCTACTGATACGCAAATAACAATGATTGAAAACCTTTTATCGGCAACAGGACAAGTCCGTCATGTCGCTAATGAACATCTTATCGATGTAGTAACCGCCATATCAGGCTCTGGACCAGCTTACATTTTTCATATGGTAGAATCCTTGGAAACAGCAGCTACACATATTGGACTGCCCGCTGACATTGCCCCCGAATTTGCGCGGCAAACAGTCATTGGAGCCGCTGCATTATTGGCCCAAACGGACGCGTCTGCTTCTGAACTTCGTCAGAATGTTACCTCTCCAAACGGAACGACAGCCGCAGCACTCGATGTTTTAATGGGAGCCCAAGGGTTAGCCTCGCTTATGCGTGAAACAGTACAAGCGGCATTAAAACGCGCCAAAGAACTTGCTGATGATTAGAGCGATTTTGGTAAGCGGATAATCGCTTTCAAGCCGCCCATATCACTGTCATCCAGTCTTAAATTCCCGCCATGGATTTGTGTAATATCGCGCGCGATTGATAATCCGAGTCCAACGCCCTCAACATTTTGATTTCTTGCAGCGTCTAATCTCTGAAAAACACCAAAGGCTTCTTCCCTGCGTTCCGGCGGAATCCCTGGTCCATTATCTTCAACATTAATATAAACATTCTGATCGTCTTCATGAACATTTATGAAGCACTTCTCCCCATATTTAAGGGCGTTAGATACAAGATTTATAATTACTCTTTCAAAAGATTGAGACCTAATCGATATTTTTATATCATTCAAACTAAGCAACTGAATATTCTTATAATTAGATTTGGTTACAAGACCTTGCAAATAAATCTTTACGTCAACTTCCTCAGCAATTTCTCCAGTTAAACCGCGTGCAAAATCTAAGTACCCGTCCAGCATAGACTCCATATCACGTAGGTCCTGCTTCGCGGCCTCGTTATCTTCCGATGGGCTTTGCATGGCCAAATGTAACTTTAATCGGGTCAGCGGCGTTCGTAAATCATGAGAAACGCCCGCCAGCATCGTCGTTCTTTGTTCAAGATGGCGCTTAATCCGGTTTCTCATCTTAAGGAAGGATTGCCCGGCTAGTCTGACTTCGGAGGCCCCCGAGGGTTTATAAGATGAAATATCTTGTCCCCGCCCAAAGGCATCAGCCGCGTCAGCTAGCCGAGAGATAGGCTTGGCTTGATTTCGAATGAAAAATATACTCACAAGGGATAGTAGAACCGTTGCCGTTATCAGCCAGAATATAAATACATATCCGGTTGGCGCAAACACGCGGTCGCGCGCCGCAATAAAGCGTAATACGCCCTCATCTACAGCCACACGTATATCAATATGATTGGGGTAACGTGTGGTATCAAACCAGAACTCGTCCGTCAGACTATTCGTTAAGGCTCTGCGTAAGGTCTTATCTAAATTAGAGAAGAAGGAATCTCGCGTTGTAAGTGGCAATCGATCATCTTCATCCAGTGCTATAGAGAGCTCCATGTTCGGACGTAACATATTATCAAGGCCAGTAGCCCGTTCCGAGGTTGGGTCTTGTTTATAAAGCTGTATTGCAACGGATATATCTGCCGCCACAGAATCGGACAAATTCGCGGTTACTTGGTTCCAATGGGCATTAAAGAAGAAATAGGCGACGGCCATTTGCATTATTACGATAGGCAGCATGATAATAAGAAGAACCCGGCCAAATAGACCTTTAGGTAAATAGGCCTTAAAAGGCATTAAACCGCATCACCTAATAGGCGATATCCCTGACCTCTAACCGTAATTAAATAATCAGGTTCGGCTGGATTTTCTTCAATTTTGCGGCGCAACCTCGTCATTTGAACATCCACAGCACGTTCCGAATTTGCGGCAATTTTTTCGGATAATGCGAAACGACTTACCGTGTTCCCTGCGCGGCGCGCAAGGAGCGTCAAAAGAGCTTCTTCTCCAGTTGTTAAACGTACGCGCAGTTGATCTTTTGTTAGAACCTGACGCTCAAGGTCAAACTGATAAGGACCAAAATGAATAATTTGACTACGGCCCGATGTTCCCATCCGTTTAAAAATCGCTTCGATACGAAGAACCAGTTCTTCCGGCTCAAACGGTTTCGCGAGGTAGTCATCTGCCCCTGCCTTTAAGCCCTCAATCTTGTCAGAAATCTCACCTCTAGCTGTTAAAAGGATTACTGGAATATCATCATATTCACGCAACGCACGGGTTAGCTGCATTCCATCTTCGCCTGGCATCATAACGTCGAGAATAATCATATCAAACGTCAGCCCTTCCATTTTAGCTCGGGCGGTTCTTGCATCGAAAGCGCAAGACACGCGAAATCCAGCTTTAGCCAAATAGCGCTTTAAGAGATCCCGAATACGGTCATCATCGTCCACGACCAATAAATGTATATCCCTGCGGTCTAAGTTTTCGGATTCACGAGGCAATAAATTGAATTCCTTTTCGACTTTTCATTGACTTCCCAGTTTCACTGTAAACAATGCCGCGAAATAGAAATGACCGCAAGCAGGCAAATGAAATGATTGAAAAAGCTTATCACGATAGAGATGGTCAAATTTGGATAGATGGAGAGTTCGTGGATTGGCGCGAATCCAAGGTCCATGTACTTACACATTCACTACATTATGGATCAGCAGTCTTTGAGGGAAATCGCGCTTATGAAGGACAGGTTTTTCGCCTGGAAGACCATACGCAGCGGCTCATAAACTCAGCTAAATATATGGGTTATGAAATTCCCTTTTCTCCTGATCAAATTAACGCGGCCTGTAAAGAAACTCTTGCTAAATCTGGCCTAGGTGACGCGTATATGCGTCCTTTTGCTTGGCGTGGTTCAGATATGATGGGTGTCGCCTCTAAGAATAACAAAATTCATCTTGGCGTCGCATGTTGGCATTGGGGCAGTTACTTCGAAGACAAAATGAAGGGTATAAGAATGTGTATAGCGGATTGGAAACGTCCAGCCCCTGATACAATCCCCTGTAAATCAAAAGGGGCAGGTCTTTATATGATTTGTACACTGTCCAAAGACGCAGCCCAAGCCAAAGGTTTTGATGACGCGCTAATGTTTGATTATAGAGGACGCGTTGCGGAGTGTACTGGCGCGCATATCTTTTTGATTCGCGGCCATGAGCTTCACACGCCGACGAATGACATACTACTTGAAGGCATCACCCATGATACTGTTGTTAAACTGGCTAAGAAACGCGGATATAAAGTTTATAAGCGTGACATTTACCCCGCTGAGCTCGATCATTTTGATGAATGTTTTGTGGTGGGAACGGCTGCAGAAGTCACGCCTGTACGCGAAATCCAAGGCATAAAATACACACCTGGTGAAGTGTGTCATGCCCTAGCGTCAGATTACGACCAATTGGTACGCGGTAAGATATCTATTTAAGCGCGGCCCTGAAGTATAGCGAGCCAGTATAAACGGATAGCAGAGCTGCTAACCACAGGAGGACTAAGCCAACGGTTTTTGCCCCGCCATACACGGTGTGAACCGCAATATCGATTGGTAAATAGGCCTTGCCAATAACCCAGAAAATCAACGCCGCTATGGCTAACATCTCGCAAGCCGTTTTCCATTTGGCTAAGTTAGTTGGCGGCATAACCTTACCCTCCAAGGCCGCATGTTCTCGGACGCCAGATACTAGAATATCCCGTCCGATAATCAGCAAGGCCGGCACCAAAAACATCCATTGTCCATTTGAAATTATTGTGAACGCAATTAGGCAGCCGGCAACAAGAAGCTTATCCGCTATTGGGTCAATCATCCGCCCAAAACCCGAAACCAAATCCCACTTTCTGGCATAATATCCGTCAAGAAAATCGGTTAGGCACGCCAGTACAAACAAGCCCCCTAAAACCCAAGCTTTAGATAATATTCCGCCCCAGCCATTTACTATGGATAATATTCCCCAAACGATCAGAGGGATAGATAGAATTCTCGATATAGTCAAAGCATTGGGTAACCAAGCCAGCTTCCGTTTGGGCAAGTCGGAATTAAGCGTCATTTGCAACAACCTTTGTCGTCAGAAGCTTTATCCCGGTTATAATTGATATAATCGCCGCAATCCATAATATCCCCTCGCCAATTAGCCAAACGTAGGGAGATGTTGACCCATAAATGTCCATTGCATTGTCGGACCCAGCCAAAAGGCGATCAATCCAAGTTGTCAACCAAGGTGACGCCAAGAGTAGACATGTCCCCAACATAATTAGTCCATTCTTGAGGTCACCGAAACGTGTTTCTGGCCAGCCCGTTTTTGTCATTTGATATCCTTTTAATAGACCTACAAGACCCTCCCGCAAAATTATCACGCCCGCTGGTATAGCAAAGGTCCAGGCAAGAAATCCATTCTTGTGAGTAACGTAAAGCATCGCGGCTAATGTGCCAATGACCAGTAAGATATCGGCTATGTCATCAAACCATCCAAATTTGCGATGCACAGCCTTTTCAGTACCGCCAAAATAGTCATCAAAAAAGTCAGTTAAAGCCGCCACAATGAATAATGAAGAAGCAAGAACAGCCATATCAAGATTTGGCCACCCCTTAATTATCAAAAACATTATGACCGGGACCAGAACCACCCTGACAAGGGTCAACGCATCCGCGATAGCTCCGCTTGTCGCTGTCGTTTGATTCTCATCTACTTTATTCGTTGAAGTAGTCATATATGCTTTTCGCCAGCTTTTGACTGACCCCCTCTACCCTTACCAAGTCTTCCTGACTCGCTGCCTTTACTGCTTTGCCAGAGCCAAAATATGCGAGCAAGGCCTTCTTTCGCGCTGCGCCTATACCTTGGATACCATCTAACGGACTTTTTTTCATCTGTTTTTTACGTTTTGCGCGATGGGTACCAATAGCAAATCGATGGGCCTCATCTCTCAAGCGCTGCAAGTAATACAATGCTGGCGTTTTAGGTGGCAATGTGAAAGCAGCTCGCCCCGGTATAAAAAAGGTCTCTCTTCCTGCATTTCGGTCAGGTCCTTTAGCGATTGCCACTAATGTCGTCCGTTCTAAAACGCCTAAATCTTCCATAATTTCGACAACAGATGATAATTGCCCCTTGCCACCATCGATTAGCACAAGGTCCGGCCACTCTAGTGTATCGTCCTTCATCAATCGCTTAAAACGCCGTCTAAATACCTCCCGCATCATCGCGTAGTCATCCCCGGGTTCGGTCTCTACATCCTTAATGTTGAAGGTTCTATACTGCTTGCGCCTAAACCCCTCGGGACCAGCAACAATAAATGCGCCCGTCGCGTTAGTTCCTTGTATATGGCTATTATCATAGACTTCGATTCGCTGAGGAATCTCTTCAAGTTGAAGGACCTCTTGGACTTGTTTTAACAATCGTTCTTGCGATGCGGTTTCAGCCATTTTGCGAGCTAAGGCTTCTTGGGCGTTTTTAACAGCTCTATCGATAAGTAATTTCTTTTCTCCCCTCATCGGAGTCGAAATCTTTACCGTTCCCTCAGACCGCTCAGACAAACCCATTTCCAATATATCTAGATTAGGAACGAGCTCACTGACATAAATCGCTTTAGGAATAGGCTTATTCAGATAAAATTGCGCTATAAAGGCATCAACAATTTGCGCAGGTGTTTCATCTTTTGAATGGCGCGGAAAATGCGAACTATTCCCCCAATTCAAGCCAGACCGGAAAAAGAAGACTTGGATACAGCTTTGTCCTCCTTCTGAATGAATACCAATGACATCACCTTCTTTAAAGGTTGTTGGATTTATGTTGCTTCCTAAACCGCTAACATGGGACAAAGCCTGTAAACGGTCCCGATACTCGGCCGCTTTTTCAAAATTTAGATTCGCAGACTCTTCTCGCATTTGATTTTGAAGCCGTTTACGTAGTCTATCAGACTTCCCTGTCAAGAAATCCTGCGCATCACCAATGAGCTTATCATATTCCTCGAGCGTGACCTCACCTGTGCACGGGGCCGCACATCGTTTTATTTGGTGAAGCATACAAGGCCGTGTTCGAGACTCGTAAATACTATCCGAGCAATTTCTAAGCCTAAATGCGCGCTGCAAGGTATCCAAAGTTCTATTGACGGAATGAACATTGGCGAAGGGCCCGTAGTAATCCCCCTTAACATTGCGGGCTCCGCGGTGCTTCTTAATTTGAGCCGCAGGATGTGACTTTCGTACAAGAATATAGGGAAAGCTCTTATCATCCCGAAGTAAAATATTGTATCTTGGTTTCAAGCGCTTAATCAGGCTCGCTTCAAGTAATAGCGCCTCGGTTTCAGAACCGCATATGACAAATTCCATATCATGGGTTGCCCGTATCATACGCTGTATTCGTATCGTGTGACGGTCATACTTTGTATAGGCTGTGACGCGTTTTCTTAAATTTTTCGCCTTGCCGACATAGAGAACATTTTTATGCTCATCAAACATACGATAAACGCCAGGTTTATGAGGTAATCTGGAGACAAAGTCGGCGATTAGCTCCGGACCATATTGTACCGCCTTTGCAGATGTCGTTTTGGATGAGGACATGTTTCTTATCTAAGCGGTTTAAGAAAGAACTGCAATCTAAGAGGAAATTTCAGGCTCACGAGATTTACGTCCTACGAATAAAATTCCTAGCCCGACAATCCATGACCCCCATTTTTCTATAACATCTGCGCTAGCACCTGATATCCCTGAGAAAATAACGGCAATAAGGAAGCCCGCCAAAATGGCGGCCAATACGAACCCGCTTTTAATCCTCCATCCCAAACTTTTAATAAGGATAATTGGGCCAAAAGCCGCGCCTAGTGCGACCCAGCTAAATAGAACACGGCTAAAAATATCCTTAGGTAGATAAAGCGTCATTAAAACTGCCAATATGGCAACCCCCACCATCGCCAACCGCCCCAGTAATAGAGCCTTCTTGGGGTCTGAATATCCCCCCCCCATATCATGAGAAACCGCAGAGGCGGCCGCGAGTAAAAGGCTGTCTACCGTTGACATAACCGCCGACAAAACGGCCGCGGTCACAATCCCTGCTAAGACGGCTGGCAAATAGGCTTTCGCAGCCGCAAACAAGACGCCTTCCTGACCTGTCTCAAGACCCGTGGCGCGCCCGGCAAAGGCAAGACAAATGAGACCTGAATAAATAATAAGGCCCCAGAAAATTGTTATCGCAGCCCCTTTTCGTCGTTCAGCTGGTGATTTGACCGCCATAATTCGGTTTAAAAGTTGCGGTTGTCCTAAAGCGCCTAGCCCCGTGCCAAGCAACCCTAACGCAACACCTATACCCGCAATGCCGGCAGCTTTTCCTGTAAAGCTAAAATAATCATGATGTTCGCTAGTATGTAATGTGTCTATTATGGCCCCCAATCCCCCCGCAGAATGAACCGCCGCAATAGGTACAATCACGCAGGCTAACATCATAACACAAGCCTGCAAGGCATCCGTTATTGAAGCTGCCCAAAAGCCGCCCAAAAGGCAGTAAACAAGAATGATAAGCGCGCCAAATAATATCGCTTCAGTGGAGCTTATTCCAAATATTTCAGTCAACGCATTCCCTGCAGCCTGAAACTGAGAACTAATGTAAAAAACGAAACAAAAAAGAATCAAAAATGCGCAGACTGCGCCGATAAGCCGAGACCATTTTGCATCAAGACTATCGGTTATATAGTCAACAATTGTTATATGTCCGCGTTTCGACGTCTCGGAATTTAGGCGCGGACCTATAACTAACCACGTCAGAATATATCCACCAAAAATACCTGGCACCAACCACAACCCAACAACACCTTGAGAATAAACAAGCCCTGTAAAACCTAATAGAACCCAAGCGGATGATGTCGACGCGGCGTAAGACAAACCTGCAACCCATGCTCCCAGACCTTGGCCTGCCAGGAAAAAATCCTCATCGGTCTTAACCCGTTTTGACGCCCATAACCCAACGGCTAGTAAAACAACTTTATAAGCAATCAATGTAATAAGAACGACTGTCTCATTCGTCATGTTATTCAACTTCTTACTGAATTACTTTTTCGATGGATACAGGTACCCCGTTTAGGACAGCATTGCCGGAAAGGTCATCTATAATTGCTGGGTCAGTCAAATCATTGACGGACACTCCTGGCTTTTTCCCGGCAATCGAGAGTTTCACGCCATCTCTGTTATGGCCAAAACCATGCGGAATAGATACAACCCCGGGCATTATATCATCGGTGAGTTCCGCTGGAAGCTCAACTGACCCAACATGATTGTAAACGAGGGTCATATCGTTATCCGCAATATCTAAGTTATACGCGTCATCAGGATGCATCATCAATGTGCATCGGTTTGGTCCCTTAATCAGACGGTGGCTATTATGAAGCCAGCTATTATTAGACCGAATATGACGTCGGCCTATGAGGCTAAATCCAGCTGTCTCGGTCTTCTCGAAACTGGTTTTAAATGCCTCTAGGTCTTTGAGTGGCATTTCAGGCCCGCAATGAATGAGTCTATCATGCGTTTTTAGGCGTTTTGGTAAGCGCGGTTTCAATGGTCCCATATCATAACCATTTGGATGCTTTTTCAACTCTTCCAAAGACATTTTATGCGGTGATGCTTGCAGAATTTGATCAAGGATAACGCTAGGCTCTATTTTATCGGGCGGCGTATTATCTCCCTGAGCTGCGCGAATGGCGCTTTCCAAATCAATCATGATTTCCCAATCGGCTTTCGAGCCTTCTGTTTTTTCAAACAAGGCTGAAGAGTAAACAGCATAATTTCTAATAGCTAAAGGCGTAAAGAATAGCGGGTAGTGGTCGCGTTCCAGGGGACCGCAAGGCGGTAAAACATAATCTGCATGACGAGTTGTTTCCGTAATGTACATATCAATGGATACCATTAGGTCGAGACTGGATAAGGCCTCATCAAGTTGTTGGCCGCCCGGTGATGAAAGAACGGGATTACCTGCAATCGTCAGTAAAGCTCCTATTTGGCCTTGCCCTTCGGTTAGAATTTCAGACGTTAGTTCGGCAGTAGGTAATTCCCCCAAGACTTCTGGGCGTCCAGACAAACGATTATTAAAACGGCCATAAGACCCAGTCCCGCTTCGCTCAACAGGATCGATAATCGGGTCAGGAAACATAAGCCCGCCCTCCCGGTCGATATTACCAGTCGAAATATTTAACAGCTGTATGAGCCAATGATTTAATGTACCATGTTTAACAACCGAGACGCCCATGCGGCCATAAACTATGGCAGGCTGCCCGCTGCCTAAATCTGTCGCTATTGCGCGCATATCCTCAACCGTCACGCCACAATAAGCGGACAGATCATCTATATTGAACTGATGGATTTCAGCCCATACGAGATCCCAATCTTTTAACATTGGCATCAAACGCCCAGGATTTACCAGACCAGCCTCATCCAAGGCGAGGAGCAGTCCTAAAAACAAAGCTGTGTCTGTGCCAGGTTTAATAAAATGATGCGCCGTGGCAATCTTCGCGGTTTCAGAACGCCGGGGATCAATTACAACAAATTTTCCGCCGCGTTTTTTAAGCCGCTCGATACGCTTTTTCACATTAGGTACCGTCCAGAGTGACCCATTGGACGCTAAAGGGTTACCCCCGACGCACAACATATACATTGTCCTATCAATGTCAGGCACAGGATAAAGCGCGTTATGTCCATAAACCCATTTTTGGCAAATCATATGAGGCAGTTGGTCAAGTGTAGACGCCGAATATATCCCTTGCGCGCCCCAAGCTTTGGTTAAGCCCCGCATGGAAAAGGAATTGGAGTAATTATGTGCGTTTGGATTGCCCAAATATAATCCAGCAACTTTCGGCCCGTTTATTATTTTTTGGTGTTTAGCCGCAATTTCAGAAAACGCCTGATCCCAACTGATTTCTTTCCAGTCTTTACCATCCTTTTTCAGGGGAACCCGAAGACGATCGGGATCGTCTTGTATATCGGAAATAGCGGTGGCTTTGGGGCAGATATAGCCCTCAGACAGAACATGATCTGGATTACCCGTGACCTTAGTCACCTTACCGTTTTCGACGGTCATCAAGATACCGCAATTCGCCTCGCAAAGGTGGCATGTTCGCGCATGTATCTTTGCCATAATCAATCTTTCATCATCATTAGATAGTTAGAGTATGACGTCATTCACAAAATATGCAATTGAATGATTTTGGAGCTATCGTCACTTATTTTCTTCAGCTTGTCTTGGGGCATAATTCTCTATACGCCACACATAACGACTCTCAGGAGAGACTTATGACAGCTAAAATTCTCTTTGAAATGCTAAGCTCCAGCATTGGTCAACTAACGCTCTCCCAACCCAAGCGTCGCAATGCTATTAATGCAAAAATGTGGGATGACCTCCCTGAAGTTTTGAATAACGCATCCAAAAACAAAGGCCTTAAAGCTTTAATTGTAACAGGTGATGGCGCGCATTTTTCGAGCGGGGCCGATATATCGGAATTTGAAACCTTATACTCAACGCCCGAGTCTGCGGAAAAAACCAGTCTTGGTATATCCAACGGGTTGGAATCATTAGCGACGTTCCCTTTACCTACAATCGCGATGATACGCGGAACCTGTGTTGGCGGCGGCTGTGCTCTTGCGCTTTCCTGTGATATTCGGTTTGCGGATGCGACATCTAAATTTGCCATCACGCCAGCAAAGCTTGGATTAGTTTATCCCTTTTCTGATGTACAACGACTCATTGAAACGGTCGGCATTCCTCACGCCAAAGATATGCTGTTTTCGGCCCGGCCAATTCAGGCGAAGGTCGCTCGAAAGATGGGCCTAATAAACCAAATCTTTAAAGTCGATAATCTGGAAGCTAAAACCCTCGCCTATGCAAATAATATGTCCGCCCTATCAACCCAGTCTTTAGCGGTCACAAAGCAAATGTTTGCGGCCTATCAGTCAGGTTTATTTACGAATTCGGAACAAACCACGGATTGGTTTCAGAGCCGTTTTTCAAGTCAGGATTTTAAGACGGGGTACAAAGCTTTTTTGGAAAAAAGAAAACCCGACTTTTCCTAAAACCGCGACGCAAAAGCCAAGACCCGTTCCGCCTTTTTAACAACTGGCGCTTCAACAAATTTACCATCCATCAGCACAACATTGCCATTGGCCTGTTCGTTAGCCTCTATCACTCGCTTAGCAAAATCGATTTCTTCTTCACTTGGGGCAAGAGCCACATGAATACGCTCGACTTGAGCGGGATGAATAGCCGATCTGGCATACATACCCAGAGCTTTAGCCTGCCGTGTGCTAGCTTCACAGTCATCTAAGTCACGGACATCAATATGAGGCCCGTCAAATAGCGTTACATCATAAGCGGTAGCCGCCATAACTAGACGAGAGCGAGCATAGAGATGCGTTTCCCAAGACTGATCACTCCCAACGTCTCCCGCATAATCCACAACGCCAAACATGCCTAATTTGACGCGACTATTGGAGAAAATTTCTTCACAATTCATGAGCCCTTCCGCGCTTTCGATAATTGGAAAAAAATCACCTAACGCGTTAGGTAAATCATCATCAAGATCGTTCATCTGAGACCGCGATGCCACCTTTGGAATCATGATATAAGGCAGAGTTAAACCACTGGCTTTCAAAGTTTTTATATCCACCTGCCCATCGGCTGTGTCGATTGCATTTATCCTCAGTGAAACATTCTTATGATCTGTTTTAGAAAGCCAATCTAGTACTTGAATGCGCGTTTCATTTTTCTCGCTTGGACCAACAGCATCTTCCAAATCAATACAGACGATGTCAGCGCCCGCTTGGCAGGCCTTTTCAAATCTGTCCGGACGATTACCAGGAACGAATAATTGAGAACGATAATGCATAAATATCTTATAGGGCCCTTTGACAACTAGGCAAAGTAGAAAGCTGCGACACCAGTAGAAGTGATAGGCGCTTGATCTCTTAAGGCAGTCTAGCGTTTGCCGCGACTAGTAACGCTCAATATTCTCAGCTTTGGGGTAGTTTCAACCTTTAAGCCCTGCTAAACAAAACATCATGGTCGATATTCACAATCTCGTTTCGCACCGTTTTCGCGGATTTGCCCCTTATGAAAACACCGTTGAAGGTCTTAAGTCTGCGCTTGATTTCGGAGTTAAGCATATTGAGTTTGATATAAGAGTCGCCAAATGCGGCACACCTATGATTTATCATGATGAATCTGCGCCGGATAAAGACGGTAAAATCCGCCACCTTTGTGACGTGATGGCAAAGGACTTTAAAACTCTCGCTGGGACATTTGGGCGAATGTCATCGGCGGAAGACCTTTTCTCTGTTGCTAGTCAACACAGTAACAAAGCTAAGCTTCTTATTGATATAAAAGATGCAGGTTTTGAATCTGAAATCTATGCCCTCGTAAGACTTAACAAACTTGGGTCTCAAGCTGTCTATGTGTCTTGGGTTCCCGAAGCTCTTTACGCGATGTATGATCTTCATCCAGAAGCGGATTTCTGCCTATCCCATTGGTGTAAAAGACCCGATGTTAAAACAAGACGAATTCATAAGGTGTTTTCGGCCAACCAAGGACGAGTCTCGCGGCCAAAGAGACGCATGGTGCACGGAGAACGATCAGGATGGTATCTCGATAAACCGCTGAGCGGAAGGCTGAGAGACATCGTAACATCTGTCTGTGTACCTCAAGCCATGGTCACACGCGAGCTTGTCGAGAACTACCACAAAGACGACATTGCGGTGAGCACCTTTAGCTACCTAAACTGGCCAGATATAAACCGCCATAAAGAGCAGTTTAATGTTGACCTTTACTTTATCGATAACAAAAAGGTTTTTGACGAAATCTAATATCTAGGCAGATTGGCTAAAGGAATTTAGCGATCACTAAGGCCGTATCCAACATCCGGTTAGAGAACCCCCACTCATTATCATACCAAGACATCACCCTGACTAAATGCTCGCCCTGAACAAGGGTTTGATCTTCAACGAAATTGCTAGAATTAGGGTTGTGGTTTAAATCACAAGAAACAACTTTGTCCTCAATGTAGCCTAGGCTTGGGTTGGCCTGACTTGCCGATTTAAAGGCTTTCTGAACGTCCACAATGTTAGCCGCTTTTTTAGTTGTCACCGACAGGTCAATCATCGACACATTAGACACAGGTACACGAACAGCCACGCCGCTGAGTTTTCCGCTCAAGCCAGGAAGGACCTTCCCAATCGCCTTCGCCGCGCCTGTTGTAGTCGGAATCATCGACATCGCTGCGGCGCGTCCGCGGTAAGGGTCGCGGTGCATCGAATCATGTGTGGGTTGATCGCCTGTATAGGCATGGATGGTCGTCATCATGCCGTTTTCAACGCCGTATTTTTCATCCAAGACCTTCAAGAGCGGCGCTAAAGCATTGGTCGTACAAGACGCGTTTGAGACAATTCTATCAGATTTGTCGATTTCATTATCATTGACGCCGAAGACAATTGTCTTCGTATCGTCTTTAGCTGGCGCCGACAGTAATACGCGCTTTGCTCCGGCGGAAATATGCTTTCCAGCCAACTCTTGCGTGAGGAAAAACCCCGTGCACTCCATAACGACGTCAATGTCTAGCTTTTTCCAAGGTAAATTTTCCGGATCTCTTTCCGAAAAAACGCTAATACCCTTCCCGTCGACAATTATGTTGTTCTCATCAGAGCTCACAGTTTTCGGGAATGGACCATGAATACTATCATATTTCAAAAGATGGGCGAGACGCGGAGCCGCCGCGAGATCATTAATTGCAACAACCTCAAAGTCAGTTCGCCCTGTCTCAACAAGGGCTCTTAACACCATACGGCCAATCCGGCCAAATCCATTAATGGCTATTTTATAGGTCATAAACAGGTCCAATTACGAAAGTTATAGTTAATATGGGCTGCTCATAAAATGCAATGACAGCGCTGTCAATTTATATTGGTGGTGATACTTCAAACATTGAACTACTAGAATGAATACACACTTGAGGTCGTTGCAATTTCTTGTGCGCGTCCTCTTCAAAGTTTAAAAAATATAGGCGCGAGGGAATTTCGCGCCCCCTATTCTAGAAATACCTGAATAAAAAGCCACATAGCCACACCTATAAGCGGGCAACATATGGGATTATTCGGCATGAAATCGTGAGTACTCAAGTTAAAAAACTAACTTCAAGATAAAACAGAAGCCCGCTTAGAGCCTCTCAATAATCCGAATTAGCCTCGAAAGGAAAATTCCATTTTTTAGCCACCAAGTAGTTAAAAACAGCGTCGCTTCGATACTGTAAAACATATGAAGATTCGCCTAATGATTTCTAACCACATGTTTTAACGTTCGGCCTAAGCGTTCTGCTGGTAGATTTTTTGGGCATTATTGTTCGGGCAATATTTGCACGCGGTAAGGATGGTCCACGGTAAAAATACGTTTTGCTAACGGCTTTAAATCTTCAACTGTCATGCTTTTGTAGGCCTCAGCTCGGGACCTGTGCCGATCGAGTCTTTCAATATCCGTTTGACCCTCTGCAATCACACTCATCCAGTAACCATTACTTTCTAGGCTCGTCTCAATCGATTCCAATGTTGGTTTAATTGCGCGCTCAAATAGGTCGGCATCAAATTCACCAGCTTTAAATTCTTGCGCAATCTGGTCTATCTTCGTGCTTATTCTATCGAGGTCTTTAGGATTAAGCTCCATAGATACCCCTACATAGCCATAATCAGGATAGGTGCGCGGCGAGAAATTAAAGGCAGAGGGAGAATAGCTAGCGCCCTCCTCCTCTCTCATGACCTCAGTCAGCCGAAGCTGAAAAAGTTGCGTTAACATAGAAACCCGGCGCGAGCGTAAAGACTGCGTCCCATCTGGCGCAGGCCAATATATACTCAGCAAGGCGGTATCGCTTTGCCCCGCATGGGAAAGCTTTACAGGCCGCGGGGTGCCTTTCGGGAAAATCAATTTCCGCTTAGATGCATCAGACCGAATATGGTTTGGCAAACGCTTTGGCAAAGCTCCAAACGTTCTCCCGACTTCAGAAATGATTGTATCGATATCAACATCTCCGACAATCCCGATTTCAATCGCGCTCTCTTTTAAATTGGGATCAAGCCAAGCCTCAAGGTTTTCCATTTCGATATTTACGAGGTCTTCCTGCGCCGGAATTCCAAACCTTGGGTCCCCACTGCGAATTAAGCGGTCGACATCGCGCCCAGCGACGCCTTGAGGGGTGCTATCTAATGTCGGATAAAAAGACTCTATGTATTTATCATATCTGGTTTTCGCCTCAGAGCGATAGCCTGGCTCTGTTGCATAAGCCGTCATTAAGTTTAGCTGATCGCTTAAATTATCAGGGACAGTCGCGCCTGTTATATACATTCTCTCTGGGCCAAAACTAATGGACGACCCGACTGATTTTCCGGCCATTAGAGTCTGAATATCATCCGCGCTATGAGCTTTCAGACCTGCCAATCCTAGCATATTTGGCGCAAACCATTTAAAGCCCGGCATGTCTTGCGGGAAGAAGAGCTCCCCGGCCCCAATTGCCACACGAATAGACATGACGTCTTTTTGATAGGGCGTCTTTTTAATATTTAAGCGCACATTATTATCAAATATGACCGTTTCAAATTCGATATCTTTAACTGTGTCCCGTTTAGATATTTTTCCAGGTGTTCCAAATTCCGTATAGGCAAAGGCTTTAGCTTCAATGGCCTTAAGAGGCTCAACCGCGACCTTTCTGCTTGCATTAAAAGCCTCAATCAAAGCTTGTTCGCCATTATCAATGACCTGACTGGTCGAAAGATAGAGCTGAACCTCATCAAGATTTTTCCATTTATCTTTAAAGGCGGCATGAACCTTCTCGAGCGTTATGCCGCCTACATATCCCTCAAACCGCTCCAGGTTTTTCGCTGGGTCCGTCGCGACACTTTCGCTGCTAAAACTCCCCATTATGCGCCGAGCTAGTGAGGACGTCCGCCGAGTTGGCGAGGTCTGCACAGCAACCTCTAACCCTTTTTTTGTATTGGCGATCTGTTCATCTAATTCAGCCTGGGTAAAACCATAATCATAAGCCTGACGCAGCGCTTGCTCCCCCTGAGCGAGGGCCTTTTCCCAATTCTCGGGCTGGGTACTCATCGACAATGTCGATATAGAGCGAATATCATAAGCATTTGAGCTTGAGCTCGAGGCGCTAATGAATACGGCTTCTTCGCTGCGCGCTATTTTTGCTAATCTACGGGACAATATACGATTGCCTAGCCCCTCTATGAAACCGTCTCGCCGGCTTTGCGCCGTGTCGTCACGCAAAATTGGTGCATTCATGACACTGATGGATACAGACGTTTCTATCTCGGGGTCGACATAATATTCAGCTTCCAATTTGCGTGAGCCCAAAACGGGAATATCGATATTTTGCTTAGCCTCGCCGGCAGCAGCCCAATCTGCGAAAAACTCTTCGATCTTTCCAATAGCATAATCGGTTTTAAAATCACCGACCAAAACGATAAAAGTGTTTTCCGGGCGATAATACCCCTCATAAAACGCCTTGAACTGTTCGGGCGTAACAGTTTCTATCGCCTCTTCCGTTCCGATTGGAATACGGCTCGGATATATTGAACCGTCTAAAAAAAACTCCAAAGAATGTATTCCCGCTTTATAGGAAGGGTTACTACGTGCGCGTTTCTCTGCCAAGATAATCCCGCGCTCACGATCTATCGAGTCAGGGGCAAGCGTGAGATTGCTGGCTGTCTCGCGCATAATCATCAAGGTTTCATCGATAATCTCGTCATTCACCTCAGGGAGCTCTAATTGATAGATTGTTTCATCAAAACTTGTTGATGCATTGGTATCGGCGCCGAAGGCCAGCCCAAACCGCTCCAAACGCTTGACCATCTCGTCTTCGGGTATGTTTTTAGAGCCATTAAAGGCCATATGTTCCAAAAAATGGGCCAATCCCCGCTCATCTTCCGCTTCATTTACAGATCCCGTATCAAAACGCATCAATAAGCTAGCTGTATTGGACGGCGTCTCATTCGACATAACGGCATATCTAAGGCCATTAGGCAGACGGCCATATTCAATCCCCTGTTCCGCGGCAAGGTCACTCTTATCATGAGGAAAATAGGATGATTCATGTTTATTTTGGCAAGAAATAAGGGCGGTTACCAAAAACACAACTAGAGCACTTCTATATTGGAACATCTTGAACTCAAACCTAGGTAATAATCGTTGGAATTGCTGGCCTTATTTGCCTGTTATCGCAAGGAAATTATGCATTTGAACCCATGACTTACCCCTAAGATGAACACTAGATGAACAATACAAGAGCTTGTTAACCTTGCACAGTTCCAGGCCTTGCAATTAATGCCCGAATAGCCCTATGTGCCCGTTCTATTAAATCCTAACTGAGCTCATTTTCTGACCCTTATGCCGACTGCAGACACGCATAAATCCGTCGAGATTAACGTCTTTGACTTTGACGGCACGATTACGACTAAAGATACATTTGCGTTGTTTTTAAGATATTACGCAGGAACACCCAAGTGGGCAGTTAAGATACTGATGTTGCTGCCTATTTTTAGCGCTTACGGTCTTAAAATAATCGACCGCAATGCGGTTAAGACGCATGTTATTAGACGGTTTTTCAAAAACGCCTTGAAAGACAATCTTGATTCAAAAGCAGAGAAATTTGCAGCTGAGGTCATTCCGGGCTTAATCAGACCGCAAGCACAGGCCTGTTTGGACACGAAAAAATTAGACCCCGAGTCATTATATATATGCAGCGCGTCTATCGCGCCGTATTTAAGGGCTTGGGGCCGCTCACAAAACATCCACAACATTCTCGCAACCGAACTCGATTCGGATGGCAGTCGCTATACAGGTGAGATAAAAGGGTGGAATATATGGGGAGAAGGCAAAGTTCGCCGCATTTTGGCCGAATTTGCACCTC
>CAZJRU010000015.1:0-20088 GCA_964548315.1 uncultured Hellea sp.
AAAAGTCGTGACATCACTTAGTCGGCCACCTTCTTTTGCAAGCTTTACAAGCAAAGGAGACGGGGTGAATTCAGAGCCATATTGCGCCTCAAATTCTTTAAGTTTGCTAACGATTTTATCCAAGCCGATTGTATCTGCCCAGAACATGGGGCCGCCGCGGTAAGTGGGCCAATTATAGCCCTTAATGCAGGCAATATCGATATCAGAGGCGCGCAAAGCGATGCCCTCCTCTAAGACCTTTGCGCCTTCATTGATGATAGGATAAATTTGACGCGATAGGATTTCATCATCATCGACATGGCAAGGCTCAATGCCGTAATGCGCCGCGACCTCAATAAGAACTTCTGTCGCTATGGGCGATAAGGTTCTGTTACGGTTCTCATCATAATCATAAGTGCCGGCTTTGTTTTTCTGGCCCAAGCGCCCGCGTTTAACCATCTCGCCCCAATAGGTGACTTCATCACTGCCGCGCCCAAGAACATCAAGGCCAACGAGGTCAAGCACTTGAAACGGGCCCATAGAGAACCCGTAATCAAAAAGTACGCGGTCAATGTCGACAGGTGAGTTCCCTTGCAATGCAAGCTTTGTAGAATGCGTGCGGCGCACTGACATCACGCGGTTAGCGATAAAGCCGTAACCAACTTTGGACAGGACAGGCGTCTTAGCAATTTTACTCGCCAATTTCATTGAGGTGTTGATAATGTCTAATTGTGTTTTGTCGCCCCTGACCACTTCTAAGAGCTTCATGACATTGGCGGGTGAAAAAAAGTGCAAGCCAACAACGTCTTCGGGACGCTTTGTTGCGGAGGCTATTTCGTCCACATCCAAATAAGAGGTATTGGACGCCAAGATAGCGCCCGACTTGGCAATCTTATCAAGCTTTCCGAAGACATCTCTTTTGATCGGCATGGTTTCAAACACAGCTTCGATAATAAGGTCTGCCTCTGACAGATCTGCATAATCCGTTGTCGGCGAAATCAGCGCCATACGCTCCTCGACTTTTTCCGATGTGATGCGGCCGCGCTTGGCCGAGTTTTCATAATTTTTGCGAATAACAGAGAGCCCACGCTGCAAGGCTTCATCCGTCTGTTCAACAAGCGTGACAGGCAATCCGATATTCAAGAAATTCATAGCAATGCCGCCGCCCATTGTCCCTGCGCCAATAACGCCGACAGAGCCGATATCGCGAAGGGGCGTATCTTTTGGCACGTCAGGGATTTTATTGACGGCGCGTTCCGAGAAGAAAACATATTTTTGGGCATTCGCCGAGTCTGAGCCCTGGAGTTCTGAAAATAATTCACGCTCACGTTTCTTACCTTCGTCATAGGGCAGCTCAACGGCGGCTTCGATTGCTTTGATGATATTTTCGGGAGCCGCAAAGCCGCGAAATTTTCGCGCGTTCTTCTTTCGGAAAGCGTCAAAGACGTCTTTATTGCCGCGGTAAGGTTCAACCATGTCCTGCCGGTCTCGCACACGCGTGACCGGAATATTTTCATCGATAACGCGCCTCGCGAAAGCTATGGCCTCATCTCGCAAGTCACCCTGAGCAACGGCGTCAATGACGCCATATTCTAGCGCCTGCTGCGCGCTAAACGGGCGTCCTGATGTAATCAAATCAAGCGCGACAGGCACGCCGACAAGCCGCGGTAGTCTCTGGGTACCACCTGCGCCCGGCAAAATGCCAAGTTTGACTTCTGGCAGGCCCATTTTCGCAGACGCAACAGCGACTCTGAAATTGCAATGCAGGGCCAATTCAAGGCCTCCGCCTAAGGCTGTGCCGTGAATGGCGGCGATAACGGGCTTACTGCCCTCTTCCATAGTTTGAAGAACTTCTGACAAGCCCGGTGCCATTGGCGGCTTGCCAAATTCTTTTATATCGGCACCGGCAAAAAAGGTTCTACCTGCGCAAATGATGACAATAGCCTCGACTTTATCATCCGCCCAGGCTTGTTCCAATCCCGCTATAATTCCTTTACGAACATGAATGCTCAGCGCGTTCACGGGCGGCGAGTCTATCTCTATGATGCCTACGCCATTAGTGACCGAAAACTTCGATACATTACTCATGTCAAACTCCATTGATTAGATAAAGGACTAGCGCGGCGCCATACGAATAGCGCCATCAAGACGAATCGTTTGCCCATTAAAATAAGTGTTGCGGATGAGTGTTTCCACGAGGTCAGCATATTCATCCGGTTTGCCCATTCGTTTAGGGAATGGAACCGAGGCATTAAGGCTATCACGAATTTTGTCAGAGACCCGTGCCAAAGGCGGCGTTGCAAAAATGCCAGGCAATATCGTATTTATACGCACCCCTTCGCTTGCTAAGTCTCTCGCAATTGTCAGTGTCATGCCGGCAATACCAGCTTTACCCGCAGAGTAAGCCACCTGCCCCACTTGCCCTTCTACAGCTGCAACTGACGCCGTATTCACAATCGTTCCCCGCTCACCATCTTCTAACGGGTCTAATGTCAACATGCCGGCGGCAGACGCCGTAATCATGCGAAATGTCGCGATGAGATTCAGTTGAATAGATTGTTCAAAAACGTCCATAGAGTGACGTCTAATTTCACCCGTTTTCCGGTCGCGCGAAACGGTTTTCATCGCAGAGCCTTTTCCTGCACAATTCACAAGGATACGTTCTTGCCCATTTGCGGCGCGCGCTTTCGCAAAACCCGCGTCCACTTCTGCTTCAGAGGTTATATTGACGTGACAAAAAATTCCGCCAATTTCACTGGCGGCTTTTTCGCCAAGTTCCGCATTCATGTCAAAGATTGCAACTTTGACACCAGCGCCCGCAAGTCTTTTAGCCGTGGCGTAACCTAAGCCAGACGCTGCGCCAGTTATAACTGCTGACATTTCATGATAATTTTTCATGGTATTTCCTATGATGGCCGTCTATCCGACAATTCCGTTCTCTTGCATTTCTTCAATATCAGCTGCGGACTTTCCAAGCCCTTTAAGAATTTCAGCCGTATTTCCACCCGCTTGTGGCGCTAAACTTGGGGTTCCAGATGGCGTTTCAGAAAACCGTGGAGCTGGCCCAGGTTGAAGGTGATCCCCGACTTTTACAAAAGTTTGACGGGCAACATTATGTGGATGGGACGGCGCTTCCGCCATCGATAGAACCGGAGCAAAACAAACGTCCGTCATTTCCATGAGCTCACACCATTCATCCCGTGTTTTCTCTAAGAAAATTGTTTCCAATCTGGAAGAGAGTTCATCCCATTCAGACAAGTCTCTCTGTTTGGCAAATTGCGGATCATCAGATAAATTTGTGTGCTCTAATAAAAGCGCATAAAACTTGGGCTCAATCGAACCAATGGAAATATATTTTCCGTCTTTGGTCTCGTAAGTATCGTAAAAATGAGCCCCCGAATCGAGTAAGTTTACGCCTCTCTCACCCTTCCACAAACCATCATTATAAAGCCCCCAAATAGCTGATGTGAGAGCCGCTGTTCCGTCTGTCATCGCGCAGTCAATAACTTGGCCCTTGCCGCCCTTACTTACGGATAAAAATGCCGAGACCATGCCAAAGGCGAGCATCATACCGCCGCCGCCAAAGTCACCAAGATAGTTAGCGGGCGGTAGCGGTTTTTCGCCTTTGCGGCCAATACCGTGCAAAGCCCCCGCTAGGGCGATGTAATTGATATCGTGCCCTGCGGCGTTTGCATATGGACCATACTGCCCCCAACCCGTCATGCGGCCATAAATAAGCTTAGGGTTATCTTTCATAACATCTTCGGGTCCGAGCCCTAGTCTTTCCATGACCCCGGGACGCAAACCTTCAATCAGTCCATCGGCACTCGCTATAAGTTCTTTTGCTACTTTTATAGATTCAGGTTTTTTTAGGTTCAAAGCAATAGATTTGCGCGACCTTAATGTAGGGTCGTTCACCCTATTATAGGCTCCAATTCTGTCGATGCGAATAACCTCCGCCCCGTGATCTGCTAACATCATCGCACAGAAAGGGCCTGGGCCCAATCCAGCAAATTCTATTATTCGCAATCCCGAAAGAACACCCGTCATACCAGCCTCGTTTTATTTAGTTTCTCTAAACAGCCATGTTTTTTAGACGTTGAGCAATGATGTCTTCGGCGTCAAGCATGATGCCGTCCATTAAGTCCTGAACGGTTGGAATATCGTGTATCAAACCTTGGATCATACCCGCCCAAAACATGCCACCAGACAGATCGCCATGTTTTAAGACTTCTTTCCCAGCGGCGCCGCTGACTAATTTGGCAACGTCTTCAAATTTTGCATCTGGTTTTGCAAGACGTTTGACAACTTCGTCCGAAATATCGCTTTTCCCGACGCGGGCCGTATTTCTAAAATTACGGAAAATCAGGTTGGTTCCGCGTTCATCATTTTCGACATATTTCTGTTTAACATTGTTATGAATAGGTGCCTCTTGAGTTGCGCAAAAACGCGTTCCCATATTAATCCCATCCGCGCCTAAAGCCAGAGCCGCAACAAGGCCTCGGCCATCTCCGAAGCCGCCCGAAGCTATCATTGGAATTTTAATTTTGTCTGCCGCTGCGGGTATCAATATTAAACCCGGAATATCGTCCTCCCCCGGATGTCCCGCGCATTCAAAGCCGTCAATAGATATGACGTCCACACCTTTTTTCTCTGCTGATAACGCATGGCGTACAGAGGTGCATTTATGAATGATTTTCATATCTGCGGCCTTAAATATTTCCCAGACATTACGAACTTCCGAAGAGCCTGCGGTCTCAACAACCTCAATCCCGTTTTCAACGCAAATTCGCGCATAGGCCGCGTGGTCAAGCGGCCTAATAGTTGGGAAGACAGTCAGGTTCACGCCAAAGGGTTTATCCGTCATGGTGCGGCAACGTTTAATCTCATCGCCCAAAGCCTCGGGCGAAGGCTGCGTTAGCGCCGTCAGCATCCCAAATCCGCCCGCGTTGGAAACTGCAGAGGCAAGTTCTGCCACGCCGACATTCTGCAATCCGCCCTGAACAATGGGGCGCTCAATTTTTAACAGTTCGGTTATTCGCGTTTTGATCATAGCATGTCTTACATCAGTTTTGATTTACATCTTATATAACTTAGTTACCTATGATAACCGAGCTTTATAACTACTACAAGCAATAGATAGACGTAAATTTTCCAGTCGCTATTCTAAACCTACAAATAGAATAAAATTGGTCGAAAGAAATGGGAGTTGAGTATGGATATTTCACGGCGTTCAGCGTTATCAGGGCTAGCTGTAGGCACAGCCGCAACAGGACTTGCCGCTTGCACCACTGAGTCTCAAACGCTTTCAAATAACGCGATAAGTCAAGCGGCATCGGCTCCTGCAAACTTACCTGTTACACCTTCAACTCTTCTTTATAATAAAGCACGGGCTGCTGACATTCTTGAAGAGGAAAAAGTAGACCTTCTGATCTGTTCCGACCCCAGAAATATCTATTACCTCACTAATCAAAAACCCATGACATACAGATTAGGTATGAACGATTATGCCTATGCCACATTATCGGCAAAAACACCCGATAGACCTACATATATTGTTGGACGCTTTGGAGTTTTTTTGGGCGGCGTAGCAGATACGGATATTTTTAACGCGTTGGATTATAAAATGTTTTCGGCGCCTGCTGACCCGGCGTCCTTTGCCGGTTTGACAGATATAAACGATATAATTAATGCGCCCGTATTTGAAAATCTCTACCCACGTTTACATGATGACGTAAGACTTGCCTCTCATATCCAACAAAAACGAGACAGAGATAAAATCGCATTGAAGGAACATTTTGCATCTGTAGAAGGCGCCTTAATCAAGCAAATCTTTGATACTGATTTGACAAATAAAACGGTCGCCATCGACCATCCAAAAATTCGTGAAACCTTGGAAAAAAGCGGTCTGGGTTTGCGAATCGTGGATGGCGAACGAATTATCAGAAAAATTAGATTGCAAAAGACCGCCGCTGAGCTTGAACTTGCACGCTATGCTATTCAGGCTAACGTAGCATCCGCGAGAGAAGCTGCGGCATCGGTGCGGGCTGGCGCAAGCCTTCAGGATATCCGAGCAGAATTTTCACGTCACTGTGGCACGAATTTAACGCGTCCAGTTTGGATGGCTATCGATGGGATAATACCAGATCTCGTTCCTGGAAAAATCCCTGAAGGTCGCACTTTAATGATTGACTGCGTGAGCGAATTTCAAGGTTATCATGGAGACTTTGGGCGAACAGTTTGTGTCGGTGACCCTACGCGACAGATGCAAAGTATCGTGAACGCTCTTTCTGATACTTGGGACCGCCTTATGCCTATGTTGAAAGCGGGAACCAAATATTCAGAGTTATACGCACAAAGCGCTAAACTTTTTGCCGAGACAGGTGTAGATGCAGGGTTTGCGATTAATCCCCACAGTGTGGGTCTCCAGCATCATGATGAGCCAAGCAAGACAGATTTCGGGTTGTGGGAAAAAGACGACATTGAGCTTGTTGAAAACATGATATTCAGCGTCGATATGCCGGTGCTTGACAATGGCCTTGGCGGCACAGCTCACTTAGAAGACTTAGTTCTCATCGGAAAAGATGGGCCAGAGCTTCTTAATAGCAGCGACGATAGGTTTATTGTCGTTTAATTATAGCTCAATGATGGGGGGTAACATCTGTGGATCTGTTACCCAAATTTTATTGGTTTTTTCCAAGTGTAATCGCCAATGATTTTCCGCGCCGTCTACATCGCCCTTTTCAATATAGGCTATAAGACGAAAGAATGATTTAATTCCAACTTGGGAACGTTTGCGTTGTTGATTTGATGTAAAGGGACGAAGCGATAAATGACGCACCTGATGTTCTCGCATAATATCATTAAGGAGTTCGACCAAGAAGTGAAGTGCTTGATTACCTCCAACTTCGACCAAAACGCGATGAAATTCGGTAAGACCAACTGTGACAGCTTCATGGTCTTCGGCATTATTCAAATTGTCGAGCCGTTCAGCTTCTTGCCGTAAGCGCTCTAACACCTCTTTTGGGCGTTTTTCCGCCAGACGACGAACAACAAAAGGTTCAATAGCTAAGCGTGCGTCGTAAATTTCCGCAATCGTCATGTTTTTCGCCCGCATGACATAGCTCGCATAACGCGCAACGCTTTCAATCTTAGGCTCATGTACGGTTGCGCCCGTGCGAGACCCTCGTGAGACACTAATGAGTTTCTCCGTCTCCAAGACGCGAAAAGCTTCTCTAAGTGTTGGGCGAGAAATCCCGAAGGCCTCTAAGAGCTGAGCTTCGGGCGGAAGCGAGTCCCCCTCTTTTAGTTCCCCATTTAAAATACGGTTTCGAATAGTTTCCGCGACTAGTTCCGCAACCTTCGGCACGCGTATTTTTCCGCGTTTTAGGGTTGGCGTAACTTGGACGGGCTTGAAGCGTACGGCGGGTTTTTTAGAGGTCTTTGTTACGTTTTCAGCCACTTATCTTATCCCTAAACCGTTACTTTAGCGCTCATCATCGTTTGACCATCTACACCGATAATTGCCAAATCATAGCCTTCATCTGACGATTTAGCAGCCAAATGTATACTTTGTCCGCAAAATGCAGGAGAACGACCACGAAACGAAAATGTTTTCAGGGGCTGACCATCAGATAATTGCGTTGCAAATCGAAGTAAAAGAGAGGCCATTAAAGGGCCATGTACAACCAAAGCTGGATAACCTTCAACTTCTTTTGCGTAAGCTTCATCATAATGGATACGGTGCGTGTTAAATGTCAGCGCGGAAAACCGAAACAGCATAGCTGTATTAGGTGTTAACTTTTCCGTGGTCTCCCACTCAGATAAATCGACTTTTGTCGCCTTAGGTAGAACACCTTTTTCAGTTGAGGGTTCGCGGTAAACAATTGTTTGTTTTTCGACTACTGAATCTTCACCATCAGCTTGAGTCACATGTTCGACGTCCACAAAAAGGAGATTGCCCGAACGGCCTGTTTTTTCTTTAACGTCTGCAATAGTTGAGCGGCGGTCTATTTTGCTACCGGTAGCAATTGGGCTTATAAATGTGACCTCACTCGCCGCCCACATGCGCCGAGGTAATGGGCTTGGGGGCAGGAATCCACCTGTTGCAGGATGTCCATCTTGTCCCAAGGCCTTCATAGGGGCCTGTGGCAAACAAGTGCACCAATGCAGTCCATAAGGAATTCCGATTTCGGGAGAAACGTCGCCTATTACAGCCTTATATCGCTCGACAAGCGAGGCAGTTACCACATCTTGATGATGTTCTGTTCGTCCTATCCAATCCCGTAAGTTTTTAGCCATTATTTACGATCAACCAATTTTCCTTTGGCGACAACCTGCGCCTGAATTTCCCCTGCGCCCTCGAAAATATTCAAAATTCGAGCATCGCAAAGAATACGACTTATCTCATATTCTAACGCATAGCCATTTCCGCCATGAATTTGCAAAGCCGCATCTGCGTTGCTCCAAGCTGTGCGGGCGGCGAAAAGTTTTGCCATCCCCGCTTCTATATCACAACGCCTGCCTTTATCTTTTTCACGCGCAGAAAAATAAGTGATTTCGCGAGACATGAGAATATCAACAGCCATCATCGCAATTTTATCTGAGACACGCGGAAAAGCTAAGATTGCTTTTCCAAATTGCTTGCGTTCTTGTGCATATTTTAGCGCGAGTTCCATGGCTCTAACAGCCACGCCAACAGCCCGCGCCGCTGTCTGAATACGCGCGCCTTCAAATGTTTTCATCAACTGTTTAAAACCGCGCCCCTGCTCAGCACCAAGCAAAGACCCTTCTGGAATCGTAAAATCATCAAATCCCAACTCATATTCACGCATGCCTCGGTAACCCAAAACTTCGATCTCACTGCCTGACATACCTGTAGCTGGGAATAGGTTGTCATTAGTTCCGCGCGGTTTGGGCGCCAGAAACATCGACAATCCCGCATAGCCTTTTTCATCAGGTTTCGTGCGGGCAAGTACGGTCATCATATCAGAGCGCGAGGCATGGGTAATCCACGTCTTGGCGCCAGACAAAACCCACTCACCAGATGGAGATTGCGTCCCCTTCGTTTTTAGTGATCCAAGGTCAGACCCAACATCAGGTTCGGTAAAGACGGCTGTTGGCAAGACTTCCCCGCTTGCAATTTTTGGGAGCCACTGGTCTTTCTGAGCGTCAGTTCCTCCGAGTAAAATCAGCTCGCCTGCAATCTCGGAGCGCGTCCCTAACGACCCTGCCCCAATCCAGCCGCGGCTAAGTTCTTCCGTGACAATACACATGAATAATTTGCCTAACCCTAAGCCGCCATGTTCCTCAGGTATACAAACTCCAAACGTACCAAGCTCCGCCATTTCAGTAACAATATTATCTGGGATAAGGTCATTGGCCAAATGCCATTCATGAGCATCAGGCACGATCCGCTCTTCTGTAAAGCGGCGGTATTGTTCGCGCACGGCATTGAGCAAGTCATCATCAAACTCCTCAGAGATGCCTTGGCCTTCTGAAATCAATTCCGCCAGTCTTAAACGGTTTTCCGCGTTGTTACCGCTCTCAATGAAAGCTTTGATGCTTGGCTCCGCGGCAAGCTCCATGGCCGCCTTGTTCACCCCAAAATCAGCTGGACGAATAAATTCATTTTGCGCCATAGGGATACCGCTGATAATTTGCGTTAAGTATTCACCAAAAGCTATTTCGAGCGCCAAGCCATCTGCGTCTTTTAGAGCGTTACGCTCAAGTAAGTCTTGTGCCCAATCCCGCACAGATAAAAGCGCCGTGTAAGTTGTTTCAACCCAAGCATAACCATGCACCGCGCGCTGCTCGCGATTAATTAAATCAGACTTTGCACGGCCATCCACGACCACGCGCTCCTGCACGCGTTTCTTAATGAGGCCAACATAGTCTTCGACAGACTTTAAAGCTACTTCAGCGCGAGCTAACAATTCAACGTGGTTCATTTATTTATGCTTTCACAATTCCTTGGTCAATCAGAGAGGCTATTTCGCCGTCGTCCATGGCCAGAATGTCACTTAAAACTTCTTCAGAATTTTGCCCTAATTTCGGGGCTATCTTTGGCGCTCCGCGTTTTTCTCCGCCCAATGTCGCAACGGACCCTGGTGTTGGATAGCTAAATCCGCTTGGATTTTTTAATGTTTCAAAAACGGGGTTATCACTTATGAGCGCAGGATCACTTACAGCATCTTTTAAAGTCTGATAAGTTCCCCAACAGCCGCCAACGCCGTCAAGCGCTTCGCCTAATTCAGCGGATTTCCAGCGCGCAATTTTACTTTGAACGAGCGGATATAAGACATCGCGGTGCTCGAACCTAACGCCTTCATCGTAATTAAAGTTTACGCCGCGCTCGGCTTCAATGGCCGCAACATCATCAGCGATTTCCAGGACTTTAACGAGCCCTGTCCATTGACGCGGTGAGATCGCCATCACGATGAGGCGTTGCCCATCCGCGGTAGAGAAATCCTTACCAAAGGCTCCGTAAACTTCATTCCCGTAACGCGGCCGATTTTCATCACTATAAAGAACTTCCGCAACTTGTCCTAAATTAGCCAGACTGGTTATTCCTATATCAGATAGGGGAATACGCACATCCGCGCCCTGCCCGGTTTCACGCCGCCGGCGTTCAGCGGCAAGAATAGCAAAAGCTGTGTAAGCTCCCGCCAATAAATCCCATGCTGGGAGCACATGATTAACGGGCTCATCCCCCAAAGACTCAGGCCCAGTCATATAAGGTACGCCTAGCGCGCAATTAACGGTATAATCCACTGCAGGACCGCCATTGGCCTGGCCCATAACTCGGGCAACAATTATATCTTCGCGCAGTTCTTTCAAATTTTCATATGATAAAAACCCACCAACGGGGAAGTTGGTCAACAAAATACCACCTTGGTCTCCGCTAGCCGCTGCAAGCCTTTTCAAAAGCTCTCGGCCTTCCGTTGTTTTCAGATTAACTGAAAGTGATTTCTTAGCTTTGTTCAAGCCTTCCCAATAAAAACTCGCGCCATTATCAGCCTTAGGCCATCGGTTATAATCTGGCCCGCCTTTAACGTGGTCCACACGGATTACTTCCGCCCCGAGCTGCGCTAAATACATCCCCGCAGATGGCGAAGCGACGAAAGATGTTGCTTCAATAATGCGTAGGCCTTTTAAAAGATCATACATATTTTAAGTCTGTTTGTGAGCTCTGATCATTCGCTTTGCGATAACCAATTGTTGAATTTGTGTCGTGCCTTCGTATATTCTATAAATACGGCAATCACGGTAAAAACGTTCAGCTAAATACTCTTTAAGATAACCTGCGCCGCCTAATATTTGCACCCCGCGATCGGCCACGCGGCCACACATTTCAGAGGCAAACATTTTGGCACAAGAGGCTTTGACAATAATATCCTCGCCTGCATCTGCGCGCCGCGTTGCATCATCGAGCATCGACTCAGCTGCGTAAATTTCAGCTTTTGAATCCGCCAACATAGCCTGTATCAATTGGAAATTCGAAATAGTTTCGCCAAAGGCTTTTCGTTCCATTGCGTAATTAAGCGCGTAATCAAGCATACGTTTTGCATAGCCAACCGAGGCCGCTGCAACGGACAATCGCCCATTATCAATCGATTTCATAGCCGCTTGAAATCCACGCCCTTCGACACCGCCTAAAAGCGCATCGGCAGGTACTCGGACCTCATCCAATATAATATCGCATATGCGCGACCCGCTTTGACCCATTTTTTTATCGGCTTTACCCAAGCTAACGCCCGGTAAATCCAAAGGCACTAAGAAGGCGCTTATATGAGCATTTTTAGGCAAATTCTCTGCATTTGTTCGCGCCATGATCATACCCATTTGTGCAAAAGGAGCATTGGAAATATAGCGCTTAGACCCAGTAATGATATAATCATCGCCATCCCGCACAGCGCGTGTTGTCAGCGCCGCAGCGTCTGACCCGCTATCAGGTTCGGTTAAAGCGAAGCAGGCAATCGTTTCCCCGCTTGCTATACGCGGGAGCCAATGTGACTTTTGCGCATCCGTCCCGCTTGACGAAATTGCTGACCCCGTCATGCCGACATTCATAGATATAATTGAGCGAAACGCCGGCAAGGCCCAGCTTAATTCTTTGATGAACTCAATATATTGCGATGTTGAAAAGCCTGCACCACCATATTCTTCGGCTATGGTCACGCCGAATAGGCCCATCTCTTTCATTTCAGAAAGAATGTCATCAGGCACACGATCTAGCTCAACCGTTTCATCTTCGGCCGGCACAAGGCGTTCTCTCACGTAACGACGTAATTGATGCATAAATTGATCAAAGACATCCTCACTCATTGTCTCCGGACTTGGGGCTGCCTGTCTCATAGCCGAATGGGTCATTTTTCTAACCCAACAATGGCAATAGAGCTAACATTCTGGAACGGCATACCGCCAAGGTTATGAGACAAACATAGATTAGGCGCATCTTGCCGTTGACGATCTCCCGCACGTCCCAAAAGCTGGAGGTAATTCTCATAGATCATGCGAAGCCCAGAGGCTCCAATGGGGTGTCCAAAACATTTAAGGCCGCCATCAATCTGACATGGGATTTTACCGTCGGCATCAAATTTACCGTCTAGCACATCTTTCCATGCCTGACCGTCTTTGGAGATAAATAAGTCCTCCATTGTAACCAATTCAGTAATTGAAAAACAGTCATGGACTTCTGTTAGAGAAATTTCATTTTCAGGATCGGTAATGCCTGCTTCGGCATAGGCTTTTTTAGCCGCCACGCGCGTCGTGTGCATATAGCTACCGTCCCATCCCTTGCCCTGCATTTCCCAGCCATTAGAAGTCGCGAGTTGGAGTGCTTTCACTGTCACAATGTCTAGTTTGCCGAGAGCGCGCGCTATCTCTGGCGTGGTCACGATTGCACAAGCCGCACCGTCTGATACGCCACAACAATCAAACAAACCAAGAGGCTCTGCAATCATCGGCGCATTCATCACCTTCTCAATATCAATTTTTTTGCGCAAATGAGCCTTAGGGTTTTTCGCGCCATTATCATGACTTTTCACAGACACATGTGCCATTGCACGTTTAAGGTCATCTGGCACAACACCATGCTTCGTGCGATAGGCAGAGGCCAATTGTGCAAAATTACCTGGTGCCGACCCATTTGTTCCGAGGATATCCCACTGCGTGCCGCGCGAGCGAACGGGTAATCCACCATAGCCCGTATCCTTTAACTTTTCGACGCCCATCGCGAGCGCAATATCAGCCGCGCCTGACGCTACAGCATAAACCGCGCCCCGGAAAGATTCTGTTCCACTGGCACAGTAGTTCTCGACTTTCGTCACGCCTATATTGGGCAAGCGCAGAGCGATAGAAGCAGGAATACCAGATGGTCCGATATTCTGACCATCAAAACCAACCCCCAACCACGCCGCATCAATTTCCGAAACATCAATATTTGCATCAACAAGCGCCTCTTCGAACGCCTCAACCATTAGAGATGAAGCATCTTTATCCCAGCGTTCACCAAAACGTGCGCAGCCCATGCCTAAAATAGCGACCTTATCTTTAATGCCTCTTGCCATTATCCTGCCTCACTTTTCTGCGCGTCCCGTATGGGGGTCGCTTTCCAAAAATACTTAATGAAATTACGGTTGTAGTCGCGAGCCTTAATCCTGAATACCATGCGCATATCACGCCCGACCTCGACGTCTTCTTCAGTCACATCTGAGAATTCAGAAATCATACGGCCGCCGCCTTCAAAATCAATCATGCCGTAATACGTCGGCGGGTCCGGTGAATATGTTAAACGGTCCGCTGTAAAAGTCGTTATTTTTGCAATCTTATCTGCGAGCGGATAGTCTTCTTGGGTCCCTATCGCGCGGTCATTTTGAGAAACGGAAATATCTGTTTTCGGAAATTGGACGGTTCCTGTTTTGCTGCATTTTCCGCCAATCAACCCAAGCGCTGCTTTGCGGTTTCGCGAGAGACTTGTTCCTGGTTGTTTCTCATCAAACTCAGCACGCATCCCTTTTTCTAAATCAATTTGATCTCTATGGAAGAGATAACGCATGTAATTTTCATCTTCGGCGCGCTCAGCACTGTGCCCCTTCACCCCTTTTGAAAAGCCCGCTTCGGAAATATGAGCCGTCGTTTTAAAGACCAGCACATCTGCGCCTTGCCCAAATCCTGCCAATAGAATTGTCTCGTTAGGCCCTGCACTCTCAAGTGTGGCCGCCAACATTAATAATGGATGGGCTGTACCCGTATATCCAATGGTTGCGTGGTGTGTATTGGCAACAGTTTCTGGCGTAAAGCCTGCTGCATGTATGAGCTTGGGAGGCAAAGCCTTACCTGGCAAGGGAATCAAGACGTGATTTATATCGCCCGCCGCCATCCCAATAGCTGAGAGTGCGTCTGCAATGGCTCCGCCTAAAACTCCCTGATACCCCTCATCACGCACCCAGCGTTTTTCCCAGTGGTAGTCATAATCCTCACCTGTGGCTTTAAAATGGTCCACAAAGTCAATGGTGACGCTATGTTGTCCCAGGAGCTTCGCGATGGGTTTGCCTGTACCTACGAATATCGCGGCGGCTCCATCACCTTGTAGCATTTCAGCTTCAGAACCAGGGCGCGCTTTGCGGTTATCCGCGGCCAAACAAAGTTGTGATGTCGTTCCTTTTAAAGCTTGTATCAATCCGGACGTTCCCGCGCGTAGGCTTCCCGTCATATCAAACGCTGCTGTTTTATCGGGCAAATTAAGCGCTTCTTTTACAATGCCTGCATTTAAACGATCGGAAAATGGAAGGGTGGTGGACGCAATCGAAATTGTTTCGGGCTGCAGCCCTTCAATACTGCTTATACAATCGCGCCCGGCATCGACAGCCATCGTGACCGAATCTTCATCCCAATTCGCAATGGCCTTTTCACCCTTAGCGAGTCCACGCATATTAGGCGCGAACCATCCATTGGCTGCATGGATTGCTTGCCGTTGCAAACGACGGCGCGGGATATAGGCTCCGACGGCTAAAATCCCAAAATCATCACTCATGTTTTTGTCCTATATTTTAAACTTTTCAGCCGAGGCAAAAATTTCTCTTATATTACTTAGTAAGATATGTTAGAGAAACAAGCAATACACAAAAGTGATGGGTATAACGGAGATTTTAGTGCCTGAGTTTGAACGAATTGAATATCAACTTCGCGATGACGTCGCCTATATTTTACTGAATCAACCCGAGATACTGAATGCAATGTCAGGTGAAATGGGCCAAGAAATCATGCTTGCATTAGATAAAGGCGTAAAAGAAGCGCGCGCTGTCGTTCTGGGCAGTAACGGACGCGGATTTTGTTCTGGCGCAAACTTATCTGGCGGCGGGAATATCAATCTGGAGGACCCAGACCGCGATATGGGTATTCGATTAGAACGGATTTTCAACCCTATGTTTTTGAAACTTCGTGACCTGCCCATTCCATTTATTACGTCAGTACGCGGACCTGCTGTCGGGTTTGGATGCGGCCTCGCCCTTATGGGGGATATTATCATTACGTCTAAAACCGCCTTCTTCCTGCAGTCCTTTTGCAATATTGGCCTCGTGCCAGATGGCGCCGCGCCCTACCTCCTGACGCGCGCTATCGGCCGCGTCAAAGCGATGGAAATCATGTTATTGGGTGAACGTTATCCTGCAGAAAAGGCCTATGCAGACGGACTTGTTACAAGACTTGTTGAAGACGAAGACTTAGAAAAAGTCACGGAAGAGATCGCGTCCAAGCTCGCAAAAGGCCCTCCCTTATCGCTAAAACTAATTCGGCAAATGACGTGGGCTGCATTGGATACAAGCTTTGCTGAAGAACTAGCCCGAGAAAGAGACTTTCAAAGAACGGCAGGACGAAGCGATGATTTCATAGAAGGCGTATCTTCATTTCGCGAAAAACGGAAAGCTAATTTCAAAGGCCAATAGCACTTAATCACTTCTCTCACATTCATCAGTAACCTAAAAATAAGATAGATTGCATGACCCATATTTACAAAAAAGACCTCCTAAAGGGGAAAACCGCATTTGTAGCAGGTGGGTCCTCAGGCATTAACTTGGGCATTGCAGAACGTTATGCTGAACTTGGCGCAAATATTGTCATATTATCGCGCTCACAAGACAAGATAGATGTTGCCGTCAAAGGAATAGAAGCGAAAGGCGCAAAAGCCTTGGGTATTGCAACAGATGTTAGAGATTATGACGGCGTTCTTGAGGCCTTTAAGAAAACGCATAAGCACTTCGGAGATATCCACTGTGTCATTTCTGGCGCTGCTGGGAATTTTCTTTCTCCCATTGTCGGCTTGTCATCAAAGGGCTTTCAAACTGTCATTGATATCGACCTGGTCGGAACGTTTAATGTCTTTCGGGCAAGTTGGGATTACTTAGCCAAACCTGGCGCCTCGCTAATTGCGATTACAGCGGGTCAAGCCGTCCAGCCGCGCCCCTATCAAGCCCATGCCTGCGCCGCAAAAGCCGGCGTGAATATGCTTTGTAAATGTCTCGCGCTTGAATGGGGACAAGCGGGCGTGCGCGTCAATGCAATTTCCCCTGGCCCGATCGAGGACACAGAAGGTTATTCGCGTCTTGTCCCAACAGAAGAAATTGCACAAAAAACTAAAAAGAAAATCCCTCTGCGTGCAATGGGGACAAAAAATGACGTTGCTAATGTGGCAACATTCCTTGCCTCTGATGCGTCAATCTACACAACTGGTTCCATTTACAATGTCGATGGCGGTAAAGAGCTGGGTGATGCTTCCTATGACTTCTTAACCCCGTTTAAGCGCTAGGATTACGCCCAGATGCATCCCAGATTATACGCCCAGAGCCACCCTAATAAACCTGCCTTAATTATGGCAGAGACTGGCGAGCAGCGCAGCTACGGCGAACTCGAAGCGCTGGGCAATCGCGGCGCACAGTTCTTGCGTAAATGTGGCATCAAAAATGGGGATATTATCGCGCTTTGGGCTCGAAACTCCTTGGAGTTTTTGGAAGTCTATTGGGCGGCGCAGCGCGCAGGCGTGTATATATGCCCCCTACCCGTCTATCTATCCGTTGATGATGCGGCATATATTTTAGGCAATTGCGGGGCGAAACTTTTAGTGGTTTCGAGCGAGATTAAAGCGGCCGAAGCTTTCGTTAAATCCGCGCACGAAGATCTTCCTGCTCGGCAGCATATGTACTACTTGCATGAAGCCGTGGGAGAGACCGCGTCATGGGCCGAAGAAATTGCAGCTATGCCCGATACGCCAATTAGTGATGAAGAATCTGGATTTCATTTGATTTATTCTTCGGGAACGACAGGACGGCCAAAGGGCGTAAAATTGCCCCTTATTGGCGGGCCCGTTATAGCCGATACGAAATGGTCAACGCGGTATGAGAAGATATATAATCTTACAGATAAATCTGTCTTCCTCGCTTGCGCTCCCCTCTATCATTCTGCCCCGCTTCTCTTTTCGACAAATACAATGCGGCGCGGGGCGACCATTGTTATAACCAAGAAGTTTACACCCGAAAGCACGCTTAAGGCGATTCAAGACTATGGCGTAACCATGTCCCAAATGGTACCGACCATGTTTATCCGGATGCTGCGCCTGCCAGAAGACGAACGCCAGAGTTATGATGTCTCCTCGCTTGAGTATGTTATTCACGCAGCAGCTCCCTGTCCACGTGAAGTCAAATTGCAGATGATGGATTGGCTTGGAGATATAATTGAAGAATATTATGCCGGTTCAGAAGCCAACGGACTGACGACAATTACATCAGAAGAATGGCGCAAACGCCCAGGTTCTGTTGGCAAAGCTCTTAATTCTACCGTTCATATTTGTGATGATACAGGCCAAGAATTACCTTCGGGCACAATTGGAAATGTCTATTTTGAAGGCGGCTATGATTTCCAATATTTAGGCGAGCCTGAGAAGACAAAAAAATCGCGCAACCCCTTACACCCGAAATGGTCAACTCTCGGTGATATTGGCTATGTCGATGATGAGGACTATCTATTTCTGACGGACCGCAAAAACTTCGTTATCATTTCAGGCGGGGTGAATATATACCCGCAAGAGACAGAGAACCTTATTATACAACACCCTAAAGTCTTTGACGTCGCTATTATCGGTGTTCCCAACGAAGATATGGGCGAGGAAATGAAAGCGGTTATTCAGCCTGTGGATTGGGCGGATGCCAATGACACCTTCGGGCAGGAAATTATTGACTTTTGCCGCGAGAAGCTTGGTCCTATTAAAGCACCTAAATCTGTAGATTTTGATAAAGCCCTGCCGCGCCAAGAAAATGGTAAGCTTTATAAGCGCTTACTACGCTCACGTTATTGGCCTCAAAAGGAAACATAAAAAAGCCTCGCGCAAGCGAGGCTCTCTATATAAATGACATTGGGCTGCGGGTTAACTGCGCGCCATATAGACGGATTGCGGAGCCATATATTCCAACAAGCCTTCAATACCGTTCTCGACACCCAAACCTGAATTTTTATGACCACCAAATGGTACATCTGGACGTAGAATAAGGTTCTGATTAATCCAGACATTACCTGTTTCCATTTGTCGAGCGATTTCAAGGGCTTTGTCCGTATCCTTCGACCAAACGGCGCCTGCGAGGCCATATTCTGAATCATTTGCTCTCGCGATAACATCATCAACATCTTTGAATTTCAGCATCGGTAAAATCGGCCCGAAAGCTTCCTCTTGCACTACACGAGTTTCCTCCGGCGGATTATCAACGATGGTAACTGGAATGAAATAACCGCCAGACTCTGGCATTGTGGAACATTCAATTACATCTAATCCTTTATCTTTCGCATCCGCGAGAAGCTCTTTAACACGCTCATATTGTTTATGGTTTTGAATTGGTCCCATATTCGTTCCTTGCTCAGAACCATCGCCAAGTTTTGTTCCTTTTGCCATAGCAACTAAACGATCACGCAACCCATCATACACATCTTCATGAACATAAAGTCTCTTTGTCGCGACACAAATTTGGGCTGTATTAAAGAAAGATCCAAAGAAGATTTTTTCTGCTATTTCGTCTAAGTCTACATCTGGCATGATGATCGCCGCGTCATTCCCGCCAAGCTCGAGAGTAACCTTCTTAAGGTCTTTCGCTGCACTTGCCATAACAAGCTTGCCTGTCGCCGAAGAACCTGTGAACGAAATTTTATCAAAGCCTTCATGGGATGTCATCCAAGGCCCCAAACTATCTCCGCCCGAAATAACATTTAGCACACCCGCTGGTAGGATATCTGCAAATATCTCGCCCATTTTAAGCGTTGCTAACGGCGTAAAAGGAGACGGCTTTAAGACCATTGTATTCCCAGCTAATAATGCGGGCGCAATTTTCCAAATTGCCAAGTTAATTGGGAAGTTCCAGGGCGCAATTGCGCAAACTACGCCCAATGGCACATATTTTGTTTCGACAAATTGTTCCGCTGAATCTTCAAAGACATGCACAGGCGGACGAAACGCCGTTACAGCTTTAAGCCAATCAACGCTCCCTGAAACCTCCATAGTCGCAAAGTCAACAGGCCGTCCTTGCTCCCGGGTAAAAAGACGTGCCATGTCTGGTATTACTTTTTCGAGGGCCTCAGCACATTTGTTAAGATAACTCGCCCGCTGATCAAAAGACAGCTTCTTCCATGATGCAAAAGCTTTACGAGACGAGGCAATAGCCGCATCAAGTTGAGCGGGGCTACAATCTGGCGCCGTTGCAAAAACCTCGCCTGTGGCCGGATTGACGACTTCCATTTCGGAATCGCCTGGGACGGCTTTCCCGTCAATTGTCATGTGGTAATTGGTATTAAAGTCCATTTTTATCTCCGTCTTCTATTATATCTATATATACAAAGGCTAAGAAACACCACCTCACGTTACTGTTAGCCTCTGATAAGCCGCCCAGGCCGCGAGCCAGTATCCATGTCGTGTGAACGCGTTTGAATACCATTCACCAACGTCGCAATATATCCGACGGATGATTGCAAAATTCTATTGCCGCCTGCAGGCAAGTCATTGAAAACCTGCAAGGGGCCCAGATTCAAACGCTCATGGTCAACCACATTGATGTCCGCACGTTTCCCAATTTC
>CAZJRU010000016.1:0-19668 GCA_964548315.1 uncultured Hellea sp.
GCTTGCTCGGGCGAGCCAACACGCGGGCCTTTGCGCTCTTCAGAAATATCAGGAGAGCGCAGCGGAATATCAGCGGTAAAGACAAGACGCCTTGGCCCCGTATAACAATGCTCGCCTTCAACGGTGAGGCCAGCTTTTTTCAAGCCGTCCACCAAAGCTTTGGACAAATCAGCACCAGCACGTTGCTGCATACGCGCGGGAATTTCTTCGCAGAAAATTTCAAAAAGAAGTTCAGCCATTATTGCCACGCCCGATCAGTAACCGTCTTTTCATTTGCGACATGGGCCTCGGCGCAGCCTTTAGCCAAATCACGCACCCGCTTGATATATTCTTGTCTTTGGGTCGGCGAAACCACGCCGCGCGCATCAAGCAAATTAAAGAGGTGCGACGCCTTAAGCGCATGCTCATAAGCAGGCAGCGGGAGCGGGCTCTCTAACCCCAAGAGGTGATTGCATTCCGCCTCAGCATATTTGAATTTCTCTAGGATTTTATCCGTATCGGCATGTTCGAAATTATAGGTCGATTGCTGGACTTCATTTTGATGGAACACGTCCCCGTAAAGCACTTCGGGCGTCCCGTTGGCTTCATTAGCGGCGGTAAAAACAAGATCGTAAACATTGTCCACGCCCTGCACATACATAGCGAGACGTTCGAGCCCATAGGTGAGCTCGCCCGAAACGAGGTCGAGATCAAGGCCCCCCACCTGTTGGAAATAGGTATATTGCGAGACTTCCATACCGTCACACCAAACCTCCCAGCCCAGACCCCAAGCGCCAACCGTTGGGTTTTCCCAATCATCTTCGACAAAGCGAATATCATGTAAGTCCATGTCGATACCAATCGCTTCGAGACTCCCCAGATAGAGCTCTTGGTAATTAGGCGGGTTAGGCTTCATAATAACTTGGAACTGATAATAATGTTGCAAGCGGTTCGGGTTCTCCCCGTAGCGCCCATCGGCGGGGCGGCGCGAGGGCTGAACATAAGCAACATTCCACGGCTTTGGCCCCAGTGATCTGAGCACAGTCGCAGGATGGAGCGTCCCTGCCCCAACTTCTGTATCAAAGGGCTGTAAAATCACACAGCCTTGCTCGGCCCAATAATTCTGAAGTGTCAGAATGAGCCCCTGAAAGGTTAGCGGTTTTTTGATTTGTTTTGCCATTAAATTAGGGCCTGTGGTCGTTTGGCGCGAAGCTAGTGATTACGCGCGGGATTTCAAGATAAATAAATCTGTTTGAGAGTTGTATTAGAATGGATATTTATAGCCCAGCCTTCGGGGATGAGGATTAAGTTTTTTCATTATTTTATAAGCGTTTGATTTAAGACGAAAAGATAGGCGGACGACCTCGTCATTATTGAGGATTGATTTAAGGTTTGTGAATATCCTCACCTAAACCCGCATCGATAAAGGCCTGCCGCGCATCGTCGGCGTCTTCATCCACTACCATTATGCGGCGCGGGATAATACCGATAGAGCCGTCAATAATGCTCACATTTTGATCCATGAGAAAGAAGGGAATATCAGCTTCTTTCAAAACAGCCTGCGCAAAATTGAGCGTAGCGGGATTTACGGTTTTTAAAATAGCAATCATGAGCCTATCTAAACTGAATTCACGCAAGATATAAAGCTTAAACCATATCTATTACACCGCTCTAACCTGCCAGCTTATATATGCTGTAACCAAAATAAGCTTTGCGTTTATGACATAACAGCTATCTGCGACGCCTTTGTCACTTGCCGCGCGGGTAAACCCGCCCTAAGTTAAAGACAGAATAAAAGGTATTAAGTGAACGCTCCGGCACAAATCAAACAAGACAGCTCGCAAGCGCTCGGCCCGACCCCGGCGGAACGGCTATGGGTGATGGCCGCTGAGGACATGGCCGCTGTGGACACCTTAATCTTAGCGCGTATGGATAGTCCGGTCGGGATGATACCTAACCTTGCACAGCACCTTGTCGGCGCGGGCGGCAAACGCTTACGCCCTCTTTTGACCGTCGCAACTGCGCAGCTTTGCGGTTATAAAGGCACGAGCCATCATAAGCTTGCGGCAGCCGTTGAATTTATACATTCCGCCACGCTCCTACATGATGACGTGGTTGATGAGAGCGAACTGCGGCGCGGCCAAAAACCCGCCAATCTCATTTGGGGCAATAGCGCCTCTATCTTGGTTGGTGACTTTCTCTTTGCCCGCGCCTTTAACCTCATGGTCGAGACAGGATCTATGGACGCGCTTGGGATTTTATCAGATGCCTCTTCTGTCATAGCCGAAGGCGAAGTCCAGCAGCTCGCGGCCCTTCGTGATGTAAACATGACCGAAGCGGCCTATATGGAAGTCATCTCAGCTAAGACGGCGGCGCTCTTTGCCGCGGCAACCGAAGTCTCGCCTGTGATCGCCGGGTGCTCCGAAGAACAACGCGCCGCGCTACGTGATTACGGGTTAAAGCTTGGGCTTGCCTTTCAGCTCGTCGATGACGCTTTGGATTATGGCGGGTTTGAGAGCGCGCTAGGTAAGTCAGTTGGCGATGATTTCCGCGAAGGTAAAATGACCCTGCCCGTCATTCGAGCTGTGGCCAGCGCTAATAAATCGGAAACAGAATTTTGGCACCGCGTCATCGTCGATCACCAACAAAATGACGTAGACCTCGAAACAGCCGTGTCTCTATTGCGTAAAGCCGGAGCGCTGGACGCCACCATGGATATGGCGCGGCAATTCTCCCAAGAGGCGCGACAAGCACTGACTATTTTTCCAGACAATGCATGGCGCGAAACCCTGCAAGATCTTGCTGATTTCGTAGTTGACCGGATTAATTAATCCACTTGGTTCAAAACCAGTCTTAAATAACGTGGCAGAATAACATGTATTACAGCAAAGATGACATCGCCAATTGGGACCGCGTCCTGCGCTTGAAAATCATAAATTCTGTTACGGGGATTAAACCAGCAAACCTCATCGGAACGATAGGCTCAAATGGAAGCACTAATTTAGCCGTCTTTAGCTCTATTGTTCACCTAGGCAGCAATCCCGGTCTTCTAGGCTGCGTGACGCGGCCGCGAACAGATGAGGTCGGACACACATTTGAAAATATTTTGGAAAGCGGGGTTTATACAGTCAACCATATCCACCCCGAGTTTACAAAGAACGCACATTACACCTCTGCCAAATTCCCCAAAGATGTTTCAGAGTTTTCTAAATGCGGCTTAACTGAGGACTTTATCGAGGGGTTCAAAGCGCCCTTTGTAAAAGAAAGCCAGTTAAAGATCGGGCTTAGATATGTCGAGAACCATAAAATATCTAATGGTACGACGCTTGTAATTGGCCAAATTGAGCACCTTATCCTGCCTGATATGGACCTCAATGATGGGGATATAGATTTGGAATTATCCAAATCAGTCGGAATTTCGGGATTAAATAGCTATTATGAGCTCAAGAAAATCGCGCAATATCCCTTTGTCAGATTAGAAGACGTTCCTGAATTTTAAGCTTCGCCTAACACCACTGGCGTCACCCACCAATTAGGCGCTAGCTGCTTAATCGCGTTTGCCGCGCGGGTCACCGTGGCCTTGGTTTCAAATATACCAAAGCAAGTTGCGCCCGAACCAGACATGCGGGCCAGTTGACACCCGTTTTGTGAGGCTAAGGTGCGCAGTACCTCGCCAATTACGGGGGCCTGTTTTATAGCGATAGGCTCGAGATCATTTCGCCCGTCCGTCGCGCGCGTGAGCAAATCTCCTGATGGTAATAAAGGCCGCGGCGTCTCGCGAATATCCGGAGCGCTATCAAAGGCTTTAAATATCGCGCCTGTTGATACGGCGACGCCTGGATTAATCAACAAGGCGTTAACTGTGCCCATATCTTTGATATGCGATACATCTTCTCCGATACCTGTCATATGCGCTGTTTGAGACGCCAAGCAAACAGGCACATCCGCGCCTAAAGAGATTGCGGTCTTAGGATCCTTAGAGCCGCAAAGACGTAGAACCGCCGCGGCATTGGCGCTTCCCCCCCCAATGCCCGCCGAAACAGGTAGGTTTTTCTCAAGCAAAATGTCATGCGGCGAAGAATTGACCGCGCGCAGCGCTTTTAAAATCAAATTATCATTCCCTGCGGTAAGACCCGCTCCAAAAGGGCCCTTGATCGTTAAAGAAGTTTTATCGCTCGGTGACATGAAGATGTGATCTCCGACGTCGGCAAAGACAACGAGACTGTCGAGGGGGTGATATCCAAAAAAGCTATCATGCGGGTCTTTTATGATCCGTCCCACATGCAAGGTCAGATTAATCTTGGCTCTTGCGAGTTCGCGCTTCACCTGTCCTGTTTTGGGGAGGGCTATTGTAAGGCCTCTAATCCGCCTTTTAATTTCGTGCGAATGGCCGCGCGTTCTTCATCGGTCGGGTCAAATTCAAGCGCGCGTTCCCATTGATAACCCGCTTCGCGGAAACGTCCCAGTTTCCAATATACGTCGCCCAAGTGATCAATGATAGTCGCCGAACTTGGCGCAAGCGCCACCGCGTCTTCGAGCTGAACTTTGGCTTTGCCATATTCGCCTAGCTTATAATGCGCCCAGCCCAAGCTATCAGTTATCGCGCCGCTATTAGGTTCGAGCTTCAGCGCCTTATTAATCATGCCAAACGCTTCGGTTAGATGTTCGCCCCGGTCCACCCATGTATAGCCGAGATAATTTAGCGCGTCGGCATTATCAGGTTCGATTTCCAAGATGCGCTTAAAATCGGCCTCAGCCTTGTCCCATTGTTTTTCACGCTCGTAACTAATTGCGCGAAAATAAAGTGGCTGCGTATCGTCTTTAATTTCTTCCTCGCTCATGGATTCAACGATGGCGTCATAAATCGGCAAAGCCTCTGCATAATTTTCTCGGATGAGGTGCGCACGGCCCAAAGCGTTGCGGGCCACTAAAGATGGGTGAGTTTGATTAAGCTCTTCTAAAACCTCAAGCGCTTGCTCATCATCTTCGCGCGCAAACCAAACGTTGGCCTGAGATAATTTTGCCGAAACAACATAATCGGAATCGGACGGCAAGCCTTGATAAAGCGCCATAGCTTCATCTTCTCGTTCTGTATTTTCTAAAAGTTCCCCCAGCCATAAAACACCCTGGTCATGCTCCGGGTCGAGTGTGAGCGCCATACGCAGGAAAACTTCGCCCGCGTCGAGCGCTCGGTTGGCCACAAAAAACCCAAAAGCAGGTTCAGTTAGAGCCCGCGCCGCCTCTTGCTGGGGTGTTAAGAGCGCGCCAAGGCTTTGGCCTGCTTCGAGTAAATCTATAAATTTGCGCACAGGTCCTGTTTCGTAAGTCCCATTTTGCTTGGAAAACGCTATCAGTTCTTTGAGCGCAACATCGCCCTCACCGATAGCGCTCAAAAAACGAGCTTTTGACAAACGAGTTTCAATTGGGAAACGGCCCGTGTCTTCGGCCAGCTTAAAGGCGTCCTTCGCCGCGTCATTATTCCCTGAAAAGGCTTCGGCCTTAGCGATTTGCAAATGGGAATAGTCATCAAAATAACTCCCCCCGCCAATTTTTTCAAATGTCTCGCGCGCGGCTTTAACGTCCCCTTGATTAACCTCACTCCACCCCTCTACGAGGCCCATTAAAATACCCATGGTCAAATCGGCTGTATCCAGCGTGAGAAGATCTTGTGCTTGAATATCGCGGCCCTTCGCAAAAGCCTGCGTGCCTAATATGGCCAGCGCCAGCGGTTCTTTATCATCTTTACTATGTATATCATTGGCGATGTCATAGGTGAGATCAATATCTCCCGCCGTCAAAGCGGACGTTAAAGCCCGTCGGCCTAAGGCGATATCATCGTCAGCGCGAGAATACGCTCGGCTATAATAATCAGCGCGCGCATCAGATTTTTCGATATAATTGGCGTAGCTTCCAGCGAGATAGTCTCCAAATAGAAGCCCCTCTTCCGTGCGTCCTTCATCGCCGACTTGATATTCAGTCTCTGCTGTGGTCTGGCAGGAAGTCTGACATGAGGCGAGCAAAAGCGCGCCGCAAACTGTCAAATAATGACGTATTTTCATTTAAATCTCTTATAGCCTATTGGCTTTAAATAGCGTTAAGGGCCTTATTACATATTCGGATAGTTAGGGCCACCGCCACCTTCAGGTACAGTCCAAATAATGTTCTTACTTGGGTCTTTAATGTCGCAGGTTTTGCAGTGAACGCAATTTTGCGCATTAATCTGAAAACGCGGATTAGAACCATCATCATCTCTGAGCACTTCATAGACACCTGCGGGGCAGTAACGCTGCGCGGGTTCATCAAACTTGGGCAAATTGATATTGATCGGCACCGTATCATCGATAAGTTTTAAATGGCTTGGCTGTTCTTCTCCGTGATTTGTTGCCGAGAATGAGACATTTGTTAGCCTGTCAAAAGACAAAACACCATCAGGTTTTGGATAGTCTATTGGCTTAAACTTACTCGCATCCTGCGTTGATTGTGCATCATCCTTACCGTGAGGTAAGGTCATAGAGAAAGACTCTGACTTAGAAAAAATCGCCTTGATATTCTTAAAGATATTCATGGTGAAACCAACCAAATGAACTTTTGTTGTATAAGCCGTCCACATATCCATACCGCCGAGCAGCATACCGCCTAATAACGGACCAAAACGCGCATTGAGCGGGGCCACATTACGAACTGTTGCCAAATCCGCTCCGACCGGTCCTGCGCGTAACGCCTGATCATATTCAACAAGATCATCTGCAGAGCGGCCGGCTTTGAGCGCGGCGTATGCCGCCTCTGCGGCGTCAATCCCTGAATGCATCGCGTTATGATTGCCTTTAATGCGCGGAAGGTTAACAAGCCCAGCCGTACATCCCAGCAAAGCTCCGCCTGGAAAGGACACTTTAGGGATAGACTGCGCCCCGCCCTTAGTCACAACGCGCGCGCCGTAAGCCACACGTTTGCCGCCTTCTAGAACGCTGGCGATATCGGGATGATGTTTCCAGCGCTGGAATTCTGCATATGGGAAAATATTTGGGTTTTTATAATTTAAATCAATAATATATCCGAGGAAGACCTGATTGTTTTCCGCGTGATATAAGAATGAACCGCCCCCGCTTTTCCACCCCACAGGCCAGCCCGCAGTGTGGACGACTTTACCTTCTTGATGATTTTCAGGCTTAACGTCCCAAATTTCTTTCATGCCAAGTCCGTATTTTTGAGGCTCTTTCCCCTCATCTAGCCCATATTTCGCAATCGCAATTTTCGAGAGAGACCCGCGCGCACCTTCTGAAAGGAAAACATACTTCCCGTGCAGCTCCATGCCAGCTTCATACCCCTCGCCTTTGGAGCCATCTTTCGAAATTCCAAATTCACCTGCGACCACGCCTTTAACTGAGCCGTCTTCCCTAAAGACAAGTTCAGAACAGGCCATTCCTGGAAAGACTTCAACGCCGAGGCCTTCCGCTTGTTCAGCGAGCCAACGGCAGGTATTGGCCATAGAGACGATGTAATTTCCGTGATTATTCATCAAAGGCGGCATGATAAAATTGGGAACGCGGAAGGACCCAGATGGCCCCATCAAAAGCAAGTGGTCTGACTCAACCTTAGTTTTCAAAGGCGCGCCTTTCTCTTCCCAATCGGGCATAAGGCGGGTTAAACCTGCCGGGTCCAGCACAGCGCCTGAGAGAATATGCGCGCCAACTTCGGAACCTTTTTCTAAAACAACAACGCTGACATCATCCCCGCCCAATTGCTTTAGCCGAATGGCGGCTGAGAGACCTGCAGGCCCCGCGCCGACGATGACAACATCATACTCCATGCTTTCACGGTCTACTGTATTATTTTTATCTTCATTCATGACTAGGACTCGCTTTTGCGTATATACTCATTTAGGAAATTACCACAAATACGCGGTGAAACAAGCGTTTCACTTATTTCAATAATATTTCGTTAGGCTAGGCTATATCTAAGAAATTAAATATCGCAATTCTCACGGCGGACCCTGCTAATTATTCCAATCGGCGAATGATGGAAGCAGGACGCGAACGCGGCCATAATGTTTATCCGCTCCTTTCCATACATCAATGTTTGGACGTCGATAGTCAGGCCTATATTGACAGCCTCGACCCCAAGCCTGACGCGGTTATTCCGCGTATAGGCGTGGCTCTATCTGGGTTTGGCCAATGTCTAATCACAGCTTTTGAGAAAGCTGGCGTTTTTTGTATGACCTCATCATATGGTCTTTTGCACTCCCGTGATAAATTTTTAGCGGGACAAGTTATGGCCGCAAATGACATTGCAGTCCCTATGACCCGCGCCTTTGCGAGTAATTTTCATATTGACGATGCCATCAGGTCGGTGGGCGGATACCCCTTTATTTTGAAAAAATTAAAAGGCACTCAGGGTGAAGCCGTCTTTCTGATTAATGATGTAGATCGGGCTTATAAAAAAATCGGAAAATATATTCGAAAACGCAAGCCTTTTCTGGTCCAAGAATTCATCAAAGAGTCCGAAGGGTCTGACCTGAGATGCTTTATAGTTGGGACGCGTGTTGTTGCCGCGATGCGTAGAACGGCGGCAAATGGCGATTTTCGCGCCAATATTCACGCCGGCGGTAAAGGGCTCGCCATAGAGCTAAGTGACGCCGAACGGGAAATGGCTATAAAATCGGCTAAGATTTTAAATTTGCATATTGCGGGTGTCGACATTGTACAAAGCGCGAGAGGGCCGCTTGTATTAGAAGTCAATTCCTCCCCAGGACTGCAAGGCATAGAGAAAGCCTCCAAAGTCGATATTGCGACTGAAATTATACGCTATATTGAAGTTCAGACTTCAAAAAATGGATAGGGCGCTTCAATCAGCCTTAGAATGGTGGGACGCCGTGGGTGTGGACACTCCGGATGTGCCAGCTGCCACAAAAACATTACGAAAACCTGCAGAGATTAAAAGACAACAACCCACAAAGCCGTCACCCCAACAGACCTCGCCGCGCGATACGATAAATCAACGCACAGCGCCTGCCCCCGAAACGTCAAATGCCGATAACCCCGTGCCAGTTGCGGCGGGCGCGAAAACACTTTCTGCCCTGCAAACGGCTATGGAAAACTTTAACGCGGGGGCTTTATCTGACCGGGCACGCCAATGTGTTTTTGCCAGAGGAAACCCAGAAGCTGACTTGATGATAATTGGCGAGGCCCCGGGGCGCGAGGACGATATAACCGGCAAACCTTTTTCCGGGCCCACGGGACAATTACTTGATAAAATGATGGCGGCGATAGGGCTAACCCAAGAGCAGTTTTATATCACCCATGTCGTGAATTGGCGTCCGCCGCAAAGCCGAAATCCGAAGGCGGAAGAAATAGAGTTATGCAAGCCCTTTTTAAATCGCCACATTGAGCTCGCGACGCCGAAATTTATTTTAATTGTCGGAGGCGTTTCTTTAAACGCCCTAACAGGAATGACGAGCATAGTGAAAAATCGTGGTCAGTGGCAATCTCTCAATATTGGCGGGCGAGATATTCCAGCTCTGCCCATTTATCATCCAACGCTTTTATTAAAACAGCCCGCGCTCAAAAAAGATGCTTGGCGTGATCTCCTAGACCTTCGTCAGAAACTTTCGAGCTAGGCTTATGTCTTAGCGCTTTTTTTGCGCCCGAAACTCCACTTTACCCAGAGGCCAAAAATCTTAGGCCCTTCGACCAAATAGCGTTTCCATAAACGTTTTGGCTCTGACATTAATCTAAACAGCCATTCAAGACGATATTGCTGCATCCATTTTGGCGCGCGTTTGATACGGCCCGTTAGAAATTCAAGCGAAGCCCCAACACATAGACCTAACCCGATACAATCCCCTCTATCCAAACAGGCCTTAGCGACCATTTCTTGTTGCGGAGACCCGACACAAATAAACGTATAGCGCGCGGGGTTTTGATGAATAAATTCTGCAGCTGCTGCCACAGCTTCGGGCTTGCGCCGTAGTCCCATGGGCGGCTCATGATGATTTACATGTGTTAGCCCATATATATCTTTAAGATTGGCTATAATCTCTTCGTCCGCGCCGATGACATTTATCGGCTCTGTCGGCAAGATAACATTGTCGAACAATTGCCCCGTCAAGTCCGACCCCGGAACCGCCTTTAACGGAATGCCTGAAATCTTGGCGAGAATTTCTAAAATACGCGAATCGCAGACAGACAGCCAAGACGCATTATATAAAGGACCATAAACCTCAGGTTCTTGATGAAGCCTTACAAGATGGTCAACATTTGGCGTCACAATATACCGAAAACCGTGATTGGGCGTTATCCATTTGGCACGGGCCAAAGTCTGCATCGGTGTTAGAGGATCAAAAATGGCTCCGATAAATTCATAATAACGGGAATTTACGCGCCAATCCGTCTCGTCAGCACGTGCTTCTTGACGGCGATCTCCCCCTCGCGGGATCGGCGCAATAATGCCTTCCGCCTTGTTTGACGTCTCTTCATCTCTACGTAATTTCAATACCATGGTTTTACCCTACCAAAAAACTGTTAGCATTGTGTTGACTGTTTACGCCAAGTTCACGCGACTTTACTTCGCTGTGTTTGATCTTTCATCCGAACAATAAGATGTTCGGCCAAAGCCTTTCGCTGAGCGTTATTTTCTGCATGCCCCGCATAAGGCGGCGGAGCGCCCAAATGTTCTCTGACTGTATCCGTAAGCATCAAGGCCGTTTCGACAGCGTCAGCGCGAGGCCCCATAGATAATAAAACGGGATCAAATCTGGGTTCGCGTTGTCTAATGGCGTCAATCATCCAATACGCGCGCATGAATTTATCGCCCGTTGTATCGTAAGTCAGCAAACTCACATCAGCGGCAGCGGCTAAGCGCACATGTGCCGGCGTGCAGCCAACAGGCGGCAGAACGAAAACCCAATCATAGGATAAGGATAAAGCAGCTAAACTTCCCAATGCTTCATCAAGGTCAACATCACCTGCTGCAGCGGCGGTAAAATGCTCGTTCGATGTTACATATGTGACGTCGCGTAAATCAGCATCGTGATAGAGCGCGTCGTAGATTGTTTTGTGATAAATAATGCCCGCCGCATGCATCATGGCGCCTTGCTGACAATCCAGCATCAATACCGTTTCCCCGTGGCTTGCCGCTTTACGGCCAAGCGCCAAGGCCAGCTCAATATGGCCCTCCATATCGCTGGCAGCTAAGATAGGTACGAGCCGTCCAGCAGGGTGATACTCACCTTGTTTTTGTGTTCTGGCCGCCAACCAATCTCTCCATTACTCTTTGGGTCTTAGGACCTCTTGATGAAGAGACTATAGAGGAGGGCTATTAAAGTTAGGCGAAGGAGGAGGGTAAATAAGTCAATAAATTGAGATTAAAACTCGGTTAATATTTTCAGCGTTACGCCCAGACTTCGATATGGTTTTTTCGTTCTACTCGGTGATCTGCAGTCAAAGTAAGAAGGGGCGCTAAACCCATTGGCATGAGGTATTTGATGGCTCCGTCTTGATCTGCTTTGCTCATAGACGCGAAGTAATCTGTTACCCGCTGTAGCATATAAAACCTTATAGGACGCACGGCGCAGCTTATGGAGGCGCCGCCATGGTCAAAAGCACCAAAGCCCAAAACAGCCATTTGAGGGTTTATTGTAGCGGGCGATCCAGAGCTACCCGGCGTGAGCTTGTTCATGACCTCCACATTCATTTCAAGCTCGGGCAGAAAATAATCTGTGATATATTTAAACAAAGGCGTGAGCGTTTCAGGCATATCATCCGAAGGCGTGTAATATGGCATATCTGAATAATCTGCATGAGGTACATTCATACGCTCTGTCCAGCGGTAAAGGCTGGGCGCGCGGTTTTTCATTAAGCTTGCGGGGACAGGGTCTCGGGCGAGATGAGCGTAGAGCGAGCACATCATACCATAATCTCCTATGGTCGGGGCGCTCCCGAAGAAATAAGGCGTACGTACAAAATGCGCCTCTAAGATATCGAGTAAGTCTCCAAAACTATTTTCAATTTCAGGAATGGCTTCTTCGCTCACGCCAAGGGCAGGCAGAAATCCATTAAATTTACTCATAGTTTTTTTGATCTGCGCTTTATCAGCCTCGCTGGCATCAGGGCCTTGCCAGCCGCCAAAACCATGAGTGATAAATTCCTTTGTTCGCTCGGGGAAATTCCACCGGTAATGCATAGCGGGCCGCAGCAAACCCTCATCGCCGAAAAGTTCTAAGATCAAAGAGAGTAATTTCGTCAAAGGCTCAGATGGATATGCGCTATGACGCGCCAATCCTTGGTCTTCTAAGTAATCAATAATATCTGTCGTATCTTGAATGATGGTTCCATCACCCATTTCAACGACGGGGATAATACGCCGCCCGATTTGCGGCATTACAACAGATTGGAAATGCGGACTTACGGGCGCGATTTCTTCAAAAGCAATACCTTGCTTAATAAGGTAGCTGCGAACTTTCCCAGTAAACATAGAAATTTTAACGCCGTAAAGCGTAAGGGCATTGGTCATGAGTTCACCTTATTAAATAGACGCATCAACAGAAGCGTTTCACCCTGTCTTTTTAGGTAGATCTTTAAATTTTCCCGGACGTTTTTGTTTGGCTGAGACCATGGCTTCCATCATCTCGCTGGGAATAAGCATAGACATATTCCATACGGCAATATTATCCAGCGTATCCGCTGTGCTGTGATCGCGGCTATATGTGATGATGCGCTTGCAGCCGTAAACCGCTAGGGGCGGTTTCGTCGCGATGTCCGCGGCCAGAGCCATAACCTCGGCCATCATACTCTCTTGGTCGGCATAAACCTCATTAAATAAGCCGCGTGATTTACATTCCTGCGCGCCCATTTTACGGCCCGTATAAGCTAGCTCTCGCACCACCCCTTCAGGCATATGATTAAGGATACGCGGGAAAGTCCCAACATCTGCCGTCATGCCGACATTAATTTCATAGATGGTGATAAAGCTATCCTGCGTGCCGTAGCGCATATCGCAGGCCGTTATCAAATCAACGCCCCCGCCATAACACCCGCCTTGAATAGCTGCAATCACGGGAATGCGGCATTGCTCAATGGCGTTAAAACTGTCCTGTAACGGTGTGACACTATTATTATAAAAATGCGCGCCATAGGCGGGGTCGTTCTTATCTTTAATTGCGCCAATATCTTGACTGAACATGCCGATATCAATTCCTGCAGAAAAGACGGGACCAGTTGAAGAAATAACAATGACACGAGCTTTAGCATTATCGTCAATGTCACGAATTATTTCTGGAAGCTCTTTCCAAAACTCGGTGGACATTGCGTTGCGCTTCTCAGGACGAGAGAGAACAATATGCGCGATATTATCCGCGACTGAAACGTTGAAACATTTATAGCTCATGAGGTCTCCTAAATTTCAAACATATAGCCTTTGGACGGGCTGGCCTTGCCGTCCAGAAAATCTTTATAGACTTTCAGCAAGTCCGTCACCTTACCCGAGCGCTCAATGTCGAGCCAGTTTTTGGCGTTATCGCAAAAAGGGAGCCAGCGGGCAGCTAGGTTTTTCGCAAAGCCTTCTCTGCCCCAATCGTTCATCCTCAGTTTAACGCGGTCTGGCGCAAAGAACATTTTTGCGGGCGCCCCGAGCTTTGGCGTGACAGGCGGCGCGCCTTGCCAATGTGATTTCCCGACCATGCAATTATAAATGATATTTTCTTCAAAATGCTCATAGAGCGTTCCCATGACGCTCCCATTACCCGCCATATCGACAATGACCGTTTTCACATCGGGGTTCATGTCGGTGATAGTATCATAGGTAAAGACCTCATCATAAAAGCCGGTCTCGCTTGTAAATCCTTTATTGCCCTCTGACGTCAGACCTGTAACTTTTATGCCGCCGCGCTGTTTCAAACAATAAGCTGTCCCCATCGCCGTTTTTGATGAGGCCGAGAGAAGCAAGACTTGCTCTGCGCCAAAGAAATTTTCATCTGCTAGAAAATCATCAATTAAAAAACTTGTTGTAAAGAGCGGACGCAATACGGGCTGCAGCTCCCGGTAGGCCGCAAAGCTGGGGTCTTTATCCACAAAAGTATAGCCATTATATACGGGGTGAAGCTCGGTACGGTGATCCTTACCATCTTGAAAACCCAAGGGCGAGAGCTTGACCGGCTTCATGTCCAGCGTTTGCGCCACAGGAAAGAATCCATAAATTAAGGTTCCTGCTGGAACATCGGCGCATTTAGACTGGGTCACCTCAGCGTAACCCCAGACGGGCATACGCCCAAAGCCTGACATGTCTATGTCATAATGTTTCGGCTCGAAGAAATCCCAATAGCCAATCATATCGCCTGTCACCATATAGGTAATGTTATTGGCTGTTAGCGCCCAAGGCCCGATTTTCACGCGGATAAATCCGTCTTGTAATTCAGCCTCATTGATATTGACTAAGGCTACATCTGAAAAATCACGTCTATTTACGAGCAATGTTTGGGGCATTAAAATACCGCTTGATTATCACAACAGATTAACAGCTGTCCGTCTAATCCAGCGCGGCGGTGTTTATGAATTTTTCTATAGGCCTCGGAACTAACGGTTTGGAACATTGTTTTTGCATCGGGATAGGTAAAGACAGCTACGGCGTCCCATTCCCCTTCGCCCTGACCAATCATCCAGGCCTTCGCGTTCCCGCCAAAAACCACACCAAAGCCAGCTTGACCTTCAACCATTTTGCTTAAGGCATTGGCATAGCGGGCATATGCCTCACGTCCTGAAATATCTTCGCCGTCTTTATATGTCGCCCTCTCTTTGAACTTTAAAAGGTTGAGCATGTAGACAGGTTTCCCGTCTTCGCTATCTGCGAGAAAAGCTTTGATCTGTTCTGGGGTGGGGTCCAGGGCGTTTAGCGTGCTCATCAGTTACTCCTTATATCCAGGGTGTTCCATAACATTTGACTTAGATCTTGCCACCCAGTCGCTAGGGATAAAAAAATCTGCCGCAAGCGGGCCATCATAACCCGCCTGATTATATTGTTTAAAATCTGTCTCGCCCGCAGACGCCAAAATAAACTCATCAATGACAAATTGGCCTGTATAATCTTTGGCATTCTGATTGACCAAAAGATACGCCGCGTCCGCCATGATTGCGGGCGTACGGCTCATCTTAGCCATGCTATCACCGCCTAAGATATTGCGAACGGCGGCGGTATCAATCGAGGTCATCGGCCAAAGGGAATTAACCGCAATGCCGTCTTTACGAAATTCTTCGGCCATGCCGAGCGTACACATGCTCATGCCATATTTTGCCATTGTGTAAGCAGTGTGATGTTTGAACCAGCGCGGGGACATATCCAGCGGCGGGGCAAGATTGACGATATGGGGGTTTTCCCTTTTCTTAAGGTGAGGATAGCATTTTTGCGAAAGAAGGAATGTACCGCGCGCATTAACTTGATTCATCAAGTCATAACGTTTCATTGGTGTTGCTGTTGTCGGTGTCGGAGAAACAGCGCTTGCGTTATTGATACAGATATCAATCCCGCCAAATTTATCCACACAAGCGTCCACAGCTTTATCCACAGCTTGCTCATCTCGAATATCACAAACGAGAGGCAGGGCGTTTCCGCCCGCGGCTTCAATTTCTTTGGCTGCGGTATAGATCGTCCCCGCAAGCTTGGGGTGAGGCTGGGCCGTTTTCGCCGCAATAGCAATATTTGCGCCATCGCGCGCGCAGCGTTTCGCAATGGCGAGACCTATGCCGCGCGACCCGCCCGACATAAAGATAGTTTTACCTTGAAGTGACATTAAAATTCCTGTTTTCTGGGTTAAATGGTTTAATATGCAACTATTTGCATATATTCAAGGTAAGTCTTAGGGGATATTATGGCACTCGCCGAAGCAATATTGGTTTGCCTGACCGAACGTCCGATGAGCGGGTATGATTTGGCAAAGAACTTCGATGCCTCCATCGGGTTCTTCTGGCGCGCCTCACATCAACAGATTTACCGCGAGTTGGGGCGTCTACGTGAAAAAGGTTACGTAATCAGTCAGGAAATGAGCCAAGACGGGAAACCGAACAGGATTATTCATACGCTAACCCCTGAAGGGAAAGTGGCGATCAAGAGTTGGTCGACAAAACCTGCCAAACATCCCTCGCTCAAAGACGAGTTATTGGTCAAATTTTATGCCTTAGAAAATGTGGATATTGCCGCGCTCAAAGATCAGCTGACGATTCGCATAGAACAACACCAGACCAAGCTGGGGAAATATTACCGGATCAAAGAACGCTACTATGATGGTAAAGAGCTCGACATAAATCAAAAGGGGAAATTAATCGCGCTTGAGATGGGTATTGATCAGGAGCGGCAAACGATTACGCGGCTAGATGAAGCCATGGTCAAAATCGGGCAGCTTTAAGACGGGCTTATACAGCAGACGCGTCAGCTGGACGCTTGGCTTGCTGTTTCCAAAGCTTCGCATAGAGACCGCGTTTTTTCAGCAACTGTTTATGGGTTCCTTGCTCGGTGACAGTTCCTTCATTCATGACCATAATTTTATCGGCATTAACAATGGTGGAGAGGCGATGCGCAATCACCAAGGTCGTGCGGTCCTTAGACACATTATCCAAGGCAGATTGAATCTCTCGCTCTGTTACGCTGTCCAGCGCAGAAGTGGCTTCATCGAGAATTAATATAGATGGGTTTTTAAGCAGCGTTCGCGCAATAGCGACGCGCTGTTTTTCTCCGCCAGAGAGTTTTAGGCCCCGTTCACCGACCTTTGTCTCATATCCTAATGGCAAGCCCGCGATAAAGTCATGGATTTGCGCCGCCTTTGCGGCTTCAATAATTTCGTCCTGCCCCGCATTTAATTTAGCATAGCCAATATTGTAACCAATTGTGTCGTTAAACAGAACCGTATCTTGCGGAACAATTCCAATGGATTTTCGAAGACTATCCTGCGTAATATTTTTAATGCTTTGACCGTCGACTTTCACGTCCCCATTTTCAATATCATAAAACCGAAAGAGGATACGTGACAGCGTCGATTTACCTGCCCCAGTGGGCCCGACTATGGCAACAGTTTGGCCAGGCGCAATATCAAAACTAACATCTTTTAAAATAGCGCGATCAGATTCGTAGCGAAAGCCAACCTTTTCAAAGACAATCGCCCCCTTAACTGCCCCAATATCTATGGCGCCTGGATGATCTTGAACTTCCGGTTCTATATCACGTAGAGCGAACATTTTTTCCATATCGGTAAGCGCTTGTTTTATTTCACGGTAAGCAAAGCCTAGAATGTTGAGCGGGCGATAGACCTGCATCATCACAAGCGTAATCGTCGTCATTGCCCCAAGAGTCAAATCGCCTTGGAATATCTTATAGGCGGCTAAAACCATCATCGCGACAAGCCCTGCATTCATGAGAAAGCTCTGACCAATATTCACCGTGGCCAAAGATGTACGCGATAAAATTGCTGCTTTTTGATACGCCGCCATAGCGCGGTCATATCGCTGGGTTTCAAATTCTTCCGCGTTGAAATATTTGACGGTTTCGTAATTCAGCAGGCTATCTATCGCTTTGGCATTGGCTTCGGTATCTTGCTTATTCATATCGCGGCGAAATTTAAGCCGCCATTCCGTCGTTGTGACGGTGAACCATATATAAGTGAGCACGACGACAATCGCGATGACCGCAAATTCCCAACTATAGGCCACCCAAAAGGCAACACCTGCAATCGAGAGCTCTAAAAGCGTTGGGCCAATATTGAAAATTAAAAAGCGGAATAGGAAATCTATTGATCTTATGCCGCGCTCGATCACGCGCGATAAGCCGCCTGTGCGTTTTTCAAGATGGTAACGCAGTGATAACCTATGAAGATGGGCAAAAGTCGATGTCGCAACGGCCCTCTGAGCATTTTGGGCAACAGGTGCAAAAATATATTCACGCCCCTCGTTAAACAACACGGACAACAACCGAAACCCACCATAGCCAAATATCAAAGCCATAATAAACAGTCCCGCATCGTTCCACACAGAGCCCGCATCAATCGCGGCCTTTACCGTATCAACGCTACGCCCCAAAAAAAATGGCGCGCCGACAATAATGAATTTCCCGGCTATGGTTAAAAGAATAGCCGCAAAAGTTCTTAATTTATAACTGGGGTTATCCTTTGGCCACAAATAAGGCCAAAGCCGCCAAAAGCTTTTAAGCTGATAGCGCAAGGTTTGTTCATGAGGCGTATCAGAGCTCTCACGAAGCGGGGATGAAGGTGAACGCGGCGGCATATCCTGCCATGTGGGGGGGAGGCGTCTTAATGTCTAGAGGTTTCGGGTTTATTGTCGTCAAATAAAAAATATGCGGAGTTTAAACTCCACATATTTTCCTGCGCCCTCGCATAAAGTGGAGCTGATCATAAAATGCCCACAAATCAGCAACACTAATTTCAAAACACCCACACGAATTAAAACGCTCGGGCATCTCATGTACTTAATATCCCTGCAATCGGAGATGTCTTGTCATCTACCAAGAATAAGTCTTGTCTTTTTTAGCAGGTTTGTCATATTTGACATCAAATCATTTGTCATTTTAGACAAAGTGAATCTCGGGGACAGCTTGATATCTAAATTCAAAAATACCATGGGGATGAGATTTCTTTCTGTTCAGCTTGAGCAATTAGAGGAATTTGGCCTAGCCAAGCCGGCGGCTTTGACAATCCTGGGTCTCCAAGAATCGGATTTATCCAACCGCAATTCACGGATGAATATCCTAGATGTCGAAAATTTATATAAAACAGCGGCTTCTGTTTTAGATGATCCAGATTTAGGCTTAAGAATGGGACATAGCCTTCGCATATCAACCTATGGCCAAACTGGTAGCATGTTTGCTTTGTGCAAAAATCTTAAGCAAGTTGTTGAAATGAACGGTAAATATCAGCGTATCGCCATAGATGCGGGGACAGTTTTATATGAAGAGAAAGAAGAAAATGGGAACATAAAATATTTCCTCAACTTATACCCCTATGCAGAGATCAAGCATTGCCGTCATATATTCAATATGATTGCGAGAGCCTATGGCACGACATTTAATTGGCTCAGTTGGAGCTCTGGAAAAAAACTTAACTCCGCCAGCTTTATGCAGCCCCGCCCAGAGGGCCCTTCTTTATTTGATGAATATTACGATTGCCCTACCCTTTTTGAACAAGACAAAATCGGAATCGAATTTCATCCCGACGCTATAAATGCGAAAATCGCGACTCACGACCCCGATAAGCTTTCTGTTGCGATAGCAAAATTAGACGCCTTATTAGGGTCCTCTGACTCCCAGGAAACCTTCGAAAAAGCCGTTCGCGCGTCTATCAAACAAGCCCTTGAAATGGGGCAGGTGAGCTTGCCGCTCATTGCGCAGCGCATGGACTTAACAGAACGGAAATTACGCCACACCCTAAACACTCATAATCTAAAATATCGAGATTTATTAGATCAAGAACGTCAAAGCCTATTCAAAATACTCTATAATCAAGGCACAAGCTTTTCCCTAATCTCCCAAGAACTAGGTTATAATGACCAACCCGCCTTTAACCGAGCTTTTCGGCGATGGCATGGGATGAGTCCGGGTGAATTTGTCAAAAAAACTGAAAAAAAATAAATTAAACCGCAGGAAAACTCTTTTTGACCCGTTTATCTCTATGAACCGACATAAAAGGAGACCCAAAATGTCAAA
>CAZJRU010000017.1:0-1327 GCA_964548315.1 uncultured Hellea sp.
GTTCGGTGAGGTCGCTTTTTTATTTAAATAATATAGCGGCAGGCCTGCTAGGATGAGGATTAAGCCCCATGCGAGCACTTTTAGGCCAGAGCCTAACATTGCGACCGCGACATAGAAAATCGCTAAGAGCGCAATTGCGGCCCAGCCTTTTGAGGATGTCCATGATTTTCGAAATTCGGCCATCGCGCAAACCGCATAGGGTAAAAGCGTACAAAGCGTCGACATAGATATTAAGAATGTAAAGGCTGCGATCAGCCCGTCTTGATAGTTAAAGACTAATAATATCGTGGCGATGATACAGGAAATAATCAAAGCAGGCGCGGGCGCGCCGCCTTTGTTTTTGCGGGCCATTATTTTAGGCGCCAATCCGTCAATTGCGACAGCCATGGGCATTTGCCCGCCCAGAAAAATATTGCCGTTTAAAGACCCTGCCGTCGATATTAAGGCCCCGAAGGCGATTAACGCTCCGCCCAAAGAGCCTAGAGACTTTGCGGCCTCTACAAACGGCGCTTCTGAGGTTTTAAGGACGTCTGCCGGCACGAGCATCATTACGGCAGCGGTGGCGGCTATATAAACAAAGGTCACCGTAATGGTGCCAGCTATAATTGCGCGCGGAATTGTACGTTTAGGATCTTTAACATCTCCAGCCGCGACTGTTCCAGCTTCGAGGCCGACAAAAGCCCACATTGTCAGCATGGCTGTGGCTGCGATGGCGCTAAAAATAGACTGATTTTGCGGATTAAACTCTGGGATATTTGACGTAGACCCCGCGCTCACGCCCAGCACTATTATAACCAGCAGAGGAACAAGTTTAAGAAAGGTCGTAACCAATTGCACCAACGCGCCTTCATTTACGCCTTTAATATTGATCGCTGCAAATATCCAGATTATCAAGGCGGCTGTGAGGGCCTGTGTTAAACTGCTATGTCCAACGGCAGGGATGATGGCGCTTAGATAGCCCACGAATGCTGTGCTTATGGCTGTGATTGCAAAAATAATAGCGAGCCAATATCCCCAGGCGATTAAAAAACCTGTCAGGTCGCCAAAGGCGTCTTGTGTATAAATATAAAACCCGCCGCTGCGATCTGTACGGCTGGCCAGGCGGCCTAATATTAAAGCAATAATGATGGCGGCAGAGCTTGTTGCAATCCAACCTAAAAAGCTCACGGACCCAAAGGGAGCTAAAACGGAGGGAAGTAAAAACACCCCCGAGCCAATCATAACGCCCACAGACATGGCCCAACATTTCCAAAACCCCATTTTTGGTTTGTCGGTGATGTCTGGCTCTGAACTTGCGGGCAAAAGGGCTTCTTTTCTATGTGTCTGA
>CAZJRU010000017.1:1427-18731 GCA_964548315.1 uncultured Hellea sp.
TCTATGTGTCTGACGACATTTTATTTAACTTTTTTATGTACCAATTTAAAAAACTTTGCTGGAAACTTTCCATATTCGATAAGCGGCCTGGACGATAATATTTTGAGTTCACGCCCTTTTGGTTATTCATGATGATTGTTTTATCGGCTATTGTTGTTTCGTCCCATAACCAGGTTAACTGTTCAAGCGTGTAATCTTTATTTTCCGTTGCGCCCTCACGCACAAACCAAAATATATCGCAAACACAGTTGTCAATGTCGGTGGGAGCAAATCTGTAACCGACAATGTGATCGTCATAAATCAGGAAGAACATCATTGGGCCGATCATAAGTTCTGAGGCCCCGCCGTCATAACCTGTTAGATCGCCTAATAGAGGCGCAGCTGGCTTGCCGCCTAAAGTCCCGCTCAAATTTCCTGGCAACAAAGGGTTTCGGTCATATTGATACCCCTCTTGGCCGGGCGCCGCATGTTCAAAATAAAAGTTAAATTCAGCGAGTTTAGGACTTCCTAAATTCGAGCTTTTATAATCCGCTTTCATTGCAGCAAAGCTTTCGGGGTCGCGCGCCATGGCGTGAATCTTGGCAAATTCCTGATGAGAAGGCGTGCAGTGATAACATTCTTGGTAATTCTCAACCGCTAATTTCCAATTAGCTTTGATGGGGTAACTTTTATGGTGCGCCAGCTTTAAGCTATCAAAACCAAATAAACCGAATAAAGGGTTTAGGTCTTTTCTTAGGTTCGAAAGTGAAAGCGGTTTTTCCGCTAAACTTATAAAAATCAGCCCCCCAAGAAGCTGGATGTGCACCGGATGAAGGCCATTTTTCGATAGGTTAAAATCTTCGGGCATATTGCGGGCCGAGATGAGGCCGCCGTCAAGGTCAAAACTCCAAGCATGATAGGGGCAGGTAAAAAGCTTTTTTGAACCACGTGTTTCTAAACACAGGCGCGATCCGCGGTGACGACAGACATTGGCATGAGCTTTCACTTCACCCGATTTGCTGCGAACGATAATAATCGACTCTGCCCCGAATTCGACGGTAAAAAAATCACCGACTTTAGGAATTTGGGATAGGTGCCCAGCAAATAACCAATGCTCATGGAATATGGTTTCTAACTCTAAGGCATATATTTGAGGGTCTTTATAAAAGGACTGACTGAGGGAATAGCCGGGTGCATAATTTTCTATTTTCACAACAGCTACCCGTTCGTAATTCTATATCTTGACAATATTCATATATAGTCAATTGTGACAATGAAAAGTTACGCTTAAGGTCATTATAAGTGCTTGATATTGTTATTATTGGGGGCGGGCACAATGGTCTCGTGTGCGCTAATTACTTGGCGATGGCCGGGAAAAAAGTGCGGGTATTGGAGCGCCGTAGTGTGATTGGCGGCGCGGCTGTCACCGAAGAGTTTCACCCTGGTTTTAGAAACTCCGTCGCGTCCTATACGGTAAGCCTTCTTAACCCGAAAATTATTAAAGATCTTAAATTAGAGGAAAATGGTCTTAAGATTGTGCACCGGAAAGTGAATAATTTTTGGCCGCATGACAATGGAGACTTTCTCGCCTTTGAGCTGGGGGAAGAAAACCTCAAAAAGGAAATTGCGAGATTTTCTCAAAAAGACGCTGACGCATTGGAGCGTTATTTCGGAGATACAAATATGGTCGCGGACTTAATTCGTGACTTTCTACTTGAAACGCCGCCCAATGTGGGTGGAGGGCTCAAGGATGTTTTCAAAGCCGCAAAATTTGGAAATAGAGTCAGAAAGCTATCCCTGGAAGACCAACGCATTGTCACGGATATCTTCACGCAAAGCGTATCGGATTTTCTAGACCATTATTTTGAAAATGAATATGTAAGAGGGGCTTTTGCCTTTGACGGCATTGTGGGGAATTATGCCGATACAGAAACGCCGGGGTCAGCTTATGTCTTAATCCATCATGCCTTTGGCGAAATTAATGGGCAGAAGGGCGTATGGGGGCACGCCATAGGCGGCATGGGCGCGATAACCCAAGCTATGGCAAAAACCGCGCGGGACAAGGGCGTTGAAATCCAAACAGACGCGCCTGTTAAAAAAGTCTTGGTAAGAGACGGACGGGCCTATGGTGTCGAGCTTGAAAATGGGGAGGTCGTTGAGGCGAAAATTATTGCCTCAAATCTAAACCCTAGCCTTTTATATAATCACTTGGTCCATGTTGCTGACCTACCTGTAGATTTTGCGCGCCGCATGAAGCATTATAAAAATGGGTCTGGGACGTTTCGAATGAATGTCGCTTTAGATGCATTGCCTGAATTCACCTGCATGAAACAACAGACGCGTGCAAGCGCGGACCATCTTACGGGCGGAATTGTTATCGCGCCTACCTGCGAGTACATCGATCAAGCTTACCGCGACTCAAAACAATTTGGGTGGTCTAAGGCTCCGATTGTGGAAATGCTCATACCCTCGACATTGGACGATACGCTTGCTCCAGAAGGTCAGCATGTTGCAAGTCTTTTCTGTCAACAATTTGATCCCGATATAGACTGGGATACGCATAGAGAAGTGGCCGCTGAGCTTATCATAGATACAGTGGAAAAATTTGCGCCGGGGTTCAAAAAATCCGTGGTTGGTCGTCAAATTTTAAGCCCGCTTGATTTGGAACGTGTCTTTGGCCTGACTAAGGGTGACATTATGCATGGTAATATGAGTTTAAATCAAATGTTCAGCGCGCGGCCAATGATGGGATATGGCAATTACCGTTCGCCCATAAAAGGGCTTTATCTTTGCGGGGCAGGGACACATCCTGGCGGCGGCGTGACAGGCGCGCCTGGGCATAACGCGGCGCGCGAAATACTCAAAGACTATTAGTTTAGAGCTTCTTATAAATTACTTAGACGCTGGGATAATTGCTTATGAAAATGAACTATAGCAAGTTCGAAATGCCCAAATGTAAAATTCTTATTTGCGTCTGAACCCAGGCTATTTTGTATGCTGGTGACGAGGGCAATATCTTCTTTTTGACCTGTTTCATTTACGAAAGCCAAATCGCGTTTCGCGGCCTCTAAAGTTGTTTCCTTATCCGTCTCATTGGTTGATTTTGTTATATGATAAGATGTGATTTTGGTTTGGTTTACGCTTATGGGCTCAAGAATTCCAAGCGTATAATGATGGGAAAGCTCGGCTAATATGACATTTGGGAACATATGAGTCACATAGGTCAGCTTATCCGCCACTTTATAGTCTTCAGGGTCTACGTTCGCGAGAGTTTCAATGCGTTTGAAAGGAAAAGTCACGCGAGAATGAGGCCCAGAGAATTCAACCACATTCAAATTGTCATATCCGAAAGGAAAGAACGTTTTCTTATGCGCCGGCTTGATGTGGTATCCCTCAAGAAAGCTTTCTAAGTGAAGCTTCCAATTGGCCTCCACAATGGTTTCTGTTTCGCTAAATGTTATCTGATCATTCTTTAGGACTTCAGGCAGGCCGCTAAGCATATCGATTGCCGAGGACGGGAGTTGATTGGGTGGGAGTTGAACGACGAAAATTATGCCGTTTGTCTCAATAACAGAGACTTCCGCTAGTCCGTTTTCAAGCTTGTCAAAGTCGGGAAATCCATCTTCATGTGGAATTCCGAGTAAGGTTCCGTCTAGCCCATAGGACCATCCGTGATAAGGACATACAAAGGCGCCTGCGCAGCCTTTTCCCTCAACCAATTCTGTTCCGCGGTGGCGGCAGGCATTCTTAAATGCCCGTGCTTTTCCGTCCTGCCCGCGCACGACTATAAGCGGAGTTCTAGCCGCAGTTTTTGCGATATAGTCTCCAGGTTTCGTTAAGGCTGTGGAGGGACAAAATGGCGTTGGGAGGGATTTGAATAGTGATAGTTCGTGATTTAATCTGTCTTCACTGCGGTAATTGTCGACAGCTTCGTGCCAGACATCGGTACCGCGGTCGGTTGTTTTGTTTGCGATATGGTTCAAGACGCGGTCTACAACATCTTGATCGGACATGAATTTTTGCATCGCCGCGTTCTTCTTTTTTATTGTACCCTTAATTGGGACTGACCTTAAGCGTTAGGGCTTAATCCTTTTCGGTGCTTGTTGCACTTGGCATTTGTCTTAAGACTTCCATGACAGATTTAATAAGGGGTATTTCATGTTGCATGGCTCTGTAGCCGCGTTCGATTAATTCGTCGGCTTTTGTGAATTCTAGCATGCCGATATGGCCAATGCGCGGCGCGACGAAAACATCAGGCGGATCGCCGGCAAGACGAGAACGCGAAATTCTATCCATAACAATATTGAGCGTGCCCATCATAACTGATCCAACTTTTGGCCCTTTACCAGATTTGGCATCCCCGACCATGCTTTGAAGCAAGAGACGGTCAGGCCGTAATTTGTTCAAAGATTGGGCGGCGAGTTCAAAGGGGTCGGCCGCGTCGTCATCTTCAATGTCTAACTCATGTGAGCTTCCGATGGGGCCAAAAGCATCTCCGTTGAGGCTAACAGCGATAACCATATGCGCGCCCATCGCGCGGCAAGCCGAGACTGGAACAGGGTTTACTAATGCGCCGTCGATCATATGACGCCCGTCGATTTTAATAGGCTCGAATGCGCCTGGTAGAGCATAAGAGGCGCGTATCGCTGGAACGATTTCTCCGCGCTGTAGCCAAACTTCATAACCCGTTCTTAAGTCACATGTCACGGCAGCGAATTTGCGGTCTAAATCTTCAATCCGCGTCTCTGCGAGGTAATGACGAAGTACGCGGGCAAGCCGCTCTCCGCGCATAAAGCCAGAGCCGCCCCAGCTTACGTCCATATAACTCATCATTCTCCGGCGATTAAGCGCGCGGGCCCATTTTTCTAAGACATCGAGCTTTCCCGCAAGATATACGCCGCCCACAAGCGCGCCTATGGATGTTCCCGCGATTATATCAGGTCTGATGCCCGCTTCGATTAAGGCTCTGAGCGCGCCAATATGGGCCCAGCCCCTAGCAACGCCGCCGCCTAAGGCTAAGCCAAGAGGAGGTGTTTTATCTGCGCCTAGGGAGTCGGTATCTAATCTCATGCGGTGTGTTTAGACTACGGGAGATAAAAAATGAACGAATATCTTTGTAAATTACATCGGCCTTAAATGTTGCTATAAGACAGCTTTCAAATGTGGGTGTATTCCAAATAAAAAAGGCCTGACAAAGTCAGGCCTTAAAGTCGTGGGATTCTAATGTTCGTCTAGAATTTGCGCGTATAGGATACGGCAACGCTGTCTTCAGCAGCATCTTCATAGACTGTATAATCGACCCGAATGCCATCGCGTTGGCTAAGTGCGTATTCCGCGCCTACGCCATAAGCAATATCATCCTCGTCAAACCCAAAGTCCAAATCTGTATAGTGGTAACCCACGCGGCCTATCAGGTCTAAACGGTTAACAACGGGAACGCGTCCAACTAAAAAACCTGCCACAGAGTAATCAACGCCGCTATTTAGGCCTATTGAGCCCTCGACTTCAGCGCCCAGATGTCTTGTGGCTTGGTAACCTCCGCGAAGTTGAGCACCGAGGGAGTCGCTATCAACATCATACCAGTTTAGACCAGCATTTCCGTATATGCGAGACTGCCGATTGCTCGGACCATATTGTCCGCGAAGGGCAGGGGCCGCGCCAAGAGCGCCTACGCCATAAGCCGGGCTATAGCCGTAGCTTTCGCCTGAGTAGCCTGTGTTACCGCCGTAAGCTGAGCTCGCGCTTTGATACGATGATAACCCGCTGTCAGAATAAGCTGGTTGAGTGTTACCAGAATAATAGGATGTATCGCTAACAGAGTAGCTGCTAGCGGGCGCGCAGCCACTGTTTTGTACAGGGGCTTGATAATACGCAGGTTTGCTAGCTGTTTCACAAGAAGCAGGGCTACTGTATTGTGATCTGACATCGCTATATTCATATGCAGATTGAGCAGGCGATCGTGTATACGACCCGGTTGTTGCGGGCGCACATTGTGTGGCTTGGCCATAGCAACTCGAATTTCCTCCGAATAACCCGCCAGATCCACCTAGCCCTAGCCAAGAACACCCTGATAACATTACGCTGGAAAGCGCTAAAAGAAGAATACGCATGAAATCCCCTGAAATTCCTAATTTCTTAATATGGGGCAACCTTACCGAAAAGACGTTAAGTTACCGGCAGGAAATAGGGTAAATATTTGGTCAATTAAAATTGCGAAATTAACTATGTCGCAAAAATTTGTGACGGGTCTTTGAAGCTCTTAAACTCTAAAGCATTACCGCTAGGGTCGAGAAAAAACATTGTGGCTTGTTCGCCTGTCTCGCCTTTAAACCGGATATAAGGCTCGATAACGAAAGATGTTTCATCTTCTACGAGGCGGTCACGAAGCTCATGCCAGCTTTCCCATTCGAGCACGGCTCCAAAATGACGGACAGGGACGTCCTGCCCGTCAACCTTGTTGGTTGCGTCTGCATGGGTAAAACTTTCAGGCTTAACGTGAAAACTAAGTTGATGTCCGAAGAAGTCAAAATCAATCCAAGTCTCGGCTTCTCGGCCTTGCTCACACCCTATAACATCGCGGTAAAAGGCGCGCGTCTGTTCTTTATCTTTTATCGGGTACGCGAGATGAAAAACCGCCGAGTTTGTCATGTATATTCCCCGTTTTGGGATATGGCCTTTAGCTTAGCTAAATAGTTAAGACTTAGGGCCGTAAGCATAATCGCCGCCGCGTTCTAACGCTTTGAGATAAGCGGGGCGCTTGTGGATTTTGTCGACGAATTCATTACAGGCCTCATACCCTATCAGGCGTCCGCGAGCTTTTGCAGCTTCAAGCGGGAATATCATTTGAATATCGGCGCCCGTAATTGTGTCACCGGCGAAATAGTCATTTCGGATGAGACGGTACTCGCAATAATCAAGAACACCTTTTATTTCGTTCATAATCATGGGCTGGATTGGGGCTGCCGCATCGCCAAGGAAGCCTGTGTACAGCGCTAGGAGAAGCGGCAACATGGCCGAACCTTCTGCAAAGTGGAGGAAGTGCACATAATCAATATATTCTTGTGTGCCACGTTCTGGGCGCAATTTATCTTCACCGTATTTATCTAGGATGTAAACGATAATCGCGCCAGTTTCAGCCACGATATCATCGCCATCTTCAATGACCGGGGATTTACCAAGTGGATGGATCGCTTTGAGTTCAGCGGGCGCTCGGCTGGTATCAGGGTCTCGTTGGTAATGCTTGATTTCGTAGGGAACTTCGAGCTCTTCCAAAAGCCAGAGGATACGTTGAGAGCGAGAATTATTCAAATGGTGCACAGTAATCATAGAGATGTTGTGACCGTGAAAGTTAAGTTAGGCAAGCACCTTTTTCGGGCCGTCGTTATCTTTAAATTGAACAGACTTTATTTTGCCCTTTAGTTTAATATCAACATTATTAATTTGGCCCGGAATGATGTCGCGTAGCATCTCGGCTGAGATCGTCATTGCTGTGGGTTTATCGTTCAGGTGGACCTGTTGATAAACATAGACCGTTCTTGCGTGAAACTCCGCGCCCAAGATTTCAAGCTCAATTTTTTCGCCGCCAACAGAGAGGTTAAAATGTTCAGCCGTGTAAAGAGCGAGCCTGGCTCGCGCTTTCAAGGACGTGAGATCGGGCTTATGAATGATGCCGCGCGCGGCTAAAGCGGTTTCTGCGTCATGCATGTGAAAACTATGCGTGACATAAAGCGCTTTGTCTGTTTCGTTCCACTCTATTTGCGACAGAGTAGTTTTTTGACGATGGGCCTGCGCAGATAATGGCAAAACCGTAAAGACAACGGCCCCGCTTAGTGATTTTAGCGTATGACGACGGGTGAGCATCATATCAGACTATTTTTTACCCATCATTTTTTCAAGCGTACGGCGCAGGGAGGATTTGTTTTTGTCAGTACTTTTATTAGGCTTTACATCTTCCTCGATATCTTCTCTGGTGTTGTCGGCGTCGTCAGCTTCGCCATCATTTTTGGACTCGGCTTTGTGGGACTTTGTCTCCTCGGACGTCACCTTTTTTTCCATTTTAGTGGCGTCATGACTTTTGGATTTTTTAGAGTCGCTTTTCTTCAAGCTTTCTTCGTCTGACCCGCTCCCATGAGACATTGGTGTATCTTTGCCATTACCTTCTTTTTTTGAAGACCCTTTCTTTAGGCTTTCTGCGTCTGAATCGCTTCCATGCGACATTGGCATGTCTTTCCCATTATCTTCTGGTGAATCTTTAGAGTCCTCTGATTTGAGTTCAACAAGCATATTTGCCATCATGCTTTTTTGCTTAAAGTCAGATTTATAAAGCTTAAGCCGAGACGGTGTCATAACTGGCGGGAAGCTATTATTACTGTAGTCCGCATCAGCTGTTTGGTGCGCTGGGTCAAGCTCGATAGATTTAATCCGTTTCTGGCGGATGATGAGCTTCGTGACAGACTCACTATTGCGACGCCAAATTTCAGCAGGGACCATCATCTCTTCTGTTTCGCCGTTTGCATAGGTAAGCTTTAGCGGCAGAGGCGAAATGAGGCCGCCATGATTTTTAAAGTCGACGAAATAGAAATAATTTCCATCTTCTTGAGCGCGTTCCCATGTTTCTTTTTCCCAACCCTCAAGCCCGTCTACAAACTTTTTAAAGCTGTTTCTGTCTTTATTAGTGATCGTGAACTTATCATTTTCATTGTAGAAGTCTTTGAGGTCATCAAACCTTTCAAGGCGTGTTGTTAGCCCTTCTTCACGGTTGCGGCGCTGAGTGATGTTCTCCGGATAAGTTTCCAAATCATCGGCGCGGTCTTTATCAAATTCTTCTTCGGGGTCCTGCGTGGACAGTGTGTATTCGCGCATATCTGAGATGCCCATATCAACATGGTCCGTTCCAAAATACCATCCGCGCCAGAACCAATCCAGGTCAACAGCGGAGGCATCTTCCATTGTACGGAAAAAATCTGCTGGCGTTGGGCGTTTAAATTTCCACCGCTTTGCATATTCCTTGAAAGCAAAATCGAAGAGCTCACGACCCATGACGGTTTCGCGTAGCACGATAAGTGAAGCGGCTGGCTTTGAATAAGCGTTAGGCCCAAATTGCAACACACTATCGGATTGCGTCATGATAGGTACTTGATTTGAACTCGTCATATAACGGGTAATATCGTCTAGTGGATTTTGTTTGCCATTACGCGTGATGGGAAAGTTTTCTTCCCACTCATATTCCGCGAGATATTCCAGAAAGCTATTGAGACCTTCATCCATCCATGTCCACCGGCGCTCATCTGAGTTTACTACCATAGGGAAATAGATATGCCCAATTTCGTGAATAATAACGCCAATAAGACCGTATTTCACGCCTCGCGAATAAACGGTTTCATCTGATTTTTCATCTTCATAGGGACGATAGCCGTTAAAGGTAATCATCGGATATTCCATACCGCCGCGTTCCCAGGAGTTAACGGACTGAGCTGTCGGGTAGGGGTAGGGGAAGGAGAACTTGGAATAGACATCCATTGTATGAACAACGGCCTGTGTGGAATATTGTGACCAAATTGGATTAGCTTCTTTCGGGTAGAAGCTCATGGCAGTGACAACAGGGTTTTTGTCATCCTCTTGTTCGTGAATCATCGCGTCCCAAATATATTTACGGGAACTTGACCATGCAAAATCACGGACATTCTCGGCTTTAAAGCGCCACGTCTTTGTCCCTGTAGCTTTCGATTCTTCATTCTTTTCAGCTTCTTCCGGTGTCACGATGAACACTGGCTTTTGAGAATTAGCCTCATCCATGCGTTTGCGCTGTTTGGCCGTCATAACTTGGCGCGGGTTTTGTAGAACACCCGTTGCCGCTACGATGTGATCGCTAGGAACAGTCAGGTTGACGTTATAATTGCCAAATTCAAGAGTAAATTCGCCTCGGCCTAAAAACTGCTTGTTTTGCCAACCCGTGTAGTCAGTGTAAGCCGCCATACGGGGAAACCATTGGGCTAAACCGAAGATGCAATTGCCATCTTCGTCTTTATCCGTAAAACACTCATAACCGCCGCGGCCACCTACAGCTTCTTCGTCGATGATGTTGTGTTCCCAGTCAATTTTGAACGCGAAACGTTCGTCTGGGCTCAAGCCTTCGGGCAGGTCAATTCTCATCATGGAGTCATTGATGATATAAGGTAAGTCCTCTCCATCAGCATTCGTGACAGCTTTGAACTCAAATCCATATTCACGGTCTTCCATGGCTTGATGGTAGCGCATGGTTCCAAAGCTTACGCGGTCAGCGCGTCCGTTCCCATCGCCGCGCCGAGACCCTGCAGCTGAAGCAATCGTTGACTCGCGCGCTAAAGAACCATCTTTAAAACGGTTCTGGTCGAGCGCCAACCAAATATAATTCAGTTTGTCTGGCGAATTATTGACGTAGTCAATTTCCATCGTCGCAATAATGCGTTTGTCATCTTCGTCTAGTGCGGCATCGATATCGACATTGGCTTGTTGCTGCCAATAGGCAGGGCCGGGCGCGCCAGACGCGTTGCGAAAAATATTAGGAGTGGGAAGTTCTGTTCCGAGTTGTCTAAACTTGGCGACTTGATCGCCGTAACTTCCTGCAGGACCATCAGCGTTTTTTGCATCTGACGCAAAGGCCTCTGCCGTAAGAAAAACCGTTCCGATAGCTGCCGCGGAGGCCATGAAACCATATTTGAAAGCTGTTTTAATTCCACTCATAGATTTTACCTGCGCTCAGTTTGCCGCTTTTATTTTATATTTAAACTTGGAAGAGTTTTTATCAAAATCCTACTAAATTCGCGTTAATGGGGAAAGACTACCCTGATTTAAACCTTAAGCGATGAAAGCCATCTAATGCGGATTTGAAGGGGTGTTTTTTACGAAAGATATGACGTCCATAAATTACCTCGCCCGCAAAAGGCCAAGTTTGATGTTTGCTCTCAACGAGGCTTGCAACAACATTCATAAGATTATGGTTTTTAAGAACACGGTTGCGGGCCTCTATGATCGACGGGAGACGTTTTGTGTATTGGTCGCTTTTAACCGCGTCTCTTATTATTTTCTCTGCGCCGTCTACGTCAAATATGTCTATTGGAATAATGGAGTCTTCGGGAAAGACATCGGTGATATTTGGCGGACCGTAGTAAAAGGGAAGGCAAAAGGCTAAAAAGCAATCCGCGATTTTTTCCGTCCAATGATCGTCTTCGATATGGTTCTCAATTGCGATATGGTATCTGAAGTCGTCCATGGCTTCAGCTTTGTTGGAGATAGGATTAATCCCGCGTCCGAATAGATGAAGCTCATCTCCCAGCCGTTTTTTAAGTTCCATAACACAGTCATACCGCTGGGCGTGCATAGTGTGTTGCATGCGCTTATTACTGCAAACGGTTGAAACATCGTGATTTTTATTCATGTGAGTGCGGGATTGAAAGCTATCAACGTCCATATATACGCTATCGCCCTCTGACATGGGACGTCCATAAAACCAACGCAGGGGCGGGGTTTGCTTTATTTGGTTTGGATGCTTTACAAATTTCGAATTTTTAGCCGTCAGGACGTGTCCAAATTGCCGGAGGAAATGAGGGCCATCAATTCGGATTGAGCTCGGTTCTGTCGTAATTAAAAGCGTGTTTTCTTTGGCGCAAGATAAGGGTTCAAACCGGTTAATTTTCTTCTGACCTTTTAAGGGAGGTAGGCCCTCATAAACGACAAGCCAATCATAGTCCTGCTTGTCTAACCCAAAATGAAAATGGCAATTGCCAATTATAGGCTCCCCCTTTGGGAATAGTGAAAGCCACAAATTTTCATCTTGGTCTGGCGAAACCTTGGCCAGAAATTTTATATGTATCGTCACGCTTTAGTTTTTTAAAATGGATTATTTTCCTAGCATTTTATCGCGCAAGGCTCTGAACTCTGTGCCTTGGTACCAATTTGGCCAATCCTCTGAATTAGCAATGCCATAACCAAGCTCAAACCAGATTTCAGAACTTTGTTCTAAGCCGCTAAGGTCCCAGCTATTATCATATTCATCGGAGGGTTTGTGGTAGCGCTCTTCTGTGTAGGTTTTGGCGAAATTTTCACCATAAGTCATGCCGTTTACAACATGATCATTTCCTGGGTCTGAATAGAGCATTGGCACGCCTTTTTTAGCCAAACTAATATGGTCAGACCGATAATAATATCCGGCTTCTGGCTTATCGTCTGGCACAATATACATATCGCGTTTGTCGAGTATGCCCTTTAAACGGTCTTCGAGTTCTGAGGCTCCAAATCCGATAACTTTCATATCCTTTGTTTTTCCAATAGGGAGAACGCCGTCAATATTGATGCCAGCAACCGTGTTTTCTAAAGGGATTAACGGGTCTTCTGCGTAATATGCCGACCCTAAAAGTCCGGATTCCTCAGCGGTTACGGCGACGAAAATGGCGGATCGTTCTGGCGCGCCTTGCTGCACAAAGGCTTCTCCAATTTCGATGATTGCAGAGGTGCCAGTTGCGTTATCTACGGCGCCGTTTGAAATTTTATCATCACCGGGAAGGTTCTCATTTCGGCCCAAGTGATCCCAATGAGCCATATACAGAACGTATTCATCAGGGGACTTTGTCCCTTTAATGCCGCCCGCCACATTTCGGCTCTCCACCGTTTTGATGTTTTGGTTTAGCGTTGCATTGAGTTTTAATCCGGGCATTGGGACGGGTTTAAAGCCTTTTTGAAGCGCTTTTGACTTCATTTGTGTGTAATCTAGACCTGCGGCAGTAAAGAGCGCCTCGGCCGTATCCTTGTGCCACCAACCCTCAATATTCGTGCGAGACGCCCCTCCGTCAGGCCGGACCAGATCATATTGCGCGCCCGTCCAAGACCCAGAAACGACGTCCCATCCATAACTTGCGGGTTTTGTTTCGTGAATAACGATAGCTGCGGCAGCGCCTTGACGTCCTGCCTCTTCAAATTTGTAAGTCCAGCGGCCATAATAGGTCATGGAATTGCCTTTGAATAAGGTTTCATCGCCAGATGCAAATCCTGGGTCGTTCACAAGCATAACGACCGTTTTACCTTTAACGTCGAGGCCTGCGTAATCATTCCAGCCATATTCTGGTGCGACAACGCCGTAACCCACATAAACGATATCGCTATCTTCAACACTCTGGCTTTGGTCCAGACGTTTTGTCCAGTAAACGGCATTCGTAGATTGGTCTGCTTCCAACAGGACCTCGTCTTCTTTAGATATTTTAAGAGAGGATGATGGTAAAACTTCGGTTTCGGTGAGCCTCACATTCTGGAAATAGGTATTGTTTTGACCCATCGGAACAAGCCCTGCTGCTTTCATTTCATCTGCGATATATTGCGAGGCGGCTTGTCCGCCGGGCGTTCCGGGAGCGCGGCCTTCAAATTCATCAGACGCCAGACGTTCAATGCGCCGGCCAATATCGGCAGCTGAAGCAATCGGGGGCTTGCTTATGGTTTCTGGCGTCACAGCGGGGTCGCAAGCCGTTGTGAAAAGAAGAGAGACACTTAAGCCTAAAATTCCAAGACGTGTCATAATTCAGATCCCTATGTTTTGTTTTCTATTGAAAACCATTTTACTGTGTCTAATCATAAGATTGACAAAATAAAAGGTAAACCATGCGTGCTCTCTTCATAACTTTGCTAATGTCTTCTTCTTTGATTGCTTGCGGTGATGTGCAAACCCAGGGGCCTGCTTCAGGTCATGAAGGCATGGAAACTGCTGCGAAACCTTTGGGAAAAGTGACCATTACAAGCAAATCTACTCCAGAAGTCGCAAAACTGGTTAAAGCTGCGCTGGTAGGTAAGCACGCTTATGATATCACCGAGAGCTTGACGACGGAAATAGGTCCGCGTGTTGGCGGCTCACCACAAGAAGCTTTAGCGCGGGAATGGGCCGTTGCTAAATTTAAAGAAATTGGGCTGGAAAATGTCCGTATTGAACCGTTTACTATGCCCTACTGGGAACGCGGTGTTGAAACTGCGTCAATAACAGCGCCATTTCCGCAGCCGCTTTATATCACATCTTTAGGAGGATCAGTCGCAACCCCTCCAGAAGGCATTGAGGCCGAGATTGCATATTTTCCAACTTTCGAAGATTTGAAAAATGCTCCCGAGGATGGCCTTAATGGAAAGATTGTTTTTATTTCGGGTCGGATGAAAAAAGCCCCCGACGGCGCGGGCTACGGGCCTGCCAATCAAAAAAGGCGTCAAGGCGCGAGCGAGGCGGCCAAACGCGGTGCCATAGCTGTCGTTATCCGCTCTGTTGGAACCGATAGTCACCGTTTTCCGCATACAGGTATGATGCGTTACGCGCCCGGCCTAAAGAAAATTCCAATTGCGGCTCTCTCAGCCCCTGATGCCGATCAGCTGGAAAGAACATTAAGCCGCGGCGAAACTATACGAATTCAATTGACGCTTACGCCAAGATGGGCAGGTGAACGTCAATCTGGGAATGTCATTGGGGAAATTATAGGAACCGAAAGGCCAGAAGACATAATCTTAGTCGGAGCACATTTGGACTCTTGGGACTTAGGCACGGGCGCAGTTGATGACGGGGCGGGTATTGGTATTTCTGCTGGTGCAGCACAGGTAATTCTTGAAAGTGGCCTAAAGCCAAAACGAACGTTGCGAGTTGTTGCTTTTGGCGCGGAAGAGGTCGGTTTGTTGGGCGGCTTTGCTTATGTAAAAGCGCATAAAGAGACTGATTTGGATAATCATGTTTTGGCAACTGAGTCGGATTTTGGAGCCAAGCCGCCTTATGAGGTGAAAGCTGGCGTGAAATCTGGAGAGGCAGTCATTCATGACATTGCCGCTGCATTAGGGCTACCTTTTGTTGAAGCTAAAACAAATGGAGGACCCGATATAGGGCCTATGTTTGCGGAAGGGGTTCCTGTTATGCGGTTTCAACAAGACGGCACAGATTATTTCGATCTGCACCATACGCCTGACGATACATTTGATAAAATCAACCCCGATGAAATTGCCCAGAATGTAGCGGCCTTTGCGGCGATGATGTGGATGGCGTCCGAAGCGCAGACCGATTTCAGATAAGTGAATCAACCTAATTATCAATAATTTCTCTAGACTTCCTCGCATATGCATATAATTGCATAGCTACATCATCAAAGGATATCACAATGTCATTGCCGCCTATTTTGCAAAATCTTGAGCTACCTATTATCGGGGCGCCTTTGTTTATTGTATCTGGGCCTGAACTTGTTATCGCGCAATGCAAAGCAGGGATTGTTGGGTCCTTTCCGGCGCTTAATGCGCGTCCCGCGGAAGAGCTCGAAAAATGGATTGTTCGGATTAAGTTAGAGCTAGAGCAATATCAGAAGGATAACCCTGACAAAAAAGTGGCCCCCTTTGCGGTCAATCAAATTTGTCATCCTTCAAATAATAGGCTTGAGCATGACACAGAAATTTGCCGCAAGCATGAAGTGCCTATTGTCATTACCAGCTTGCAAGCAAATCAAGATGTCTATGATGCGACGCATAGCTATGGCGGAATTATATTGCATGATGTCGTGAATATACGCCATTCAAAGAAAGCCCTTTCCATGGGGGCAGATGGCTTGATTGCTGTCTGCACGGGCGCCGGCGGACATGCAGGGCGGTTGTCTCCCTTTGCGCTTATTCCTGAAATTCGTAAATTTCATGATGGCCTTTTATTGCTATCTGGTTCGATTGCGACAGGCGGGTCGGTTGCAGCGGCATTGGCAATGGGGGCGGACCTTGCCTACATTGGGACGCGCTTTATTGCTTCAAAAGAAGCGAATGCGTCCGAGGGTTACAAGGATGAAATTATCGAGTCCTCAGGCAATGATATTGTTTACTCATCTCTCTTCACCGGCGTGCACGGAAATTATCTTCGCGGGTCTATAGAAAAAGCGGGCCTTGACCCGGACAACCTTCCGACAGCAGATAAAACAAGCATGAACTTTGGGTCGGGCGGAAACACCGACGCCAAGGCATGGAAAGACATATGGGGGGCGGGGCAAGGCGTAGGTAGTGTTGATTCGGCGCCCGCCATTCAAGACATAGTAGATCAATTCAAAACGGAATATGAAATTGCAATCAAGAAATTAAAAGCCTAATTGCTTAATTAAGGCGATTTTCGAGCGTTCTAATCTGAGATATTGTTAGGTATAGCTGAAAATATTTGATTTGCTTCATTGCCACTGAGCTTTCAATAAGTTAGATGGTTAACCGAGTCTGTTATGGCTTGGTTAGTTCTATGGAGGAATAATATGAGAGCGAGATGGTTTTGGGGGATAATTATCCTCGCCATTCTAGCGCTTTTGTGGGCTCTTTTTACAGCACCCGACAGGTCGGCTGCTATGGGAGACGACATACGGAATGCTCTACGTAGCGCCGGGTCAAACGCAGAAGTCGATATGAACGGTAATGTTGCCACTTTAACTGGGGTTGCAAAATCAGATGACGAAATGGCGAGAGCCACGAGCATCGCAGAAAATGCCGAGTGTTCGGCGTGCGAAGGAAAGAAGCGTTGGCATAAAGTTAGAAACGACATGTCGCTTGCCAAAGCCCCGGCCAAAAAGGTTGTGGCTTTACCAAGACAGTCACCCTACACATTCCAAGCAACGAAAGACGCTAATGGAAACGTGGTGGTCAACGGTTATGTTCGCAATGAAGCGGAACGCAAGCGAGTACTCGCTCACGCGAATGCATTATACCCAGGCAAGGTAACGAATAGAACTGTACGTCTGGCGAGCGGTGCTCCAAATGCTGATTGGGAAAATGTACTTATTGGCAATTTGGATGATTTGAAAAAATTAGACACAGGTCGTTTGACTATGGAAAACGCAAGTACTGTTATTACCGGAACATCACTTTCTACTGGTGTACGCGATGCTATTAATTCTCGGATAGGGTCTTTGGCCAACTATGATGGGGCCGCTACAATTACAGTCCCTGATGCTAAGGACGTTAATGTTGGCGAAATCAAGTCTCAGGCTATCTGTCAGACGCTACTTAACGACATTAAGACTGGGAAGAAGATCAATTTCGCGGTAAACAAAGCTGACATCAAAGGAGATCAAAGTTTTGATCTTCTTAATTCACTCGCATCTGCAGCTAAGCAATGTGCGGCCTTCCGAATTAATGTTGAAGGTCATACAGATGCTGACGGATCGGATGAGTACAATCAGCGTTTGTCAGAAGCACGGGCAAATACAGTCGTCGCTTATCTAACACAAAATGGTATTGCGCGTGAGCGCATGCAAGCAATCGGTCTTGGGGAAGCCAAGCCCATCGGTGATAATACGACTAATGAAGGTAAGGCACGTAACCGCC
>CAZJRU010000018.1:0-7795 GCA_964548315.1 uncultured Hellea sp.
AGGTGATTTGCCGAAATTTTGGGCTGTGTAATAACTTGTATTTTGGCCCGGATAAGTATGAGACTCCGTACGCTTCGCCCCTGGATAAGAATTTCTATGGCTCCCAATCAGTAACGTACCAAGCGGACCAAAGGCCATGCTTGCCCCCAAACCCGGACCGCGGTCCCCAAAGCCAAGGCTGACTCCTGGGCCGAAGCCCAAGAGCTTTGTGCTGGCGCCAAGGCCAACACCGCCATCTGATAAACCGCCTTCAAAAGAGGCGCCAGTATTCCCAATACCTGCGCTAGTGCCAAGACCAAGACCATTGCGGCTAAGCCCGCCATCAGTGGAGAAACCTAAGGGACCAACACCCGCGCTGAAACCTTGACCAAATCCGTTGCGATCAAGGCCCGCGCCAACACCCGCGCCGACAGGTCCCACGCCAAATCCTACATTCGGGTTAAAGCCGCCATTTTTAACACCAAAGTCTAAACCCAGGCCGACGGGTTGCTGCCCGTAGCTTTGAGGCGCAACGGGGGTGTAGTATTGCGCGTGCGCTTCAGTTGCTAGCAAGGCCAGCGCTGAAACCGCAATGAATGAAGCTTTTACAAAATAAGACATATAATTCTCTAAATTTTTCACGCCAAGATATCTGCTTCAAAGCTTCTATCAAACGCATTCGCGTCTTGCGCGAATTGGCATTGCCTAAACGGACAAATTATCTGAAAAAATTATCAACGACAGCATTTGACGAAAACTTAAATCTCATTCCAATCCAAAATGACCTTCCCCGTTTTCCCTGTTTCCATGAGATCAAAGGCTTGTTGGAAGTCGCGGGCGTTGAAGCGGTGGGTTATCATGGGGGTAACATCTAGCCCGCTATCTAAAAGCGCGAGCATTTTATACCAAGTCTCATACATTTGCCGTCCGTAAATGCCGCGCAAGGTCAAGGCTTTGCCGACGAGTTTGCCAAAATCAACGGGAAAAGGTTTGGCAGGGATACCGAGCATAGCGATATTACCGCCCATGAGCATGACATCCAGCATCTGATTAAAGGCGGGCTCAGCTCCGCTCATTTCCAGACCAACATCAAATCCTTCGTTCATGCCGATTTCGGACATGACATCACGCAAGTCTTCGGACATGGTGTTGACCATGCGCGTAGCTGGGGCGACATTACCGGCAAAATCAAGCCGCCAGTCATTGATATCGGTTAATACAACACGGCGCGCGCCGGATTTTTCAGCCACAGCGGCGGCCATGATGCCAATGGGCCCTGCCCCAGTAATCAAGACATCTTCCCCGACAAGATCAAAAGCCAAGGCGGTATGAACCGCGTTGCCTAGCGGGTCCATAATCGCGGCAATCTCGAGCGGAAAATCGTCTTTGAGCGGAATTACGTTAAACTCAGGTAGCGCCAAATATTGCGCGAAAGCGCCTGGCAGGTTAACGCCAATCCCTTTTGTTTCGGGATCTAGGTGAAATTTACCCGCGCGGGCATTGCGCGAGCGCCGCCCCACAACATGCCCTTCACCTGTCACGCGCTGCCCAACTTTGACCCGTGTGACAGTCGAGCCAATTGCGGCAACTGTGCCGCCATATTCATGGCCCGTCACGAGCGGGACGGGCACATTGTTTTGCGCCCAATCATCCCATTTATAAATATGCATGTCGGTGCCGCAAATCGCGGTACGTTCAATTTTAATCAGCACCTCATTAGGCGCAATTTCGGGTATCGGAACATCTTGTAACCATAGCCCTTTTTCAGCTTTGGCTTTGACGAGAGCTTTCATTGTTTTTCTCATATAACGCCGAGCTCCTTGCCAATTTTGGTGAAGGCAGCAACCGCTTTATCAATATGGTCCGAAGTATGCGCCGCGCTCATTTGCGTGCGGATGCGAGCCTGCCCTTTGGGGACAACGGGGAAGAAAAACCCGATTACATAAATACCTTCATCTAGCAAACGCGCCGCCATATTTTGCGCTATTTTCGCCTCGCCCAACATAACAGGAATAATAGGATGCTGACCATCGGGGATATCAAACCCGGCGGCTTTCATGCCCGAGCGAAACTGTTTGGCATTAGCAAATATTTGCGAGCGCAGATTATCGCCCTTTATCGCTAAATCAATCGCCGTCAAGCTGGCCCCGACGAGGGAGGGCGCAAGGCTGTTGGAAAAGAGATAAGGACGCGAGCGCTGACGCAGCATATCGACCACGCTTTGCTTGGCGCAGGTAAAGCCGCCCATGGCTCCGCCCAAAGCTTTACCCAGCGTGCCTGTTAAAATGTCGATTTGACCTTCAGCGCCGCAATAAGCGGCAGAGCCTCTCCCGCCCTCGCCTAAAAATCCTGTTGCGTGACAGTCATCGACCATAAGTAGCGCGTCATATTTATCCTTGAGGCGGCATATCTCTTTCAAATTTGCGATTGTACCGTCCATGGAAAACACACCGTCAGTAGCAATCATAATATGGCGGGCTCCGCTCTCCCGGGCCGCTTTTAGCTGCGCCTCCAGGTCAATCATGTCGCTGGTTTTATAACGAAACCGTTTGGCCTTACACAGGCGAATACCGTCAATAATAGAGGCGTGATTCAGCGCGTCAGAAACAATTGCGTCTTCCGTCCCCAGTAATGGCTCAAAGACGCCGCCATTGGCGTCAAAACAGGCGGCATATAAAATGCTGTCATCGTAACCAAGCCAACCGGCAATTTTTTGCTCAAGCTCACGATGCTGACCTTGCGTACCGCAGATAAAACGAACAGAGGCCATGCCAAAACCGTGTTCTCGCGCGGCGTGCTCAGAGGCGCGAATGACATCAGGGTGATCGGCTAGCCCTAGATAATTATTGGCACAAAAATTGATAACTTCGCGGCTTTGCCCGTCCTCGTTTACAACGATATCAGCAGCTTGTTTACTCGTGATAAGCCGCTCACGTTTATAAAGACCGTCCTTTTCAATATCCGTTAAGGCGGCGTCTAGTTCTTGGTAAAATGCTGTGCTCATGTCATTTCCTAAAGGGTCGGCTGCCAATCTAATCTGGACTGAAAGAAAAATCATACCTTATTCGACAAAATCGATAACAAAAATTTGTGAAACAAAGCCTTTGCACCTCGGGGGCAAATAGGGCACAAGGACGAAGTATGAGAATCTGAGCGCTATGCGCCCCGCTTAATTGCGGCCTTTTCTCACACCGCCCATTGGCGAAACGAAAGTTACTTATGCACGTTGCTAACGCAAATTTACAGTCCCCTACGGCCAAGGCCGGGACCGTTGCGCGTGCTTTTTTAGATAGCTCCCTTACGGGACACACCATTATATCAGAGCCCCTCACCCTAGCCACATCGCGATTTAAGCGAAGTTTGGCTGTTCGAGCGAGGCTCCTCGGAGAATTACATGACAAAGAAAATGCTTATCGACGCCTCCCACCCGGAGGAAACACGCGTCGTTATCGTAGAAGGCAACCGAGTTGAAGAACTCGATTTTGAAAGCCGCCATAAACGGCAAATAAGAGGGAACGTATATTTAGCACGTGTTACACGTGTTGAACCCTCCCTGCAAGCAGCCTTCATTGAATATGGCGGAAATCGCCACGGCTTCCTCGCTTTCAGCGAAATACACCCTGATTATTATCAAATCCCACATGAGGATAAATTAGCGCTATTAGAAGCCGAAGAAGCGGAAAACAAAGCCGCAGAGGAAGAAGAAGACGCCAGCGATCAGGATGATGACGAGGTTGATGAAAACCTCGACCCTGACGCGGATGATGCCCATGATGAGGATGATGAAGAAGTCGCTCATGAGCAGGTCAAAGTCGCCTCCTCTCGCCGTCGCCGCCAATCGCGCCGCCGTTACAAAATTCAAGAAGTCATTAAACGTGGCCAAATCCTTTTAATCCAAGCTGTCAAAGAAGAGCGCGGAAATAAAGGCGCGGCGATGACAACCTATTTGTCTCTTGCCGGACGCTATTGTGTTCTTATGCCCAATACAGCGCGCGGGGGCGGCATATCACGCAAAATTGCTAATGGTAGTGACCGTAAACGTCTTAAATCCGTTATGAGCGAACTTGAAGTTGCGCCGGGCATGGGCGTGATTGTTCGCACAGCTGGAGCCAAACGTACCAAGGCTGAAATCAAGCGAGATTATGAATATCTCTCACGCCTCTGGGATGAAATTCGAGACACCACGTTAAAATCCATTGCGCCCGCTCTCATTCATGAAGAAGGTAATCTGGTAAAACGTTCAATTCGCGATCTCTATAATAAAGATATTAGCGAAGTTCTGATCCAAGGTGAAACCGCTTATAAAACGGCGAAGGCCTTCATGAAAATGCTCATGCCGAGCCACGCCAAGAACGTGAAACATTATAAGGACGATATACCGCTTTACTTGCGCTACAATGTCGAGCGTCAGATAGAAGACAGTTTAAAATCCATTGTTCAGCTTAAATCAGGTGGATATCTGGTTATTCACCCGACCGAAGCTTTAGTCTCTGTCGATGTCAATTCAGGCCGCTCTACCAAGGAACGCAATGTCGAGCGCACCGCGCTTAAAACCAACAGCGAAGCCGCTGTTGAACTTGCCCGTCAAATGCGCCTGCGCGACCTTGCGGGTCTTATTGTCGTCGATTTTATCGATATGGATGAGCATAAAAACAACCGAGCGGTTGAGCGTAAAATGAAAGACGCGATTAGCCGTGACCGTGCGCGCATTCAAACGTCTCGTATTTCACAATTTGGCTTAATGGAAATTTCTCGCCAGCGCCGCCGCCGTAGCTTACTTGAAGGGTCTACCGCCCATTGTGATCACTGCGAAGGAGTTGGCCGTAAACGGACGATCGAATCCAGCGCCCTCGCCGCCATCCGCGCGGTCGAAGATATCGGTGTGCGCCGCCAAGCAAAACGCATACGCTTAAAAGTGTCATCGGATGTCGCGCTCTATATCTTCAATGAGAAGCGCGACTTACTCCAGCATGTAGATGACACCTCAGGTCTATTTACAGAGCTTGTCGGTGATGAAGAGCTTATTCGTCCCAACTATGAAATCGAGATTGTTGAAAAAGCCGAAGACGGCACCGCTGATCCGCTTGTCGAGATTGAAACAGAGTTCCGCAAACAGCGCCAGAAAGACCAACGTACAAAAGAAAAAGCGCGGCGCAATAAAAAGTCTGATGACGCAGAAGCAGAAGAGGAACGCGCGGAAACGTCTGATGATGAAGACGAGAATAAGTCCAAGAAGCGCCGCCGCCGTAGAGGCCGCCGGGGCGGACGGGGTAAAAACCGTGAAGAGAATTCAGAACAAACAGAAAATGCAGAAAGCCAAGACGCGGGTGATGAGGAGACAGAAGGCGCTCCCAAGCCTAAGCGTGGCCGCCGTAAAGCGCCGTCAAAGACGTCTCAAACTGATAAGGCTGAGACAGTTGTATCATCTAAATCTGACGATGATTCGGACGACGATAAGCCTAAGCGTAAGAGAACAACACGTAAGGCACCTGCCCGTAAAACAGCGTCTGATCAAGATGAGAGCGAAGCAGAAAGCAAACCTAAAAAGCGGACCCGGCGCAAAGCGCCTGCAAAGAAAAGTGCTAAGGCTGCAGAGCTAACCGAAGAAGCGAAAGACAAACCCAAGTCACGCACAAGACGCAAAGCGCCCGCTAAAAAGGTCAAGCCGGAGGAAGATGCTCCGACAAAGTCAAAAGCCAAGGCAAGCAAAACTAAGACAAGCAAGGCTAAGAAGACGAAAGCCGACGAGGCGAAAAGCGACGCAGCTCCAAAGACAAAAGTCTCTAAATCTACGGCACGACGGAAAGCCCCGACTAAGAAAGTAGACGAAAAAGAAATGCCCTCAAAAGCAAAGCCCAAAGCCACGTCCAAAACTAAGGCTAAAGCTCCGTCTAAAACTAAAGCAAAGGCTGCATCTAAAGCTAAGTCCGAAGACACGGACGCGGAAACAGCGAAGAGCGAAAAACCAAAGCCTAAGGCAAGGCGTAAAGCGCCTGCCAAGAAAGCAGCCCCTGCTCCGAAAAGCGAGACTGAAAAGCCAAAGGCAAAGCGTAAAGCCCCGGCTAAAAAGGCGGAAGCAGCGCCTGCTGAAAAGCCCGCAGAAAAGAAACCAGAGGAGGCCCAACCAGACGCGAAAGCCTCTACGGCGAGGCGTAAAGCTCCCGCGCGAAAGGCTCCGGCTGAAACGCCTGTCGAAACACCTTCGGAAACGGCTGAAACAAGCGCGCCAGAAAAACCAAAGCGTCGCCGCTGGTTTGGGAAACGTAAAAAGGATTAAGGTTTAAGAGGGCATGTCCTCTTAAATTCTCTATTTTCTTATCTGATAGTAAACTCGAATTTATATGCCGAGCTTGTGACTCCAAGTTGATATTTATCTGTGTTATGCGGCCTTAACATCCTGCGTATCGCCATGAGAGGCCCGCCATGACACGTTTTTTAAATTCCCTACGCTTTGCGTTAATTGTCTTGATGTCGATGAGTGGGTTTCAAATAACAGCTCATGCATCTGACAGATTTCCCAAAGACAAATCCCGTAACGTTCTTAGTTTTGCTGATAAGCTTGAGCCTGTCCTACCGTCCGTTGTCCGCGTTGGACGTCTAGAGCAAAACGCTGAAGGTAATAGCCGTCTCGCCGGCATTGGGTCTGGCGCAGTTATCGACGCAAAGAACGGTTACATTATCACCAATGCTCATGTTGTGGATGGTGGACATCGTTTTGCCGTGAATGTTCTAGATGGCCGCGTTATCGAAGCTCGCCTCATTGGAATCGATACGCCTACCGATATCGCGCTGCTACAAGCTGATGACCTTCGCGTTGATGACCTCGAAATCGCAGACTCAGATAAGCTACGTGTTGGAGACGTTGTCTTCGCCGTTGGATATCCGCTTGGCCTAGAACAATCGCTCTCTTTTGGCGTGATTAGCGGGCTGGGCCGTTCGAGCTCTAATACGGGCCTGCAAGATTTCATTCAAACAGACGCCGCGATTAATTCCGGCAATTCAGGCGGACCACTTTTAAATAGTAAAGGGCAGCTCGTCGGTATTAATACGGCAATTGTCACACGCAGCGGTGGAAGTAATGGCATTGGGTTTTCTGTTCCCACAAGCTTGGCAATTCAGGTCGCAGACCATCTCATCTCCCACGGCGAGGTTCGTCGCGGCTCCGTGGGCATTGAAATGGCGCGCGTAAGCGAAGCAGCGTCGGAAAAGGTAGGTATCAATCATTGGGACGGCGCCTTGGTTTCTAAGGTATTAGCGAATAGTCCCGCCCAGCAAGCCGGATTGCTGCCTGGCGATGTCATCATTGGCTTTAATGGCAAAACCGTTAAAACACCCCATGCATTATTGGCTTGGATTGGCGTGGCCTCAATAGATGATACTCACAGGATAACTTATATTCGTAAAAATGGCCGCAAACGTAGAACGGATATAACTGTACGGTCTATCAAAAATCCGCTTGTCAGCAGCCTTGAACAACTTGGCGCCTTTCTCCGGCCCATCACGTCGGCCGATAACGTGCCTGCAGGCATAACGGGCGTCTATGTAAGTAAGATCACGAAAGACTCGTCAGCCGAACGTGCTGGCCTACTGGTTGGTGATATCTTGATCTCAGTAAATGATGAGGTTTCCACTACCCGTCAAAAATCCGATCAACTTTTAAACCGCTCCAAAGGCCGTGCGCGCCTTCTTGTCTATCGTTTCGGCAATACAATTCCAATCATCATCGAACCGTAAAACTTAAATCTAATTATCAACACGGCGCCAATCGCCCGACTTCCCGCCTTGCTTTTCGGTCAGCATAATCTCTCCGATGACC
>CAZJRU010000018.1:7895-18666 GCA_964548315.1 uncultured Hellea sp.
CCAATCGCCCGACTTCCCGCCTTGCTTTTCGGTCAGCATAATCTCTCCGATGACCATATGTTTGTCGGCGGCTTTTAGCATGTCATAGATTGTGAGGCAGGCGGTGCTTACGGCTGTGAGCGCTTCCATCTCCACACCTGTTTGTCCGCTTGTTTTCGTCTCAGCGGAGACCGTCAAACCAGGTAGGCTGGCATCTATTTCAATCCTGACATTGACCTTAGAGAGCGGCAGGGGGTGACATAGCGGAATAAGGTCGCTGGTTTTCTTTGCGCCCATAATGCCCGCAAGCTCAGCGACAGAAAACACGTCGCCCTTTTTATTACCGCCCTTTTGAACCAACGCCAGTGTTTCATGGGCCATTTTCACCTGTCCCGTCGCGACCGCCTTGCGGGTCGTGATGGCTTTGCCCGACACATCCACCATTGCCGCGCGGCCTGTTTCATCAAAATGGGTGAGTTTGGACATTAGCTCTCTCCGAAACGCGGCATGAGGTCGATCATATTACATGGGCGGTGACGATTATCGAGCTGCGCGGCGATGACCTTATCCCATCCATCTTTCACCGCGCCGTTAGAGCCCGGCAAGCAAAATATAATTGTGCCGCCCGCGAGCCCAGCGCAAGCGCGAGATTGCAACGTCGATAGACCAATGGTTTTAAAACTCTCCTGATGGAAAATCACAGAGAACCCATCAATCACCTTATCAAATAAGGGCGTTACCGCCTCTACCGTAATATCGCGCCCCGTTAAGCCTGTGCCCCCCGTGGAAATAACAACGTCTATATCAGGATCATCCATCCAGCTTTGCATCTGCGCGCGCACGCCCTCTATCGTATCACGCACAATTTCACGGTCCGCCAGCTTATGGCCTGCAGCTTCAACGCGGGCCTGCAATATATCGCCTGATGTATCATTGGCGCGTGTGCGGGTATCGGAGACAGTCAAGATAGCGACGCTCACCGCTTTAAAAACAAGGCTTTCGTCAATTCCCGCCATTATGAACTCCATCTCTTTTTATCGCTAATATCTTGCGCGCGCGGCTCAATCCAGTTTTGTTTGCCCTCTATTGTTTCTGATTTCCAAAAGGGCGCTTCAGATTTAAGGTAATCCATAAGGAAGTCAGCTGCTTCAAAAGCGGCCCGGCGGTGCTGGCTTGCCGTTGCAACAAAGACTATTGGTTCATCCGCGGTCATATGGCCCACGCGGTGAATTATGCGCCATCCTGTTAAAGGCCAGCGCTCATCTGCCTGCTTCGCAATGCGCTCAATCTCCGCCTCTGTAAAATCAGGGTAGTGCGAGAGGGTTAGGGTTAAGTCCTGTCCACCGCCCCGTACAAGCCCCGTAAAAGCCACAATAGCCCCCGCCCCGCTGACCGCCGCGCGAAAGGCCTTATGTGCCTCTTCTGGGTCAAAAGCCTCGCTGGCGATTTGGATAAGACGCGCGCTCATTATCCCCCGCTTAAGGGTGACATAAAGGCGACCTCATCTGTGTTAGATAGCGCAGTGTTTTCATTGATAATAGTTTTGTTCACGGCAATACGGTTTCCGGCTTTGGAAAGCTCATTGGCAAGAGCGTCGTTATTTTGCGATAGCCAAGTTTTTAGACTATCCGTATCGGTCACACCGTCAGGCAGCACGTTCGAAATACTCGGCGATACATCCCCTAATCTTCCAAAAAACAATATGTCCATCATGCACCTATTTGCGTGTTTAGCCACGCCAGATCTTCAGGGGTATCAATATCCTGCGCAGCACGGTTTGATAAGGGAAGATATACCGTAACCCCATCTTTAAACAAAGCTTTAGCGCCGCCTTTAGGATTAATCTTAGACAAGGCCTCAAAGACCGATTTACGCACGGCCATTGGCGGCATTGTTGTATGATTACAGGCGCTTATCGCCGTTTTCTTATCATAAAGTGTGTCTATCAGTGTCTCTAAATGCGCCGTGGGCACAAATGGCATATCCGCTAATAAAATGCATATCGCGTCGTAATCTTGCGCAATAGCTGTCTGCGCAGCCAGAATGAGCGAGCTACCCTGCCCAGACTCGGGCGCGTCATTCTCAATGAGCGAAAACTCGCGCTGCCCAAATAAGGCTCGGCGCTTTACAGAGCTAGACGGAATAATGCCATATTTAGCTTGAAATTGAATTGGCTCGCCCGTGTCGATGACATGGGCCAAAACAGGCTTTCCGCCCAAATCCGCCATCAGCTTATCTTGCGTGCCAAAGCGGGTAGACTGGCCCGCGGCCAAGATAAAGAGCGCGCAGTTTTCAGGCTTCACAGCCGCTCCATCTCTTGCGCGGTTTTGACAATTTCCGCCAAGGCCGAGAGCGCTAAAAGGTTGGCGTCACGCATAGACGGAATGATGCCAATAGGACCGCGAATACGGCCCAGGGCCTCTGGCGCTATGCCCTTTGCTTCTAACATCGCCAGACGGTTTTCATGGGTTCGCAGACTGCCCATCGCTCCGATATAAAAGGCCTCCCCTTTTAAGGCTTGCTCCAGCAGCGCCGCTTCCCAGTCGTGATCATGGAACATCAGGATAACAGCCGACCAGGGATCGTCATGCACGGCAGGCGGACGCGCGGGGTCTTGCAAGTGATCAAGGCGGGCATAACCTGCCATCTCATTATCGGGGGATTGTAGATGAACCTCAATATCTGACTGCATGGCTTGCCGCGCGAGGGCAAGCGCCGCGGCGCCGCGTCCTGCAATACGCAACCTGATTTTTGGTTTATATTCCCAGTCAAATTCTGGAAAGGAAAGCTGAGCGCTTTGCCGCTTCTCTAATTTATTCAAAACACTGTGAAGGTGTGCTCGGTCAGGACGCGGTACAATCAAAACCTCTATAGACCCACCGCAGGGCAGCTCTATATCTTTAAAGGGCGAACCTTCTCCATATAGAAGCCGCTGCGGCGTCTTGGCTTCGCGGGCCTGAAAGATAATATCCCCGTCCACACACCCATTTGAAATGTAACCCACGGCTCTGCTCGGCGTAACAGCCATAAGCGCGCCTTTGGCCCGCATAGAGCCGCCATTTATATCCGTCACAAAAACAAGCGCGCAGGGCTCATCCGTTTTCACAGCAAAGCGCAACACATCAACGGCGTGGTGAAATTTACTCATATAAAGGGCATAGCTTCATTCGCCCCTTGGTAAAGCAGATAATCCGATATATCCAGTCGCTATGATTTCAGTTCAAGACGCTATTTCTGCCCTTACTCAACACCGCGCCGCCGGCGCTGATGTTTTAACGCCGCTGAGCAAGGCGCTTGGCGGCAGGCTAGCACGCGATGTCTTGGCCAAAGTCACGCTCCCGCCCCGAGATGCCTCGGCTATGGATGGTTACGCGGTTCGGTTTTCGGATGTCGGCAAGGCTGGCGCGCAATTGACAGTTATCGGCGAAGCTCCTGCAGGTTCACCCTTCGGCGGCGCGGTTGGGCAAGGCGAAGCCGTAAGAATTTTTACAGGCGGCGCTGTGCCTGAAGGCGCTGACCATATCGTCATTCAGGAAAATGCCTCGCGCGAGGGAGACATCCTCACCACGACAACGACTAATGAAACGCGGCGCCATATCCGCAAAGCTGGCATAGATTTCACAAAAGGCGAAACCTTGATAGCCGCGGGAACACAGCTCTCCCCTGCCCATATTGCGCTGGCGGCAGCGGCTAATCATGACACGCTGCCCATTTATAAACGCCCCGTCATAGCCCTTATCGCCAATGGCGACGAGCTTAAGGAACCCGGCAGCCCCGTCCAAGAAGGTGATGTCATTAGCTCCAATGCGGCGGGTCTGGGCGCGCTTATCCAATCTTGGGGCGGCGAGGTTATGGATATGGGCATCGCTAAGGATAGCGTTGCAGCTATAACGGCCTTAATCGAGGCCGCGAGCGCGGCGGATATCATTGTTCCTATTGGCGGAGCTTCTGTCGGTGATTATGATTATATGCGCACCGCTTTTAAAGAAGCAGGTTTAGAGCTAGTCTTTGAGAAAATCGCTGTCCGGCCCGGCAAGCCCACATGGTTTGGCAAGCTTGGAGAGCAAAGGGTTTTAGGCCTACCGGGAAACCCAGCCTCGGCCACAGTTTGCGCGCATCTGTTTTTGAAAATCTTGATGAACCGCGCTGACAATATCGTCACAACAAAGGCCAAACTCACCCAAGCTCTATCGGCCAATGGACCACGCGAGACCTTTGCCAGAGGACGCACAGAAGTTTCGGATGATGGTATCGCCAAAGTCACACCCTTCCCCCGTCAAGACAGCTCGCTCATGACCCCCTTCGCCAAGGCAAATGTCCTACTAAGGCTCCCGCCCAATACAGGCCCATGGGACGAAGGTGATGTGATAGACGTGGTTTCGCTGATATCTTAATTTGTAAACATGCCACAAAGGCAATGTTTATAAGTAAGTCTAACGAACGTCGCTTTTGCGATAAACCAGAGTCCCAGCCATTTTGTCATGTAGACTTTGGTTCTCTTTCGTAAATAGAACCATGAAGTAGGCAATGCCAGCAGGTGAAAAGAAGGACACACATTTTCCTAGATTTCGTCCGGCAGCTTGGCCAAATGACATGCGCTGTCCGTCTTTACTGACGACAACGGTTCCTGTTGCCAATTTTCCAACCGTTCCTTGAAATGCAGATTCCATGGTTAGTCCGTAAATGAAACAACATATTCCAAACCATAAATAGTAATTTATTATCCCGCCGTTCTGAAGCAAATGCAGAAAAGAGACCCCTGGTCCATGCTGAACAACCATGATAACGCCGCCAATAAGCGAAGAGATACAAAAATCTATGAGGCCAGACGCAAAGCGTAGCCCTTTTACGGGGCGTGCATTAATTGTGCTGCCATATCCTGCACTGTTAACGTCATATTCTGCGTTACCTGTAAAACCATTACCGACGATATCGGCGTAGTTTGGGTTTTGTTGAACTGGAATTGCTGCTTGGACACGTGGTTGGGCGTAAGGTTGAGCCGTTTGATACTGCCTAGGCCGTGCCATCCCCCCTTGTCGTTTACCAAAGACAGGTGCTTGTGCTGTATATTGTTGCGCCATTTTAATTACCCCTTATTTTAAAAGGTGTAACACCGAATGACTGATATGGCCTTAAAGTTCTTGGTTAACGTGTAAAAATTACAACCATCTACCTATTTGCAGAAGTTACCTGTTCTGGGTAGGCTATTTACAAAGCTGATAATATCAGATTTTAGCGGGGCATCATCGTCGAAATGACGCGAGAGAAGTTTTACGGCGTCCGTATGGTCCAGCCCTTCGTAAACTTTTAGAACGGCTTGCCCGCCTCGCGCTTGAATTTTTGCGGCTAAATCGTTGGCATTTTTTGGATTAACGGTTGTGTCTTCAGTTCCGTGAATAACAAGGACCGCTGGAGAGGGTTGTTCCGTATAAGCTATTGGCGCGTCATCTTTCTGAAACCTGTCCGGAAAAATAGTAATATAAGGCTCTCTGACAAGTGGCTCCACCCCAACCGGAGCGGCGAGACTAACAAGACCTGAAACGCGCTCACACACGGAGACACCCTCAGCCGTCAGATAGTTTTTATTCAGACTCGCCATAAGCATATTATAACCACCCGCAGAATGCCCCATCAAAACAAGAGGGCGATCCGGATATTGCTTTGATACAAAGGCAATGGCTTTGGCGGTATCTTCAATCATTTGAGGATACACGGCCTCGGGATAAAGACGATAGTTTGGGACGACAATATCAAAGCCCTCGGACGTGAACCCTTCAGCGAGGAATTTATAGATATCTTTATTGCCTTCAGACCAACTCCCACCATGAATAAAAACAATGACAGGCGCATCGGCGCGAGAGTTGTCTGCTTTATAAATATCCAGCGCTTGGCGATCTAAATCGCCATAGCTGATGTTCTTAGCCTTGGAAAAGCTACTCGAAGGGGTAATCCCATTTAAAAAGGTAACAGGAGCGCAGGCTGCAAGAATGAGAACGCCTAAGGCGCTCCCAACTAATCCCAAAGTAATTTTGCGTTTTAGCAACAACTACTTTGGCTTGGATCCGTTGTTAGACGAGGCGCGCCTTTTTTCGTTTCTTGAGGGTCACGGCGGCGAACACCACAATCTTCTGCTGGCCACTGGATGCGCTCTGTTACTGGAACGCTTGGCTCAACTGTATAGAACATATCTTTATAAGGCTCTTGCTGAAGCAAGTTAAACGTCTTGGCACATACCGCAGACCGCTCTCCGCGAATAAACACATGGCCATCATCGTCTTTAATGTGGCTCCAAGGACCTTTGTAGATCACAGCTTGGTTTTTCTCTAAGCACTCGCCTTGCTTGCCTTTATAAGCCAAGTAAGTTGCAGAGCGGTATTCGATACCTTCAACAATCTGCCAAGGATCATCTTCAAACTTATCAATAGTAATGCCGTGGAAGCCTGCATCTTCAAGAGCTTCAACAAAACCCGTTTCCGTCAGGGCGCCAGAAATACATCCAGACCATAGACGCGCATCGTTCTTAAGCTCTTCAGGGCTATCTTCGTCAGAGATAATGTCAGAAACAGCCACACGGCCGCCAACTTTCAAGACGCGGAACATCTCGGCGAAAAGCTGCTTCTTTTTAGAGTCTGAAACCAGGTTAAGTACGCAATTAGAAACAATCACATCAACGGAATTATCAGCAATCATCGTCATTTCAGACTTCATGCGTAAAATTTCCGCTTCCATACGCTCCATGTCTCCAGCGTTTTTGACTGGGTTCTTGGCAAGCCACTCATTAAGCTGATCAAGGTCAAGCTTCAAATCTTCGATATGGCCACGCTTAAACTCAACATTGGCATAACCAACGCTTTCGGCGATGACAGGCGCATTGGTTCGCGCGAGGTCGAGCATGTCGTCAGTCATATCAACACCGATGACTTTACCTTCTGGCCCAACAATTTGAGACGCAATGAAGCAAATTTTTCCGCCGCCAGACCCAAGGTCAAGCACAGTTTCGCCTTCGCGCACATAGCGAGACGGATCTCCGCAGCCATAATCACGGTCGAGTACGTCCTGCGGGATAATTTTCAGATATTGGGGGTCATAATCAATCGGGCAACATAGGGCCGCTTCGACGGCATTGGCACCCGCTGCATAACGTTCTTGTACATCATCACGCACATCCGCATTTGTTGCATCTACACCAGTTAAATCATCCATGGAAAGGTCCTTAGCTCTCGTTTGTTTCGCCCTCTTACCCTGTTTGCGCGCAAATTCAAATGACGGATTCGTGAAAAAACTGTGTCATATGCAAAATAATTCCATCATAAGGTCGATAACAATTAGTTGATTTCCAGTTCATCTCCTCTACCATTTACAACGCGCAAAAAGTAACAACTTTGAGACACAATGATACATAAGCTCTTTCTATCGGCCAGCGTGGCCGCCGCTGTTACGTTTTCGGCCTGTTCAGCCCCCCCAACAACAGTCAATGTTTCTGGTTCATCAACAGTCTTGCCTGTGATTTCAAGAGCTGCGGAGGCCTATTCAGACAGCTCTGGACAGCGCGTCATTGTAAACTCTGGCGGATCAGGCGTAGGCTTTAATCAGCTCGCCGAGGGCAAGACCGACATAGGCATGATGTCTCGAGACATGACAGACAAAGAAAAGGCCCAATATCCGAGTCATAGCTTCACACCCGTCGCTGTGGGCGTTGACGCGGTCATACCTGTCGTGTCCTCCGAAATCTATGACGCCGGCGTTACAGCACTGAGCTTGGATCAAATCGCGTCTATTTACAAAGGCGAGATCAGCAATTGGTCGCAGCTGAACGGTCCAGATAAAGACATTTTGGTTATAGATAAAGAAGCCAGCCGCGGAACACGGCACACCTTTATGAAGGCTGTTATGGGAAGCTCGACGGCGCTCGCGCCCGGAGCCGACCTCGTTCTTGGCGCAAATAATGAAGAGCAAACCGCCATGGCCCAAAGCGACGCGGCAATCGGCATGATATCTCTCGCTTGGATGAATGATGATGTTCGCGGCCTAACTATTAAGCAAGGCGGCAAGCTAATAGAGCCCGACCTTGAAACAATTGCCTCGGGCCAATATCCAATCGCCAGAGAGCTCGTCATCGTCATTCGTGATGACATTAAGCCGGAGGCTCAAAGTTTTGTGGATTATATTCTAAGTCCACAAGGGCAAGAATTTGTTGAGCAATCCGGATATATAAAAATCAATTAATGGCAAACACCCTTTCCAACTCACCGCGCCGTGTGATGCCTCTTAAGTTCAAGTGGGCTGGAACAAAAACATATGCGCTTGGCTCAGCCTGGCTTTCCTCCGCGCTGATTTTGATAATTCTGGGAACCTTAGTCGTTCACAGCGCGCCAGCGATGTTTACCTCCGACATTGAAATTTTTTCGACCACTTGGAACCCGCACAATAATGAATACGGCATTGTCCCAATGGTCTTTGGGACTCTGATTGTCATGAGCATCGCGATGGCCATTGCATTGCCCTTGGGTATATTATCGGCCATTTACATCGCCGAAACGCGCTCAGACCGCCTTAGACGTATTTTAAAATCTTCCCTCGAAGTCCTCGCGGGCATTCCGTCTATTGTTTATGGCCTTATTGGCGTTGCTTATCTCAGCCTCTGGGTCGCTGATGGATTCGAGCTTCAAACAGGCCGCGTTATATTAACGGCGGGCCTCCTGCTTGCGCTCATGATACTCCCAACGATTATGACGCTTTCAGAGGACGCGATATCGGGCGTATCTCGAGACTACCGCGAAAATGCCGCCTCGTTGGGCCTATATCATTACGAGGTCATCAAAGACATTGTTCTGCCGATTGCCAAAAAAGATATTATGGGCGCAGCGCTGCTCGCGCTCGGACGCGCGCTCGGAGAAACTATGGCGGTTATGCTGGTCATCGGATCGCTGGATAGACTCCCCTCGCCTTTATTTAATGTCCTATCATCGAGCCAAACGATTACCTCAAAGCTAGGCCGCGAAATAGCTGAGTCGGCCTTTGGCTCTACTCACTTTAGCGTTTTGGTTTTCATGAGTTTAATCCTTGTCGCCTTCACGCTTATTCTAACCGTCATGGCTCAAAAGCTATTTAATGAAGCCTCCACCCATGCCTAGTCGCGCGTTTAAAAATACCCTTTTTACAGGCGCGCTTCGGATTGCGCTTTTGATAAGCCTAACGATTTTAGTGTTCTTAATCGGCTCAATTACATTTGAGGGTTTTAAAGCGCTTTCTCCAGACTTCATTGTCTCAATAGCTAAAGACTTCGGCGCAGCAGGCGGCATTCGTTACCAACTTATAGGCAGTCTGATATTAATAGCGGTCGCGGCCTTATTGGTTCTCCCGTTCGCGCTAGGCACGGCTCTCTACCGCGCCGAATATGTAAGCTCTGAAAAAATCGGACAACGCATTGATCTGGCTATTTTTAGTCTCAACGGCATCCCCTCAATCACCTATGGTCTTTTTGGGCTAATTGTCTTCGTCAATATTTTCGGCATGGGGATATCATGGTTTATAGGGTCTATATTGCTCGCTATGATGATTTTACCCACCGTAACAGTTTCAACCTATCAAGCCATGCGGGCTATCCCCAATAATTATCGAGAGAACGCACTCGCCTTAGGCTTAACGCGTTCTGAGATGATTAGAAAAGTTATTCTGCCGCAAAGTCTACATGGTCTTGTCACGGGTCTTTTAATCGGCCTAGCCCGCGCCATTGGCGAGACAGCGCCTATCATGTTTGTTGCCACCGCCTTTTCCGGCGTAACATGGCCGAAAACAATTTTTGAACCCGTCTCAACTTTGCCCACGCATATTCTTGCCCTTGCCCAACAAGCCACGAATCCTAATGCGCTTAAAAATGCATGGGGCGCTAGCCTAAGCCTTATTATTCTTGTTATGGGGCTTAGCCTCCTCGCGTTTATTGCCAGACATAAACTTCAACCTCAAAGGTCGATCTAATGCCAAAACCAGAACTCAAACTTGTCGGCAGCCCCGACCTCACGCCTGCTATCCGCCTCAAAGGGTTTCAAGCTTGGTTTGGTGAGAGCTGCATAGTACATGATATGACACTCGATCTTCCTGCCAATGGCGTTACCTGTATCGTAGGTCCTTCGGGTAGTGGGAAGTCCACGCTCTTGCGAGGAATTAACCGTATCAATGAAGATGTGTCTGGCTACGCTATGCAAGGCCAAATTCTAATCCAGGACAATTGCGCCCATAACGGGTTTAAAGACATCACCCAGCTTCGATCTAAAGTCGGGATGGTGTTCCAGCGCCCGTGTGTCTTTCCCTGTTCCATCAAAGACAATGTTCTCTTTGGCGTCAGGAATAAATCTCTGGGCAAATTGGATAAAGCTGCCCTTGTCGAAGAGAGCCTTAAATCGGCCGCGCTTTGGAAAGAAGTCTCTCACCGCTTAGACAGCCCCGCGCATAATCTCTCACTGGGACAGCAACAACGATTATGCATCGCTAGAACCTTAGCCGTAAAACCTGAGATCTTATTGCTCGACGAGCCTACAGCTTCCGTTGACCCAACTTCGGCTCGCGCTTTGGAAACGCTCATCAAAGAGCTAAAAAATAACTACACTATCATTATGGTCACCCACGACATTCGCCAAACACGCCGCATAGCAGATAACGTGCTTTTCCTCTGCGACGGTGAAGTCATAGAAATGGGGTCTTGCGATCATATGTTTTCAAAAACAGCCAAACCCAAAACCCGAACATATCTCTCCGAAGAATTTTGCGACTGTTAAACTAAGTAAGAACGCCC
>CAZJRU010000019.1:0-18602 GCA_964548315.1 uncultured Hellea sp.
CCGCAATACATCAATTAAAAACACTCTAGGCATTTTAACGTTCATCATTTACCTTTTGAAGATAGGCTTAGCGCCTTCCCCCGTTATTACAAGGCTGGCTGGCTGGCGAGCACGCCCTCTTCTGGCGTTGAACGGCACATAAGCCGCGGTCATCGCCTTCACCTGTGCCGCACCTGTAGGTTCCCAGAATGTTATAGATACGAGATAGATTTTATTGCTCAAAAAAAAGTAAGGGCGGCTAGAAGATAATGTTCGCATTAAGGTCAAGGGGTACAATGTGGATTGGCATAAATATTGCTCCGTCTAAGAAATCGCTAGCCTTTTTGGTTGGCTGTAAAAATATCATTTAACCCCTTCCCTTCATGTGGTTATTTGGTCAAGTCTGACGGGGTGATGGGGTATTCCCCCGTCAGACTGTTCTTCCCTATTGAACCGCCCTAACTGCCGTTATAGATCCTCTCTAGAAATGGGAGGCTAGGAAGCCATGAACATTGTAGGCTTTTGGACGGGACAATATGCTTATGACGCTATAGCCGGCCTTGTTGTTGAATTTCACGCTGAGCTCGGCCAGCTCGGCGACACGCTATCGGGCCAAAGCACAGAGAAAAACACATTCTCAACTGGGGCGGGTCAAATTCTCATCGCCGACCTCTTTGGCACTGTGAGCCGTTCCAGCATTGACTTTACCAAGCAATATACGAACGCCGCGCCGGGACAGCCAAAGATAGTCTATCAGGGTAAAATTTCAAAAGATGGCAGTTTGATTACGGGTCAATGGACGATGCGAGATCAATCGAGCGGAAGCTTTAAAATGAGACGCGCGATTGAGCAAAAACCCAAAGCTAAAACGCTCACCTCGCGTAAGATAGAACGCGTGTGAGATTTATTTATCAAAAGCGCATAGGCTAATTAGGTCTAAGGCTCACCGTAATAATCAGCTAGGCTTCTAAAGAGGTCGAGATTGACATTCATGGAATGGTCATAGCCGTCTTGCGGGTTGGCAAATTCTCGGTCCGCGGCGTTTTTCGCGATGACTATATTGCGCGCTGGATTGACATAGATATATTGCCCGTAAATGCCCGCGGCGGTGTAATCGCCTTTATTGGGTCCTGTCTGCGGCATGGGTATCCACCATTGATAGCCATAGCCAACGCCGCGGTCGCTTTGGGTGGGCGCGCTATGGCGGGTTGAAGCCGCGACCCATTCGGCAGGGATAACTTGTTCGCCGTTAAATTTTCCACCTTGCTCGAACATTTGCCCAAATTTGGCGTAATCACGTGTTGTGAGATTCAGCCCGCCCAAGGCAAAGGCGACGTTCTCCCCGTCCGTAAGGTAAAACGGCGGCCGCTCAAACCCCAGTTGGGGCGAATAGGTTTCGTTGAACAGCTCATGAAGAGTTTTACCCGTCGCTTGGCGCAGCACCATCGCCGCGATATGGGTATCTATTGAGACATAGTTCCAGCGCGAGCCTGCGGGCGCTTCGCGCTTTGTGAGCTTTGCCGCGTAATCATCCATCGATCCACCCAGCCCTAAAATGCGGCCCATATCATTAATATCAGACTTTGGGTCGAGATAATCTTCGTCAAACTCAATGCCGCTGGCCATATTCAGCACGTTGCGAATTGTGGCCCCTTCATAGGCTGAGCCTTTCAAAGCGGGGACATAGCTTTCGACCTTATCATCTAATGACGCCACCGCGCCTGAGCTGAGCGCTGGCCCGTAAAGCCCCGACATAAAGGACTTGGCCACAGACCAGCTAATGCGGCGATCATCAGGCGCTGTGCCTTTGTAATAGCTCTCATGGATAAGCTTGCCATCTTTTAGAATGACCAGGCCGGTTGTATCGAGATTTTCAAGCAGACTCATGAGCGCGCGCGGCTTTCCCGCGATAGTCACCGTCTCAGGAAGAGGCTCTGGGGCGACCTCCCACTGATAGGCAAAAGGAGAACCCGCGAGTTCATTATGCAGAAAAGCAGTATCCATATGAGAGAAATTATGAACAATTTTGTCGGCGTCAAAGAGCGTATTCACAGTTTTAAGCCGTTGGATATTATCCCAGTTCACCGCGATAAAGGCGCCGCCGAAAAGCAGCAACCCGGCCGCGGCAATGCCAATTATTCTTCTTTTTCTCATCACGCACCCTTATCTATGATAAGCGCCATCTCCAGCGCCCTATATCCATCTTCCGCAGATACTGGCACCTGCGTACCATCAAGAATAGCTTGAACAAAGGCATTTGTTCCTGCGCCTAAGCTATCCTGCGCTATAGGTTTTTGCGCAAAGTCAGCATCCAAATCAAAGGGCGTATTGTGGGTCAAGGTCTTGGCGTTAAAGTCAATAGAGACAGTTCCGCTAGGATAGACGATTTCCATAGAGCGGTGGTTTTCATCCTCAGCGCGGCTGGCATGAAGTCTAGCTTTGCAACCTGAGGGAAACTCCATAATCCCGAGGCTCGCATCCGGAAAATCTGAGTACACTTTAACAGGGTGCCCCGAAATTTTAGACGGGCTCTCACCTATTAAAAGGTTTAGCAAATCCAAATCGTGAACCATGAGATCTAGGGTGACAGAGACATCCGTGCCGCGCTCGGAATATTTACCCATCCGGTAAGCCGTTATCATCGTCGGGCGTTCAGGCAAATCCTTTAAGCCGATAGCATCTATGACAAAACGTTCTTGGTGGCCAATCTGAACCACAACTTTTCTGGCGCGCGATAACTCTAAAATCTTCGCGGCCTCTGATAATGACGCGGCGATTGGTTTTTCGATGAAGCAATGTTTGCCTTGTTCCAAAGCCCTTACAGCAAGCGCCCCGTGAGATCTCGCGGGGCTTGCGATAATAACGGCGTCCGCTCTATCCAATAGAGTTTCAAAGCTCGAACAGGGTTCTACGTTATACTGTTTGGCAATGACGCTATTTCTATCAGGGGTATGATCATAAATTCCGACTAAATCAACATGAGGATGGGTCACACATTTTTGGACATGAAATTTGCCAAATACGCCCGCGCCAATCACGCCAATTTTGAGTTTTGGATTCACAGCGCTTTAAACAGCATTCCCTATTATCTAGGCAAGCCCAAAAATTCATCGAATCTTGCCAAAGAATCACTGAAAGTCGAAATAAAACACGGATTAAATGCGATTTTTTTTCATAAACACCCTCCAAACTGTCAAGAATAGTTGAGTTTTTTGAAATTTATTTCAATTTAATTTCAAGCCTCAAATCTGCCAAAGCTTATGCATATCTATGAATTGGGGGCTTATGGATTAAATAAATGTTTAATATTTAAAACCTTTATGAAAATACGCCTTAGAGGGATTAAATATCTGAAATTACTAATTCTTTTAGAACAATCTCTAATGTTTTCGGATCCCGTTAAACATCTTAAGCACTCACGAACATGGGTGTTTGTTGCGACAAAAGCCTCAAAAATCCTAGTTATAACGTGGTTTTGTCTCTCTTTCGCAAGGGCGATCAACAGCCGAATTTAACCTTACGTTAACCTTAATCGTCATGATGAACGCCATCGACTTAGCATTTTTTCTTAGTCGGGGTTCGACAAGGAGACTAACATGAACAAAAAACAACTCGTTGGCGCAGTCGCCGATCAATGCGGAACCACGCAAGCCCAAGCAGGCGAATTTATTGCAGCGTTTTGCGAAACAATCGTTGGAGAATTAAAGCAAGGAAACGGCGTTGCTCTTCCTGGCTTCGGTCAATTCATTGCCAAACATCGTCCATCGCGCGAAATGCGCAACCCATCTACTGGAAAAATGATGATGAGCAAAGCCAAGAACGCCGCTCAGTTCAAACCAGCAGCAAATTTAAAAGATCTCTAATTACGCTCCCACGTATGCGAGAGATATCCGCTATGGTTTTCCATAGCGGTTTTTTTACCCTGCGAGGCGCGCCGCGTCTTCCTTACGATATCCGCCTAGTTCTTCGGCGATTAAAAAGGCAAGTTCCAAAGCTTGATCCGCATTTAGACGCGGATCACAATGCGTATGATAGCGCGAAGATAGATCTTCTTCCCGAACAGCCCTTGCTGAGCCGCCCAAACACTCCGTTACATTTTGCCCTGTCATTTCAAAATGCACGCCCCCCGGCCAACATCCTTCGCTGTGAAGCACTCTCATGAATGTCTTCACTTCGGACAATATGTTATCGACAGGACGCGTTTTATAACCTGACGTAGTTTTGATTGTATTTCCGTGCATCGGATCGCAAGACCAGACAACATGGCGTCCAGCCGATTTAATAGCTCGCGCTAAAAGAGGTAAACCTTTGGCCACCTTATCATGCCCATAACGCGCAATTAATGTAATTTTCCCAGCTTCGTTATTTGGGTTAAGTTTATCTATAAGTTTTAGCAGCTCGTCTGGCTCTAACCCCTCGCCAATTTTCATTGCGACTGGGTTTTCGATACCGCGCATGAATTCGACATGCGCATGATCGAGTTGACGTGTTCTATTCCCAATCCAAAGCATATGAGCTGATGTGTCATACCATCGGCCTGAGGTGCTATCGATGCGCGTCATCGCCTCTTCATAGCCAAGCAGCAAGCCTTCATGGCTTGTATAGTAGTCGGTAGACGCCATTTGAGGCGCGGTGTCAGGCGTGACGCCGCAGGCTTCCATAAAGTCCATGGCGTCAGATATTTTCTCGCACAGCTCTTTATATTTCTGCGTTTGCTCTGACTTGTCCGTGAAGCCTAAGGTCCATTTGTGGATATTGCGCAAATTCGCATAGCCTCCGGTTGAGAAAGCTCGAAGCAGGTTTAAAGTGGATGCGGATTGACCATAAGCTTTAAGGAGCCTTTTAGGGTTTGGAATACGGCTTTTCTCATCAAATTCCATCGCGTTTATATTATCGCCCCTATAACTTGGGAGCGTAATACCATCGCGCACTTCTACGGGAGAACTTCTAGGCTTGCCAAACTGCCCTGCGATACGTCCAACTTTAACAACGGGCTTTCCTGCGCCGTAAGTTAAGACAACAGCCATCTGCATCATCACACGGAACATATCGCGCAGATTGTCTGGATGAAACTCTTTAAAACTCTCAGCGCAATCTCCGCCTTGCAGCAAAAAGGCTTTCCCTTCAGATACATCAGCCAAACGCGCTTTTAAACGGCGAGCTTCGCCCGCGAAAACAAGCGGCGGATAACCTTTCAAGGTCTTTTCAACCTCGGCCAACTTATCCAAATCAGGATAATCTTCCGGAATATGCTTTGCCGGTTTTGCGCGCCAGCTTGAAGGGGTCCACTTAGTCATGAGCCGTGTCCATTAGGTCAAATTTTGCTTTTCAGTCGATTTCCTTAGCAAAGTAAATCTCAAATGCCTAGCTAACTCTTTCCTTTAGGGTAACAATTTCTTCGGCTAATGTCGGATGAACCGCGCAAGTTCGGTCAAAATCAGCCTTTGTTAGACCAGCTTTGACACATATGCCTAGGGCCTGAATGATTTCGGGACTGTCTTCTCCGACGATATGGATACCAATAACGCGCTCTTTTTTACCTTCGGTGATTAACTTCATCAAACAGCGTTGGTCCTTCTCGGCCAAGATATTCTTCATAGGCCTAAAGGAGGTCGTGTAGACCTTCATCTTATCGCCATAGGCCTTGCGGGCCTGACCCTCATTTAGACCCACGACCCCAATCGGCGGGCGCGTAAAGACCGCGCTTGCGATATCACTATGGTCATAAGCGGTTGGATTATCATTATAAACGGTTTCAACAAATGCCGCGCCTTCTCTGATGGCAACGGGTGTTAAGTTAACGCGGTCAGTAACATCACCCACAGCATAAATGTGTTTAACGCTACTTCTCGAATATTCATTGACGATAACTGCGCCATTTTTGTCTGTTTCTACACCCGCATTTTCTAAGCCAAGGCCGACGGTGTGCGCTTTGCGGCCCGTCGCCATAAAGACAAGGTCCGTTCCAATTTTAGCCCCGTCTTCAAAGCTAACAATATATCCGCCTTTCGTTTGCTTTATCTCAGTTGGAGAGAGGTTAAACCGCGTGTCTACGCCAATAAGTTTTTGATGTACGCCCGCCATTTCGCGCACGTCTTCGTCAAACCCTTTAAGCAGCGCATCGCCTCTATAGGCTTGAACCACTTTGACGCCCATACCCGCAAAAATTCCCGCAAATTCAGAGGCAATATAGCCCCCGCCAATGATTAAGATGCTCTCGGGCAATTCATCCAAAAGGAATGCATCGTCAGACATTATGGCATGTTCCATACCTTTGATCTCAGGCATCCAAGGGCGGCCGCCCACGGCGATTAGAATTGTTTTCGCCGTGACTTCCTTGCCGCTCGTTATTAGCCTTACTGTATGCGCGTCAACAAATTCGGCGCGTTCCGAAAATAAGGTTGCCCCGTTTTTCTCAAGAATATTGCCATAAATCCCGGACAGGCGCTGAACCTCGGTTTGAATGGAGTCGCGAAGCGAGGCCCAATCAAAGCTAGCATCAGATAAAGACCATCCGTATTTTTGCGCTGATTTAATCGCCGCGCCATATTCAGCGCCATAAACAAGGTATTTTTTAGGAACACAGCCCCGTACCACACATGTCCCGCCAGGCTTGCTCTCTTCGGCTACGCCAACCTTTTTGCCTAATTGCGCCGCAAGTCTTGCAGAGCGTACACCGCCAGAACCCGCGCCAATGACGAATAGGTCGAAGTCATATTTTGACATAATATTTACTCTCTGGCTAATTCCATGACTTTAGCATGGTCGGTTTCGCCTATGATTATTACATCCGCCAGATCAATAAAGATACCATGTTCCATAACGCCCGGAATTTTATCGAGCTTATGTGCCGTATCGGCTGGTTTTGGAATTTTTTTACACCGGCTATCCAATATATAATTTCCGCCATCCGTAATCAGAGGTCCGCTTCCGTCCTTTGCTTGCCGCAGAACCGTCTGCGCATCTTTGCATCCACTGCTCATGAGGGCGTCATGTATCTGTTCTGCCGTCAAAGCCATACCAAAGGGGTCAACTTCTATAGGGAGCGGAAAAGCGCCCAATGTATCGACCATTTTACTTTGGTCGACAATGACCAACATACGGCTTGAAGCATGTGCAATGATTTTCTCGCGCAAGAGGCAAGCCCCGCCGCCTTTGATAAGGCTAAATTGTGGGTCGACTTCATCAGCCCCGTCAATGGTGAGGTCTATACCATCGACCTTGTCAGGTTCAATGAGAGGAACCCCGTTCTCGCGGGCGACTTCGGCGGTGCGTTTCGATGTTGGAACGCCCTGCACCTTCATGCCTCCGGCTATGCGTTCGCCGAGGCGTTCTAGAAAAATTTCCGCTGTTGACCCAGACCCCAGCCCCAAGGTCATACCCGATTCAACGAAATCTAACGCGGCCATTGCGGCATTTTCTTTAGCGACTGTCATAGGACTTACTTTTTAGAAGAGTTACTTTTAGATTTTCGTTTTTTCTGAGCCGCATTATAGCGCTTTGCCCAGCCTGTCTTATTGACTTGCTCAGAGCGCGCAACTGCTAAAGCGTCAGCTGGAACGTCTTTCGTAATGACGCCGCCGCTTCCCAGATAAGCGCCTTTCCCAATTTTTACAGGCGCAACAAGCGAGCTATTGGTTCCAACAAAAGCCCCATCGCCAATGATGGTTTTATGTTTGAAGTAACCATCATAATTACAGGTAATAGTTCCCGCGCCGATATTCGCGCCGACGCCAATTTTAGCATCACCTATGTAAGACAGATGATTGATTTTACTGCCTTTTCCAACTTTCGCCTTTTTAGTCTCAACGAAGTTTCCGGCCTTACTGCCTGCGCCCATTTCAGTGCCCGGCCTTAGTCTTGCAAAGGGACCTATCTGCGCGCCCTCACCAATTTTAGTGCCCTCTATATGGCAAAAGGGGTGAATGACGGCATGTGAAGCAATGCTAACCCCGGGCCCAAACACAACATTTGCGCCAATTTCCGCATCTTGCGAAATTTTAGTATCATAGGAAAAATAGATGGTATCGGGGTCTCTAAGGGTCACGCCTTTCTTGAGCATGGATTGACGCGTTGCGACTTGAAAGGACATCTCAGCAAGAGCGAGATCATATCTTGAATTTACGCCCATGACTTCATCAGAATTGGCGATAATTGCTTTCGCTTTCTTATTTTTGTCTCTTAAAATTTCAACAATATCAGTAAGATAGTACTCTCCTTTAAGGTTGTTATTATCAACCCTGTCCAAAGCATAAAACATATTTTTAACCGACGCGGCAACCACGCCGCTATTACATAAGCCTACTGCCAGCTCTTCAGGGCTGGCCTCTCGTGCTTCGACAATTGCCTTCAGCTCACCATCTTCAGTAATCAGGCGGCCATAAGACCCTGGCTCATCAGGCTCAAACCCGAGGACGGTTACATCTGCCCCTGTCTCCAAACTCTTATACACGCGGTTTAAGGTTCTTTTCGTGACAAAGGGGGTATCGGCATAAAGGATGGCGAGATTACCTTTAAAGCCCTTTAGCGCGCCCTTTGCACATGACACCGCATGAGCTGTTCCTAATTGCGGCTCTTGAACAGCAATATCCAATCCAAGCGCTTCCGCCGCTGCCCTGACATCTTTATTGGCCTCACCAACAACGCAAACAATTTTCTCCGCGCCGACTGAGCGCGCAAGTTCTGCGACCCATTCCAACATGGAGCGCCCTCCAACATGGTGTAGGACTTTTGACCGCGTGGATTTCATACGCGTACTTTTACCAGCGGCAAGAATTACAGCTGCGCGAGGCGTGGTCATAACGGGCTCCATCGATTCGTTCTTATTGACTTGTTAGGCTCATAACCGATGATAACCGCTAACGCACGATTCTATTTTGGCTAATTCATGAGAAACTTAAATAAGATGTCTATCTGTTTTGATCTTGATGGGACATTGATTGATACGGCCCCGGACCTCGTGCGCGTCCTTGACCTCGTCATCGCAGAAGAAGGCCTCTCCCCGACTGACTTTACCGAAGCTCGAAAAGCGGTAGGGTATGGCTCACGCGCCTTAATCAAGGGCGCCTTTCAACGCGCCTCACACAAGGTGTCTCAAGACCGAGAGGACGAACTCCAACAGCTATTCTTAAAACTATATGCAGATGATATATGCCAGCTTAGCCGACCATTTCCCGGCGTTGTCAATACGCTCAAATATCTGAAAAATAACGGCGCAGAGCTTTCGATTTGTACAAACAAGCCAGGATATCTCGCGCGGCCTCTCATTGAGGCTTTGGAGCTTACGCCCTTGTTTCGGCGCATTGTCGGAAGTGATGATCTCGTGAGGAATAAACCCTATGCCGATCATATATATAAATCCGCGGGCCACCGCGGTGAAAACGGCTCAATTGTCATGGTCGGCGATAGCCGCCCCGATGTGCTTGCCGCAATGAATGCAAAAGTGCCATCCATTGTGATGAGCTACGGATACTCAACTATTCCGGTCATAAAATTAGGAGCTGATTGCATTTTGCGGAACTTCCGCGAAATACCTTCAGCTCTAATAAGAATTGTAACTAGCTAAGCAAAGTTCTCTGTTGACCGGGTCGGAACACCATTAATCAAGTTTGACCTGACATCCGTCCTCGCAGAGCGCATCGACGCCAAGAAGCCGCCTTGGATAAGATTAACACGTACATCATGTCCGCGCTCTTCCCAATAAGCCTCAATTTGTTGCTTAAGGCGCTCGGCGCCTTCTCTTGTGCAATAATCGCCTTTCATAGCAATCCTCATAATGTTTGCGAAGATAACGTCCCTGATATCGTCGCGGTGAACAATTCCACCCGTGCTTTGAATTTAGGGGGTGAGAAATCAGACTTCAAGAAAAATTATTCGTTTTTCGAATAACATTTTTGTAATGCTTGTTTTTAAGCAACTTTCAGCTTTCGTTCAGGAAAGGTGCAATACACGGTTAAATACGTGAATATAGCGTATATAATGCTTATTTTTGTAATTTTTCGCTTTTCAGATGTAAAAAATACAGCTATTCACATTACAAGAGCATCATTTGAATAACGAATAATAGAGGCGAACCATGCCCGATAAAATACATCACAGAATAAAGAATCGCCGCCAAGAGCTAGGACTGTCTCAAGAATCATTAGCCACAGCATGTAATGTCAGACAATCTTCCGTCGCGAACTGGGAACGCGGAGGTCATGTTCCCAGGGCGGGCAAAATCAATATAATTGCGAAAGCCCTAGACATAGAAGAAGTTTGGCTCGTAAGCGGCGAACACCCGACCAATGAAGGCCCCGTCAATAGTTATTTGAACACGCCCATTCGGCATATCCCCGTCCATAACTGGCCACCATCACAGTCAGATTTCGAAACACAAAAACCTATCGGCTATGTCACCATGACAATTGAACCGGAAAATGTATTTGCGCTTTTGGCCCCTGAAGACGGAACGCCTTTTAAGAAAGATACACTCTTGATGTTTTGCAAAGACTACAAGTCAAGCGAAGCTGGTGTATTCCTTGAGACCAGTAACTCTCAACTTGCTTTAAATTCGGCAGATAAAGCGGGCGAGAGCTGCATCGGCCGGCTGATTTATTCGCAATCAGCGCATTAGGCTAGCTGAGCCACCTCAGACAAGCTCTTCATATCCAGACTGGCCCCGCCAATCAGGGCGCCGTTGACATTAGACGTTGCTAATATTCCTTTTGCATTAGCCGGCTTTACGGATCCACCATATAAAATACGTGTCTTCGAACCGACTAAGGCGCGAATAGCCCCGTGCATTTCAGAGATATCATCTAGCGTGGCCGTTTTGCCCGTGCCAATTGCCCAGATAGGCTCATAGGCAATGACATAATCTTTAATATCTGGGACGGACTTCGCAATTTGCTTTGACACCACATCAATGGCCTGCCCCTTGTCGCGCTGGGCCAGACTTTCTCCGACACATATTATGGGCGTAAGGCTCGCTTTATGCGCTGCCATCGCTTTTTTACGTACATCTTCATTAGTTTCGCCCTCGGCGCGGCGCTCGGAGTGGCCCAAAATAACGTAATTAGCCCCGGCAGACTTAAGCATATCCGCGCTCACCTCGCCCGTATGAGCTCCGGACGGCTCGCTGTGACAGTTTTGAGCCCCGAGTAATATGCCTGCCTGCTCACAAGGTCGCACCATAGGCGCGATAAAAGGCAAAGGCGGGCATAAGAGAACCTCGATATGCGAACGCTTTGATATCGCATACAAGCGGTCAAATTCACTGGGCTTATCGACCCAGGACATATCTCCATGCATCTTCCAATTTCCAGCAATTAAAGGTAACATAAAGGTCTCCAATCCATGTATTCGCTCTTCTAAGTTCTACTCTACGATAAGGCTGTTTAAGAAGAGTAAAGTCTTGTATCCCCGCCGCCCCGTCGTTATTAAACCCCAAATCATTTCGAGGGACATATGGCCGAATCAATTGGCGGAAAAATTCGTAACGTAATGGTAGGCGTTCTTATCGGCCTCCTTGTTGTTGCTTTTGCGGTTTGGGGGGTCAACGATGTTTTCACCCAGCGCGCCGGAAACTCTGTGCTGACTATTGGTGATGCCAAAATTTCATCGCAAGAATTTGAAAACGCCTTTGAAAGAGAACTTCAAACGATAAACCGCGACCAAGGAAGCTCAATCACCAACCAACAGGCCTATGCCAGAGGCATGCACAACAGAGTTTTGCAGACCCTTATGACAGAAGCGGTCATTGGTATTGACGCTGATGCTCTTGGTGTGGGCGTGAACAGGCGAGTGGCCCGAAATGTCGTAAAAGAAATAGATTCCTTCCAAAATGAATTAACCGGTGAGTTTAGCGAAGAAAAACTAAATTCCCTGCTGGCTCAAAACCGCATTACGCGAAACCAATTTGAAGATGATATTTTCCGTTCGCTAAGACGCCAACAAACAGTTCCTGCCATTATCGGCGGACTTGAAGCGCCGTCAGAATTTGCGACCCAGCGCTATAACTTCATCACCGAGCAGCGAAAGGCCAAAATTCTCACGCTGGCGAAAGACGCGGTTGCAGAGCCCGCTGACCCTACAGAAGAAGAACTTCGGAAATATGTTGATACGAATGGCGCAAAATATACAGCCCCAGAGTATCGCCGCCTGACAATGCTACGCTTGGAAACCTTTGACTTAACACCAGACCTTGAGGCCACTGACGAAGAAATCAATGCAGCCTTTGAGTATAAAATTGAACTGGGCGAACTCGGCTCTCCGGAGACCCGGACTATCGTTCAAATCACAGCGACCGATGAAGACAATGCCAAAGCCGCAGCCGAGCGCCTCGCCCGCGGGGACGCCCCTGAAGAGGTAGCTTCAGGCCTAGGGCTCGTTGCGCCGCAGATATTTGAAGATGCCAAGAAAGAAGCTATTTTAGATCCAGAAACGGCTGATGCAGCTTTTGACATGAAGGAAGGTGAAGCCAAATCGATATTGGGGAGCCTAGGCACCTATTACGCAGTGGGCGTTCAAAAAATTACGGCGGCAGTCGTTCCTGACCTCGAAGACTCGCGCGCTGAGATTCGCGACTCCGTGTTGACGGAAAAGGCGGCAGAAAAATTGTATGACATCACAGGCGAAATAGAAGACGCCATGGCCGACGGTCTTTCGCTGGAAGAAATATCCGCCAAAGTTGACTGGCCTTTATCATATTACGAGTTTGTTGACCGCTCTGGCACGACACAAGACGGCATCAGAATGGCTGGCTTTTCTGCTATTCCTGGAATAGCGACAGACGATGTTTTATTGCGTGAGATATTCACGAGTGACCTTGGTTTTGAAACCGACCTTTTCGAAACCTCCACAAAAGGATACGCCGCGATCCGCGTTGACGACATTATCGACAGCACATTACGGGATTTTGATGACGTCAAAGAGCGCGCCGCAACCGCGTGGAAGGATGAAAAAGTCGGAGAAGCTTTAGATGAGCTGGCTATCGACCTTGCTGCAAAAATTCGCGGCGGCGAAAGCTTTGCAGATATCGTAAGCCAGTCAGAAAAAGGCGTCACCGTAGATGATGTAGTCATCGTCAGATCTTCCCCGCCTCAAGACATTAGTCCTACCGTCGTCGTTGCCATGCTCGACGGTGAAATCGGCGCGATTGCGCGCGGCAAAGGCGTCGCGATTCAAACGCGTCAAATCGGGCAGCTGGGCGAGATTATTCCCAACCAAGACGAAGTCGCGGGACAGTTTCTAGATGTTCTCCAAGAACAAACAACAGCGGCCATAAGCTCCGATTTACAAAATGCTTATACTCAGGCCATTCTGGCAGAGAACGAAGTCCGTGAGTTCCCTAATAAGGTAAAAGAAGCTCTAGGAATTCAGACCGAAGAATAATGCCTGAAACCATTTTTCCTACACAGGCGGAATTTCAAAAGAATGTAGGTAAGCCGCAACTCGTTTACGCGCGGGTGATTAACGATCTTGATACGCCTGTGTCGGCCTATTTAAAAATCGCCCAAGGCAAGCCTTATGCCTTTTTGTTCGAATCCGTACAGGGCGGAGAAATAAGAGGACGCTATTCATTCCTCGGTTTTTCACCTGACGTTATATGGAGAGCCAATGGCGACCAAAGCGAAATATCCAGAAATGGCGAGGCTTTTAAGCCTCTAGATGGCAAGCCGCTTGATACGCTTCGCAGCTTACAACAAGAATCAGCCTTTAACTTGCCAGAGGGCATCCCCCCAATGGGCGCCGGGCTATTCGGTTATCTAGGCTACGACATGATCCGGCAAGTCGAAGCCCTAGCGTCAGACCTGCCTGACGCTATCGGTACGCCAGACGCGATAATGGTTCGCCCCACAATCGTCGCTATTTTTGATGCCGTCGCGCAAGAAATCATCATTGCCTCGCCCGTCTATAAGGGCGGCAGCTATGACACCGCGGCCGCGCGCATTAATGCCGTGATTAACGACTTAAACCTGCCTGTTGCCAATCAGGTTATTGAAGATATTGAAACGCCTTCAATAAATCCAAAACTTGGCACGACTCTAGCAGCTTTTTCTAAGCGCGTGAAAAAAGCCAAGGACTACATATTAGCAGGCGATATATTCCAAGTGGTCATTGGCCAAAGGCTATCTGCCAAACTCCCCGCCAGCGAGTTTGCGCTTTACCGCTCGCTGCGGCGGATGAACCCCTCACCATTTCTGTATTTTCTAAATTTTGACGACCACTCTATCATTGGGTCTAGTCCTGAAATTCTGGTCCGGCTGCGAGAGAAAGTCGTCACTATTCGCCCGATCGCAGGCACGCGCCCGCGCGGCAAAACCCAAGCCGAAGATATGCAGAATGAAAAAGACCTTCTCGCGGACCCGAAAGAATGCGCGGAACACCTTATGCTTCTCGACCTTGGCCGTAATGATGTCGGCCGTGTGTCAAAGCCGGGCACTGTTAACGTCACGGAACGTTTTACAGTTGAGCGCTATAGCCATGTTATGCATATCGTCTCAAACGTCGAAGGCGAAATCTTGGACGAACACGACGCAATTTCAGCGCTCTTTGCAGGCTTCCCTGCGGGCACCGTGTCGGGCGCGCCAAAGGTTCGCGCCATGGAAATCATCGACGAGCTCGAAGAAGAAAAACGCGGTATCTATGCAGGCGCTGTTGGCTACATCTCATCCAATGGCGATATGGACACGGCCATTGCATTACGCACAGCCATCGTCAAAGATGGAACCTTACATGTACGCGCCGGCGCAGGAATTGTTATGGACTCTGTTCCTAAGCTTGAATTTGAAGAAACCTTGCATAAAGCGGCCGCTCTTTTTCGCGCCGCCGAGCAATCCGTAAAGTTTGACAGGAATTAGCGTGCTACTCGTCATCGATAATTATGATAGCTTTACCTATAATTTGGTTCATTACGCGCAGGAAATGGGCGCGGACACACATGTCATTCGCAATGACGATATGGGCGCGGGTCAAGCCTTAAGCCTGGGCGCAAAGGCTGTATTAATATCCCCCGGGCCCAAAACACCTAATGAAGCTGGCATGTGTTTGGACTTTCTGGCTAAGGCGCCCGATAATCTGCCCATTCTCGGCATTTGCCTTGGTCAGCAATCGATAGGTCAGGCCTTTGGCGGTAACGTCATCCCCGCTAAAAACATTATGCACGGCAAGGTCAGCGATATCCACCATGACGGCACGGGCCTCTTTGAAGGCTTAGATAGCCCGTTCAAAGCCACGCGCTATCATAGCCTCTCTGTTGACCGCAAAAGCCTGCCTGACTGCCTCGCAATAAATGCATGGACCGAAGATAAAGAGATTATGAGCTTACGGCATAAAACGCGGCCCATTCACGGACTACAATTTCATCCTGAGTCTATTGCCTCTGAGAACGGTCACCAACTTATCGGTAAATTCCTAAAGATTGCTGGCATCAGATGAGCGGTTTTGCGGCAACTCTACGCGCCATTTTACGCGGCGAGAAAACTGATAGCGACATTCAATCCTTTCTCGAAGCCTTAAATGCAGACGGCCTAAATTCTGAGCATGTTCGCATGGGCGTTGAAATCATGCGCGAGAACATGACGCCCGTCGATATTCCGGGCGCGATAGATATCGTCGGAACTGGCGGGACGGGATTACATACGCTGTCTATCTCTACGGCCTCTGCTCTTGTCTGCGCAGGCGCAGGCGCAAAGGTTGCCAAACATGGCAACCGCGCCGCAAGCTCGCTGACAGGCACGGCGGATACGCTTTCTGTGCTGGGTGTGAACCTGGCCATTACGCCAGAAAAAGCCGCTCAATGCGTAAAAGACGCTGGCATTGGTTTCCTCTTCGCGCCCAATCATCACCCCGCCATGCGCTTTGTTGGCCCAGCCCGCAAAGCCATCGGCGCGCGCACCATTTTTAATCTGCTGGGCCCGATGAGTAATCCCGCAAGAACAAAGCGTATGCTAGTGGGCGTCTGTGATAATGAGTGGCGCCGCCTCATGGCCGAAGCCTTTGCCGAATTAGATATGGAGCATGTCTGGGTTGTTCACGGCGTGGACGGCCTGGATGAAATCACGACAACAGGGCCGACCTTTATTTATGAAGTCAAAGCGGGTCAGATAAACGAGTTTACGATTTCTCCTGAAAGTTACGGCATAGACCTCGTCTCCATTGAAAGTTTGCGCGGCGGCCATCCAGAAGAAAACGCTGCCGCTCTGACAGCCCTATTGTCAGGAGAGCACAGTGACTACCGTGATATTGTCTTGCTCAATAGCGGCGCGGCTTTGATGATTGCGGGTCTCGCGAAAGATATTCCCAGCGGCATCGACTTAGCAGCCAACGCAATCGATAGCGGCAAAGCGAAGGACGCGCTGCGTAAACTGATTGAGGTGAGCCATGGCTAATCAATCACCCCCCAATACCCTAATGGACGCGCCCGACGTGCTTAAGAAAATCGCCGCTTATAAGGTCGATGAAGTCGCGGCCTTGCGCGCAGACATATCTATCGAAGAACTCCGCGATATCGCCCGCGATCAATCACCCGCGCGCGGATTTACTAAGGCGGTACAAAACATAGCAGGCCCGGCCCTCATATGCGAAGTCAAAAAGGCCAGCCCGTCTAAAGGCGTCATCCGCGAAGACTTTGATCCCGTCGCCATTGCCGAAGCCTATCAGGAGGGCGGGGCGGCCTGCATGTCTGTTCTAACGGACGGACCGGGCTTCATGGGTAGTGCCGCTATTTTCAAAGCCGTGCGAGCGGCCACCACATTGCCCCTACTGCGCAAAGACTTTTTCATTGATGCTATTCAAGTGACCGAAGCCCGCGCCATGGGCGCAGATTGTATCTTGGTTATCATGGCGATGATTGATGACGAGACTGCGCGCGCGCTTATGGATGAGGCCGAGAGCCTGGGCATGGACGCCCTCATTGAAACCCATGATGAGAATGAGCTTGCCCGCGCAGTTGCGCTTGGCGGAACACTGATAGGGATAAACAACCGGGATCTGCGCACCTTTGAAACCTCGCTAGGCACATTCGAGACATTAGCTGGTCAAGTCCCGCATGATGCCACCCTCATCGCCGAGAGCGGTATATTTACCAAAGAAGATATTGCTCGCCTCGCCAAAGACGGCGCCAATGGCTACCTCATAGGTGAAAGCCTCATGCGCCAAGACGATATTGTCGGCGCGGTTAAGGCTCTCAGAGGACTATAAACTAGTCAGAATATTGACCCCATGCGGATATGAAACCCGTGAAAAATGGGACTGGAACACTGAGGGCCGCGAGCGAAGTTGTTTTAAAAACTTTAAACATATTCAACTCCATAAGTTCGTTCTTGTTGATGCCCTATACTTAAAGATTTCGATCAAAGATGCCAAACACAGCGTGTCAAAGCGCCGTGACGCCTGCGTTAGCTATCCCTCACAGGCGCGTGATGGACCCATCACAAATGTATCACGCTCACTTTCATTGTATGTGAAGCCCATTTCGGGTCTAAAGAGTTCATCTCTTCTTCCCCTTAGAGATACCTCATAGATGGTCCCTCCCCTTGACCATTATGAATGACTGAGCAGGATTGGCCCCTCCCCTTCAAACCAATCCTGCTCTTTTTTTAAAACCTGTATTCAAACGAATTTGCCCTATTTGAATTGATTTAGAACGAAAATTGCGGATAGATTGCGCTATGCTAATATCTCTACCTCTACTGTGAAACCTCGAAAACATCCCCGTTTTTTACGCTATATCCAGCAAATACAGGGCGATAGTCCCTGGGGAACATTTCTTGACGCGGGAACGGGCGTACAGTCTCTGCGCTGGATTGCAGAGCTAGGCACAGAGCGCTGGACTGGCGTCTCGGCCTCACCAGCTCACGCTGAGCGGGTGCGAGAGGCCATCAAAGAGGCGCAACGTCCAGAGGACCGAGTCGTGCTCGGTAATTGGGTCGACACTGACCTGCTTAAGGGGGAGCAATATGATACCGTGATGGCGGATTATTTGCTGGGCGCGATCGAAGGGTTTGCGCCCTATTATCAGCCCTATCTGTTTAAACGCCTGAGGCCGCTCACACGCACAAGGCTCTATGTCAAAGGCCTAGAGCCATATGTGCCCACTATGCGTCCCCAAGACCCTGCCGGGCGCATATTGTGGGAGATTGGCCGCTTTCGCGACGCCTGCGTCTTGCATGGCAACGATTTACCCTACCGCGAATATCCCGCAGGATGGGTTGTTGATAATCTGCGCATGAACGGGTTTGAGGTGCTAAGCGTCAAGCACTTTGACATTCGGTACAAAAAACTATTCGTCAACGCTCAGATTGATGTTTGCGCGCCGATACTCGAAAAACTTGCGGACCGCAATCTCGCAGAGTCGCTAAAAGCACGCGGGGAAGCCTTGCGCGCCGAAGCTCTGGAGTTCATCGAATCAAAAGGCGCCCTGCGATCTGGCCGAAATTATGTCATCGCTGCCAAACCTGTTTAAATAAGTGAGTATGCAGCATAGCAACCATGTGGGGTGTCACCAACTACATACTCCAGACATAAGAGTGCTCAAGGGTGAAAAACCTCTATACCAAATATGATTACTTTTAGGCTAGCCTTGAGGGATTTGACAAAAAGAACAAATTTTATTCCCGTCTGGATCGCGTAAATAAGCC
>CAZJRU010000020.1:0-18392 GCA_964548315.1 uncultured Hellea sp.
GCGCCGGGCATAGCGCATCAATCGGCTGGCTAACTTTGGCGTCATTGGTGTTTTACAGCTGGTGGAATATCAATTTCCTGCCGCTTCTTTTGATTTCTATCGGCGTAAATTATGCTTTGTCTCATAAGCTAAACGCGCCTAACGGGCGGGCTTGGCTGACCCTGGGTATAATTTTTAACTTAGGCCTTTTAGGCGTTTTCAAATACACTGACTTTTTCATTCGGACAGGCAATGCACTTTTTGGGTCAGAGGCCGTAGAAACAGGGATAGCTCTCCCGCTAGCTATTTCCTTTTTCACCTTCCAACAGATCGCGTTTCTTGTTGATAGATTTCGGAGAAAGACCGAGCCAGCCCGCGCGGGTTACTACCCTTTATTTGTGGCCTTTTTCCCGCAGCTTATCGCGGGGCCAATTGTTCATCACAAAAATATGGCTTCGCAATTACGCGATACAACACGGCAAAAAGACATAAGTTTTAATCTGGGCGTGGGCATATCCATATTCGCCGTTGGCCTTGCCAAGAAATTATTGCTCGCTGACAATTTTGCACCCTTTGCCTCGCAGGGATTTAACATGGCGGCCAATGGCGACCCGGTAAGTTTCTGGAGCGCTTGGGCCGCGACCTTGTGTTATGCCTTTCAAATATTTTTCGATTTTTCAGGTTACTCCGATATGGCCTTGGGGCTGGGACGCATGTTTGGGTTTCAGTTGCCCGTTAATTTCAACGCCCCCTATAGAGCGCGTTCGGTGACGGATTTCTGGCGGCGGTGGCATATTACATTGTCCCATTTTCTAAGAGATTATCTTTATATTCCTCTGGGCGGAAATCGCCGCGGGCCCAGACGTACGCTGATAAATTTAGCCTTAGTCATGTTGCTGGGGGGCCTTTGGCACGGGGCGGCTTGGACATTTGTTGTCTGGGGCGGACTGCATGGACTAGGCCTCATCTGGTGCCGCCTCCTAAAGCAAAAATTCCCTGAAGGTTTGTTTAAGCGCGTCCCGCAACTCTCTGTTTTAACAACTTTTTTATTCGTCAGCATATGCTGGGTGTTTTTTCGCGCCGAGAGCTTTGATGCGGCCAGTATCATGCTCACCTCAATGTCCGGCATGAACGGTTTGGGCATCTTTCCAGATGATGACCCTTTTATCGCCATCGCCCTAGGCTTGTTTATAGTTTGGGTGCTTCCCGATACGGTTTCAATATTTGAAAAATACATTGAACCCGAAACTATGAAAATGGCGGATATCAAGCTTCAGAAAGGGCTACGGTGGAGACCCTCGCCAAGCTTCGCAATCATAACGGCCATATTACTGTTTTTATCCATCACGAATATTTGGTCTGTATCCGAATTCATATATTATAATTTCTAGCCATGAAACGTTACACCCTCATATTGCTCTCTTCGCTTTTCACCTTCTTGGCGGCGATAAGTTTATTTAATCTCATTATCGATCCTTATGCAGCAACGGATTGGATGGAAATAGACGGCATCAATGCGCGCAAAACCCGCGCTCATGAAGACGGGCGGCGGGTCACTGTCAGCCACCAAATTCTAAAACGTCCTGAGGCCTCTCTTATCATAGGGTCCTCCCGCGTCGTTGATGGGTTTAATGAAACTATGGATGATTGGCCAGGCGGGCTTTATAATGCAGGCATACGTGGGTCTAATGCTTATGAGTTGGCACATATCGCGGCTCTGGCGACACAAAAAAAAGAGCTAAGATGCCTCGTTATTGGCCTCGATATATCCGAATTTTCAGGAGGAGATAAATTTAAATCCGCCTTCTTATTGAGCCGGTTTCCAGATGGGTCTAATTGGCGCTCCCTAGGCCGCATGATGCTCTCTCCCTACACGCTGACACGCGCTGTTCAAACCTTAGGCGATAATATGAGAGGTAATGCCCCTAAACCACCTTTTCAAAATATTTACGAGGCGGGCGAACAGCGCGCGCGTTACACAAAATCAGTGAAAGGCGTGTTGGAAAGTCATCAAGCCTTGACGGTTTCCGGGGAACGCATTGATTATTTGTTCCGAGCCTTAGATGTTTTGGCCGCGCAAGGCGTCCAAATTATCGGCTTCCTACACCCCGTTCATGCCTGGTATGAAGACCCCTCTTTCCAAGCTGGGCAAAAAGACGCCACATTGCAGTTACGCAAAACCTTGCTCTCCCGTTTTCAAACGCTGGCCGAAAAACATGTGCCTAATGCGCCTTGCTCGCCTGATGAAAAAGCCGTCCTCTGGGACTTTAGCGGCTTTCAAGCGCCAAGCACCACGGCTATTCCATCGCCCGCTCAAACCAAATCTCATGATTACTTCCATGAACCCGCGCATTATTTACCACGCCTAGGCGACGCCATCCTGTCTGTCATGCAAGGCAAATCAGACCGAAATCCTCAATTTGGCGTGAAACTCACGCCGCAAAACATCGCCTCGAGCGCCGAGCAAATCGACATACGGCGCACAGCCTACATGAAAACTACAGAAGGACAGAAATTAGACCAAATCATTCAAGCCCTCTCCCCTCGCCCTGAACCTGTAAATTCTCAAGAATTAACGGAAATCGATTGGGAGAATCTGGAGCGCCTCTTAAAGTAAGCCTTATGGATGAGCCAAGACCCCGCCGCGCTGCGGAGTTTTCACACCTGTTGTACGCGGAAAAGAAAGCGGCAAATCCCGTTTAGAGCGCACGGCCAAGTAAGCAAAAGCTTGGGCCTCTAAAGCATCTGAGTTCCATCCCACATCCTCTGCGGTGAGTACGTCACACTTTAATGTCTCACGGAGCATAAGCCGCATGGCCATATTGTGACGGCCGCCGCCGCAAATAATTAGGCTTTGCGGCTCTTCCTTCAGCTTCGAGAGAGTATGAGACACAGCTAAACAGGTAAAAGCCGCAAGCGTCGACGCGCCGTTTTCGGCGCTCATGCCTTGCACATCATCTAAAACATCAAAATCATACCGATCCGCAGATTTAGGCACAGCTTTTTGGAAAAATTTACCGCCAAGCCATTTATAAATGCGGTTAAAGTCAGGCGTCCCCGCCATGGCGTGTTGGCCGCCTTGGTCAAAAGACCCCAACCCTTTACTCTCAATCCAAAGGTCCAAAGGTCCATTGCCGGGGCCCGTATCAGAGGCCGTAATAACGCCCTTTTGGGTGATACAAGTCACGTTCCCGACACCGCCAATATTTAAAACAGAAACAGGTAAAGGCAATGCAGTGAAATCCGCCAAAGCTTTATGATATATCGGAGCCAGCGGCGCGCCTTGCCCGCCCGCAGTCACGTCAGCCGTACGAAAATCATAATAAACGGGCACGCCCAAAGCGCGCGCCAGTTTCAATCCATCCCCAATCTGTAAGGTACGACCTATGATTTGATTTTGCGGCGGCTGATGTATCAGCGTCTGACCATGAAATCCGACAATGTCTAAAGCATCAACCCAATCCGGATGTTCATCCCGGAGGCGTCGATAAGCTTTAATATGGACATCATGTAAAACTGTCTCGGCAGTTTTGAAATCAGGATGAGACCCTTTAAATTTCCATTTCAAAGCCGCTTGTGTTGCGTCTTTAAGCACAGCTCTCTCAGCCTGTGAAAAATTCACGCAAATATTCGGGCCAAACCGAAAGATTTTCTCGCCATCAGTTTCGATAAAGGCGGCATCGACGCCGTCCAAAGACGTCCCGCTCATAAATCCTAAAGCTATGTGTTTTGCCGCGTTCAGTTCTAATCCTTTGACACTGATATTGGCCCTGCTAGAAGCCAGTTCTAAGTTAACAAATAGGCATGAGTCGTGAGTAAATACCAATCCGAATTAATGACAACTCTGGTTGATCGCGGATTTCTCTATCAATGTACTGATGAAGACGGACTTGATAAGGCCGCTTCAGACGGCGTTGTGACGGGATATATCGGATTTGATTGTACAGCGCCAAGCCTACATGTGGGCTCACTCGTTCAAATCATGATGCTTCGTCACCTCCAACGCGCGGGTGGACGCCCGATTGTTTTGCTAGGCGGCGGCACAACAAAAATTGGTGACCCGTCCTTAAAGGATAAAACGCGTCCGATTTTAACCGATGACATCATTGATAAAAACAAAAAGGGTATCAAACAGGTCTTTTCAAAGTTTATTGATTTTGAAGGTCCGAACGCCGCTATTTTAGCCGATAACGCCGACTGGCTTGATGGTTTGGGTTACATTAAATTCCTGCGTGATGTTGGCTCACTCTTTACCATCAACCGTATGATTACGATGGAGACGGTTAAGCGCCGTCTTGAGAATGAGCTCCCGATGACCTTCTTGGAATTCAACTACCCGCTCCTGCAAAGTTATGACTTTGTCGAGCTTTTCCGCCGTCATGGCTGTACGCTACAACTGGGCGGGTCTGATCAATGGGGCAATATAACTACAGGTGTTGACCTCTCTCGCCGTATGGAAAACGCGGCCTGCTACGGCTTTACAACGCCGCTTATAACGACGGCCTCAGGCGGTAAAATGGGCAAGACGGCTGAGGGCGCTGTGTGGCTTAACGCGGACCCGAGCTTTGGCGCAGACTACTTCCGCACACCCTATGAGTATTGGCAATTTTGGCGCAATACGGATGACGCCGATGTCGGGAAATTCATGAAACTCTTTACAGATCTTCCTTTGGATGAAATCGCAAAATACCAGGCTATGGAAGGCGCTGACATTAACACCGCTAAAATTCGCTTAGCCAATGAAGCGACAGCCATGCTTCACGGTGAAGACGCCGCCAAAAAAGCAGAAGCAACGGCGAAAGAAACCTTTGAAAAAGGCGGCGCTGCGGAAGGGCTTCCAACAGTTGATATCGCATCATCGGAGCTGGATGGCCTTGGAATATTGGCTGCCACTGTTATGCTTGGGCTTGCCTCATCAAACGGCGAAGCCAGACGCCATATCAAAGGCGGCGCGCTTAAGGTCAATGATATCAAAGTTGATAGTCACGAACGCCAAATCGCAAGTGATGACGTTGTCGAAGGCGTTGTTAAAATATCAGTAGGCAAGAAAAAACACGCATTGCTAAAACCTGTTTAATTTGGCGCGACGGACCTAATTTCTGCAATAACTTCTTCGGGTAAACTCTCGCGTTTTGGTTTAAAAATCCCGCGCAAGAAGCCGGGAGTCAAAGCCGAAAGCGGGTTTACCGTAACTTGTGTGTTGTCAAATTCGCCTTGAACCATAAAGCTCAGCGCAAATATACCTTCGCCTTTTTTACCGACAAAAAGGTCCCCGAGCACTGGAATATCCCCAAGTAAAGAATTCGCCGTATAGGCGGGCACTAAGGTTCCATCGACATCTAAAAGCCTGTCCTTAAATCTAATCTCACCATCACCCGTCATGCCAAGAGCGGGGCCAGATACGCGGGCATTTCGGATATGAAGCTCTCCGTCTATCAGCGAAAATGGCACGTGGAATGTATTAAAACTCAAGCCGCCTCCGCCAAGCGTATCAAAAATACCCGTCAAAGACCCCAAGGATAGCATATGCGCTAGTATAGGGGCGCGCACCAGTTTGAACTCGTCAATCTCGGCAACGCCATTAAGAGTTCCTGCTTTTCCAATTGGAGGGAATTGAGCCGTGATTTTTAACTCCCCTCCTTCAATATTATCTAAACCCAAAAACGCGCGGGCCGCATCTGCCGCGCTTGGGATAGAGACATCCACATCGCGAGCCTGCCCTGTTTCAAAAGAACGCATCTGAATATTAAGAGGCCCCTGATCAGTCTGCCCGCCTAGACGCGCATTAGTGATACCCAGGCCATTATGAGAGAATAAAACATTGGCATTATTCACAATATAATTTTCGTTTAGGGCTATTTTATTTAGATTAGCGGTCAAAAGTACGGGGACATCAATAACGCCTTTTCCATCCGATAAAGCGTTCGATACCAAGCTGGATACATTCAAGAAATCCCCCCTAACAAAAACAGATAATTTTTCACTCAAATTATCAGGCTTCATTTGAATCCCCGCATCAATTAACCCGTCAACTTTTACTGTCGGAAGGTTCATATCAACGAGCTTAAATTTATTCGCAAAGTCCACGCGCCCCGCGATAGTCAAACCTGGTGCATCGATAGACATATTTTCGAACTGGATACCCCCATCGCTTTGGCGATTTAATTGTCCTTTAAATTCTCCTGCCGTTCCTTTTGCCTTCGTCCAATATTGACCAATTTGAATTCCAACATCTGTCAAATCTGCTGATATATCAGCTGCAGTCAGGTCCAAACCATCACCTAATGCGTTAACTTCTACATTGATATCACCGTCAAAATATTCGCGAAAACCAAGACCAAAGCTATCCAAAGTATCGCGGTCCATTTTCCCAACAATCTGATAGCGCGATGGCGTTTTACCAAAATCATATTTTTTGTCCCAATTAAGCTGTGTGGCCCAGGGCCCAATATTGACAGGTCCATTTAAATTCATGCCAGCATTATTGGCCGTTACGGTTATGTTCCCATCCTTCATATTATGAGATCCAATCTGGACTGGCGCGGTCACATCTGAAAACTTTCCACCTATGTCAAATATAATCCGGCTTCTTTCGAACTCGACTAAAAGCGGCCGCGTGACCTTCAAATCTATGACCCCTGTCCCGCCAAAGGTCTCAGGCACAATGCCAAATTGTGAAGAAAATTCAAACGGCTTTTGATCTATCAAAGTCAGCATATCGGAGGTTGCTCCGTTACCGTTTACAGTGATTGTTAAATCACCTCCTTTGGGTAACAAACGCGGGATTTCTACAAGGGCTGTAGAAACTTCCAGATTCCCAACATTGCCGCCATAGGCTTCCACGCGGGCGCTATTTCCTAGGATAGAGCCCCTCCCTGTCACATTCTGATAAGAGGTCATCGTCTGAATATAGCGGACCTCGCCATCTGTAATATCAAAGTCTAGGCTCACGCTATCATCTTTGGGGATACCTGAGCGCAAGGTCTCCTCATCAAAATTCACATCAAATTTTAAATTATCAAATGCCCCTTTCAAAACTGAGCGTTCAATCCAATCTCGTGCGCCTTTGGCAAAATTAACCGGCCAAGCAGACAAGACGTCAGGCGGCGTTAAGGTTCCGTTTGCATGCCCTTTTAGTGCAATTTCGCTCCATTTTCCCGCTTCATTCTGAGCCAGCGTTCCCCCTAAGTCATATTCATACGTTCCTAAATTAATGAGGAGTCGTTCAAGATCCAAACGTCGTGCATCAAGATCCAAACGTCCTAACACATCCATTCTTGAAAAGTTCAAAGGTACAGAGAAACTTGGTCGGCGGTCAATTTTTACGTCTTCAAATACGAGATCAAAAACGGGTGAACTATTTATATTGCCATCCGTCAACGCGCCTAACTCACCTAATGTTCCAGAGCCAGAAAAAGAAAGCTTATCGGAACGAAGTCCAATACTCGTTATATCCATATCTTGAGATTCAGCTGATAGGCGCGCGGCAATGTTTGCGCCGTTAAACTCAGTTTCAAACTCACCAAATTCTACGCGGCCAGAACTACCGTTGATATCGACATCGGCTGTCTGAAGGCCTTGCTCCCTGCCTACTTTTAGATTTGCTTTGATATCCAAATTAGCATCAAAGCCCTTTAACCAAGAGTATCGTCCACGCTCTGGTGAGAGAAAAGACGGGTTTAGGCCTGACGTCAGAATACCCAGTGTAAAGTCTGAAAGGCCAGAGCTTGTCTTAAACTTTATCTGCAATGGTATTTTAACTTCATCCTTTTGCAGATTAGATGTCATTTGCATATCAACATCTTCAGAGCTCTGCCTAAAGTTTATATCCGTATCCGTAAGCATAAGGTCCAAACCATCAGCCTCATCGACGATAAATGCGGTAGCATTGGTAATCGTAACCGTCTCTACTCCGCGAATGTCGGCTTTACGTCTCGGGTTTTGAGTTAGGCCTCTCCATACTGGGCCAAGTTTTCCGACTGTATTGGGTGTCCCAAGACCCGCAACAACACTCCCGTTTTCATCCCGAAGCCATGTAACCGTTCCGCCATTGATAATCACCCGTTTAGGGATAATCTTTCCTTTAGATGCAGCTTGCATCGGAATTTCAGTTTGCAGCCGTGGAATGGTTTCGATTTCCGCTCCATTTTCATCCGTCACAACGACGTCAGTGGCCTCAAAAAGAATCGTATTGGAGGCTGAAAGCCAGCTTAAACTCATGCCTCCTATTTGGGCATCCGAGCCATTGAAAGCTTGTGAAAACCACATCTGTGCATTTGGCTTCAAACCCGTTACATCAACGGATTGGCGCGTGATTAAACTGTTGAGCGCAAAAAACCAAAGGCATGAGACCCCAATGAAAACGGCCGTAAGTTCAGCGGCTAATCTGAAAATTTTATAGGCGATGTATTGTGGAAGCCGTTTCAATTGTTTTCTTTTAGGCTCCCCATCCGTATCTTCCGTAGCCAAGCGATTTCTGGAGGCCGTCTTTAAAAAACGGTCTTTGAATGTCTTGCGATGGCTTGCGACTTCAGTCATAGGATAATGGTTGCATAAGCGATGAAATCTTAAAAATCCCTATCAACATACACAGATTACTGATGTTTAATATCCACAAGGACAAATCATGACACTTGAAATTGGCGATAAAGCTCCAGACTTCTCAATCCCTTCCGACGGAGGCGGAACAGTCTCCCTATCAGACTACAAGGGACGTTATCTTGTTCTTTATTTTTACCCTAAAGACGACACACCTGGTTGCACCAAAGAAGCGATTGGTTTTTCTGAAAACAAAGCAGCTTTTGATAAGCTTAATGCTGATATCCTTGGCATTTCAAAAGACACCGCTACAAAACATGATAAGTTCATTGCAAAACACGACCTCACCATTGCCTTAGGCTCTGACGAAAACGGAGAAGTCATTGAAAATTATGGCGTTTGGGTTGAGAAAAATATGTATGGTAAAAAATACATGGGCATCGAACGTGCAACCTACCTGATCGGGCCCAATGGTAAGGTTTTGCAAATCTGGCGAAAAGTCAGAGTCAAAAACCATGTCGAAACAGTTTTGGATACCCTAGAACAAACCGCAGCATAACGATGGGCGCTTCGCAAAATGCTCTTGCGGTTTTAAACGCGGCATCAGCCGAGGACAAATACCGTGCTGCTTGTAACTTAGCAGAGAAGTGGCATCTAACGCGAGACATTGGACGCTCCAATTTATCTCCGCCTGATTCGCCAGCCCGGCCGGATAATCCTATCCTCGTGCCTCCAGCCGAGGTTCCCAGACGCAGACTTGGCTCTGAAAACGGACGAGCGGCTTTATTACACGCGGTTGCACATATCGAATTTAATGCCATTGATTTAGCGGCAGACATGATTGTCAGATTTGGGCATAATTGTGATATTCCAGAAGCAATACGACAAAACTTTATCGGGGATTGGATTTCTGTCTGTCACGATGAAGCGCGCCATTTTAAGATGATTGAAAATCGATTAGAAAACTTACGAACCTCATATGGATCATTTCCAGCACATAACGGTTTATGGGAAGCCGCCATCGCAACGAAAGACAATTTCGCCGCAAGATTGGCTATTGCTCCAATGGTTCTTGAAGCTAGAGGGCTCGATGTCACACCGTCGATGATAGAAAAACTAAAGAAAAACCGTGACTTAGAAAGCGCAAAAATTTTAAAAACGATTTATAATGACGAAATTGGACATGTCGCCATTGGGGCAAAATGGTTCCAAATCTTTGCAGAATCAATGCACAAAAATCCAGAAAGTTACTTTCACGAGTTGGTTGGCACATATTATGCAGGAAAACTGAAACCACCATTTAATGTTCAAGCACGGACTTTAGCTGGCTTAAAACAGGGCTTCTACATGCCTCTAATATGAAATTATGGTCACAAACTCTTTTTTAACGAGAAATATGGTAAAAACTTAGGAAATTGACTTGAATTTTTTGTTAGAATTATGGTGTAAGGGCGCAACAACTATTCGGATGGGGATCCATGTTAAATGACGTTTTTGGGGAGTGGCGCAAGCAACTCCTCCAGCATTTCCCAGAACGCCAGATTTATCTAAGGTCTGGAGGCGAAGTAAAATACTACGTCTTCGGAACAAAGATACAGATGGCGATTGTAAGCGGCTTATTAGTTGTCGCCCTGTGGTGCCTATTTACCATGTTCAACCTTATCTGGGGTTACAACCCTATGCGAGCCCCTTCTCAGGAAATTAAAAGGGTCGAAGCTCACTATGAACGCCTGTTAGCCGACGCACAGGCGAAGGAAAACAATGCTCGCCTTATGCTCAACGAGCAGCGTCAAAGTTTCGAACAAGTCGCAAAGAGCATGGAAGAGAAGCATCAAACTATCTCTCAAATCTTAAAAACAACGCCTGCAAGTAAAATCGAAATCGTATCATCCGATAAAGAAACCACAAAATATGCAAGTAGCCGTGTCCTCATGGCCCCGATTGTTAGAGATTCGATCCCAAGAACTTCTAGAAAATCACTGGAAAACAAAGCTAATCTTTACACTGGGTTGGACATTGACAGATCCATGAACAATCTTGACGACTCGCAAAACGCTATTCTGGTGTCTGCTGAAATCGAGACGTTGGACAGAATCGAACATGGCCGTGCTATCATCGACACGCTGGATTTAAAGGTTGATACCGTATTGAAAGAAAGCGCCTTCGGCAAAGGGGGCTTATTTGTTGATCTTGGCGATAAATCTAATATCGCCAATGACGGCGAATTTGGGTCAAGAATAGCCAGTATTAAAGCCCGCGTCGCGGAAGCAGAGGCTCTTGATAATGCGCTTCTGTCAATCCCGCTAGGGCATCCCGTGGGAGCTAAGACTTACCGGACCAGTTCATATGGTCTACGCAAAGACCCATTTACAAAGCGACCTACATTTCATGAAGGGCTGGACTTTGGTGGACAACGTTTAACGCCCATCGTCGCGGCGGCGGATGGCAAGGTTATTTTCGCAGGCAGAAACGGTGGATATGGCCGGAGTATTGAGATCGACCACGGACATGGTTTTGTAACGCGCTATGGACATATGCATAAACTCAATGTTAAACGCGGACAAATCGTAAAAAAAGGCGATAAGATTGGCGGGATGGGCTCAACAGGGCGCAGTACGGCCACTCACCTTCATTACGAAATACATTTCCAAGGACGGGTTTATGATCCCGACAAGTTTTTAAAAGCAGGCCATTATGTTCAGTAAAAGCAATTCACCGTCCACGCCATCAGTGCCAGAGGTGAATATTAAAAAAGCGAGCACCCCACGTTCCTCAAGTGGCGTACCCTCTATCCTTGGTAGCGACTTGACAATTACTGGCGATATTAAAACCGATGGTGATATTCAAATCGACGGACGTTTAGAAGGTAATGTGAAAGCTGGAAATGTTACAATTGGTGAACAAGGTGCTGTGAACGGTAAAATTTCCGCGGAAAGTGTTCACATACGCGGTAAAGTTACAGGGAAGATTAACGCTAACTCAGTTGACCTCTCAGAGACAGCTAATGTTCAGGCCGATCTCGTGCAAGACCAATTAGTTATCGCAAATGGCGCTTTTTTTGACGGTAAATGCACCCGCAAATCTGGGGCCCCTACTCTCAAACCAGCCAAAGCCTAGTAAATTTCTAAGGTTTATCGTCAAGCCTTGCGCTTAAAGCGGCAGCCATAAATAAATCCAAATCACCATCTAATACAGCTGATGTGTTAGATGTCTCTACATTGGTTCTTAGGTCCTTTACGAGCTGATAAGGCTGCAACACGTAAGACCGTATTTGATGCCCCCAACCGATCTCTGATTTATTATCGGCCTGTTCTTGGGCCTCGGCTTCACGGCGCTGTAATTCCGCCTCATATAAGCGCGAACGCAACATGTCCCAAGCCATAGATCGGTTTTTGTGTTGAGAGCGGTCATTCTGACATTGCACGACAATACCAGTGGGCTCATGCGTAATTCGTACTGCCGAGTCCGTCTTATTAATATGCTGCCCCCCCGCTCCAGAAGCCCGATAAGTATCAATACGGCAGTCCGATTCATTTATATCTATATCAATCGTATCATCAATTTCAGGATAAACCCAAACTGATGCAAAACTTGTATGCCGCCTCGCATTAGAATCATAGGGAGATATTCGCACGAGCCTATGAACGCCAGACTCAGTCTTAAGCCACCCAAATGAATTATCCCCTTTAACCCGAATAGTTGCCGATTTGATACCAGCCTCATCGCCAGACTGTTCCTCCAGCACGTCAACTTTTTTGCCATGTGCCTGAGCCCAGCGCGTATACATGCGTAGTAACATTTGGGCCCAATCTTGAGCTTCTGTGCCACCTGCGCCAGGGTGAATTTCAACGAAGCAATCATTCGCATCGACTTCGCCTGACAATAATGCTTCTAGTTCCGCTTTCGCAGCGACTTCTTTTACGAGGATCAAAGCATTTGTCGCAGCATCTAAGAGCTCTTGATCATCATCCATCTCCGCCAATTCGGCGAGCTCAAGATTATCTGACAAATCCTTAGATAATGTCGCAATGCTTTCAAACGCGCTCTCTAGGCGTGAACGCTCTTTCATTAATTTCTGGGCATTTTGCGGACTATCCCAAAACGACGGATCTTCGCTTAAAGCGTTGAGTTCAGCCAAGCGGTGTTCTGCAGGTTCCCAGTCAAAGACGCCTCCTTAGCAAATCTATCGACTGCTCTATGTCGTCTTTCATTTGTAGAATATCAGCCCGCATAGTTTACTTAATATAGACCATCATCAAGGTCTTCCTCTTCGGCAGGCGAGACGGGCGGGGCAGTTGGTGCCTTGGTTGGCGCTAACTCTGTATTGGGTTCAGGAAGCGCGGGCTTAGTAACATCCTCAGCATTGCTTCCTACGGGCGCTATAGGGGCAGTCGTCTCGGCAGCCCGATTGTCTTCATCCGCTGTATCTTCGCCCGTCTCAGCTTCTGTAGACGTCTCATTATTCTCTTTGACTGCCTTATCATCCGTTGCCTTTTTCTCGTCGGCATCTTCCTCTAATTCTACTCTAGCTTCTGCTCTTAATTTCGGGTCCCTCGCGGCGCCCGCTTCTTCACTTTCAATAATATCTTCAAGCGTACCTGTTGTCTCCGTTTTTTCTTGGTAATCATAATCGTAAGACCCAAAACTATCCGTTCCAGTTCCATATCTAATGGTAGACTTCAGAGCCCCAATCTTAGGCTCTGTGCCAGGCCTAAAGGCTTCTAAGATAAAGTTTGGCGCGCCAATATATGAAGGTTCGCCCGTATCTCTATTGACCGGTGATAAAGTTACACCTTCTGGAATACGGAAGGGAACCTTTGCTTCATTTTTCAAAGCTTCACGCATGAAGTCTCGAAAAATGGGGGCTGCCGAAGAACTGCCTGTTTCTTTGCCCATTTGCTCAGGATTATCCATCCCGACATATACGCCAGCCACAAGGTCAGGCGAAAAGCCCATAAACCAGTTATCGACAGAGTCATTTGTGGTTCCCGTTTTCCCCGCCATTGGGCGGCCTAAGACGGAAATTTTTCGCCCTGTCCCATTATCAACAACTCCTTTGAGCATAAATGTAATCTGATAAGCCGTTACCGGATCAATAACAGTTTCTCGGTTGTCTGGTAGTTCTGGCGGCGCCTCTCCGAAAAAGTCCTCTTGTTGGCAATTTTGACAGCTATTATCGTCATGAATAAAAACAGTTTTACCCGTTCTGTCCTGAACACGGTCAAGAATTGTCGGCGTTATGGCTTTTCCGCCATTGACTAACGTTGAATAAGCGCTGGCTAATCGGAGCAATGTCGTCTCCCCGGCCCCTAAAGCCCAAGCCAATTCAGGTTTTGTATCATCATAAATGCCAAAGCGCCGTCCATATTCGTTCACAGGCGTCATACCGATGTCATTTGCCAGGCGCACTGTCATTGCGTTACGCGACTTTTCAAGCCCAAGACGAAGCGTGCTCAGGCCATAAAATTTCCCCGTATTATAATTAGACGGCTTATAAAACCGTTCACATTCATCCTCTTCCGCGAGCTCTTCTTCGCCGAGTAGTTCTTCATCAGTGGCAGCTGGACGTAAATCAATTTGCCCATCTTCTTGAACATCCCGAAGCTCTAATGTACCTGATTCATTTTCTTCACACTCAATATCTTGTCGTTCAATAACAAATGGCGCGTCTAAAACTTGGCTTGATGGTGTAAACCCATTATCCAAAGCCGCCGCGTAAACAAATGGTTTGAACGCAGATCCGGGTTGACGCTTCGCCTGCGTGACTCGGTTAAATTGGCTTTGTTCAAAGCTATAACCGCCAACAAGAGACAAAACACGGCCCGTATGCGGGTCCATGGCGATAATCCCGCCATTCACCTTGGGGATTTGCCTCAGGTTATACTCGGTTTTAGTTTTTGATTTCGGCTTTCGCTGCACTAAAATCACATCCCCTGTCGCGACCGCATCTGTTAGTTTTTTAGGTTTGCGGCCGACCTCACCTTTAGCCAGAGATTTCGCGGCCCATGCGATATCAGAAATATTTAGCGTTCCCTTTTCGGCCGCCTTCGCAGCTTCTTTATCGGCTAGGTCATCAGCGGTAGCCTCTGTTTCAGCATCTACAAATCCAATTTGCGCAACTTTATCATTCGCCTCAAGGACAAGTCCCACGCGCCAATTCCCGATGTCTTTAGGGGCATCAAACTCAGATAATCGTTTTTTCCAATCATCAAAATTATCGAATTTCGTAAGCGGACCACGATATCCGTGCCTACGGTCAAAAGCCTCTAGACCATCTCGTAACGCTTTTCTGGCGGCAAGCTGCATGCGTGTGTCTAGCGTTGTCCGTATAGACAGACCGCCGGAATAAAGCTCATCTTTACCGTAGAGTTTATAAATCTGTTTGCGGGCTTCTTCGACGAAATATTCGGCTGCAAGGTATTCATCACCCTCAAATCGTTTCGTGACCAGAATGTCTTTTTCTTTAGCTTTGTCCGCCTCAGCGCGGGACACATAATTATCTTCAACCATGCGGTTAAGGACATAATTGCGGCGGTTTATAGCTCTTTCTTTCTTTTTCGGGTTACCGACCTGATAATTGCTAGGCGCTTTGGGCAGCACAGCGAGATAGGCTATCTGATCCAAACTCAGATCTTTCATAGGCTTCCCAAAATAATTCAATGACGCGGCCGCCACCCCGTAAGCGCCTCGGCCGAAATAAATATCATTAAGATAAAGCTCCAAAATATGGTCCTTATCCAGCGCCTTCTCGATACGCCCCGCGATGACCACTTCTCTGATTTTACGAGTTACATTTCTCTCATTCCCGACAAGGAAGTTCTTAGCGACTTGCTGCGTTAGGGTTGATCCTCCTTCGAGGCGCTCTTTTTTCAAAACATGACCAATATTAGCAACCATAGCTCTGGCAAAGCCGCGCTCATCAAAACCATTGTGATCATAAAACCGCTGATCTTCTGCAGCGACGAAAGAATGTTGTAGTTTTTTAGGCACTGTTTCAATCGGAACAAAGACTCGCGCCTCTGTTCTAAACTCTGAAATTAATTTGCCATCACCCGCGTGAACTCGCGACATGACAGGTGGGCGATACTCCGCCAATGTCTCAATACTAGGTAGGTCTTTTGTCGCGCGCACGATGAATACGAACAAAATCACGACAAGAATAAGGCCAGCTACGCCGCCAATGGCCAAAAGCCATTTAAATATGTTCCAAAAGCTCTTCATAATTCTGTGCGTAGCAGTCCAATGTCTTTGTGGCCGAAGTTTGACCGTTGATGCCATGATTCTGTTCGCTCTGAATAGAGGGGCGGCTAACTTTCAATCTTATCAAAATAGCTATTGATGGAGCGCGTGACAGAGCGCAAGACTTTCTTACGGTGAGACCGCGAATTTAACAGTTTTTCATCTTGAGCATTTGATAGAAAGCCAAGTTCCAACAATATGGCAGGCACATCAGGGGCAAGTAAGACAAAATACCCCGCGCGCCGATGCGAATTTCCAACAAGTTTTGTCGACCGTCCAAGGTTCTCTAGCAGTAAATCCGCAAATTGTTCGGATTGGGTCTCCGTATTCCTTTGAGCAAGGTCAACGAGAATATCTCCCACAGGGTCGCTTTGCTTGGTTAAATCTACATCCATAATCCAGTTCTGGTTATTGACGATGCGCTTGGAGCGGCTTTTCGCCCTATCCGCCAGTGTATATACCGAGGCCCCTCTGGCTGTTTTACTACCCGCAGAGTCGGCATGAATTGAAATAAACAAATCAGCGCCACCAGCTCGCGCTATGCGCAGACGCTCTTCGTGGTCGACATAATTATCTTCAGTCCGGGTCATCATGACCTGATAACGCCCTGTTGCGAGCAACTGTTTTTGGAGCTCCTTTGCCGCCGCCGTCGTAATCGTTTTTTCTTTCGTCCCGCGCACGCCAATAGCGCCAGGGTCGCGTCCGCCGTGCCCAGGATCAATAACGATAACGGGCTTACGGATAGCCTGCGGGCGTTTAAGATGTGGCTTCAACCGCGGATAGGGAATTTCATTTTCAAAAAATCGAGGCCTAGGTGTTTGACCTGCGCTTGCTGTTTTGCGCGGCTCCGCCACCTTTTTTTTGTCGCCTCCTTTGAGGCCAATAGTTAATTCATTGTCTTTGCGATTATGGCTCAGAAGATTAACGCCGTCATTAAGGTCTAAGACCAAGCGAACGCCTTTATCGCGTGGAGCAAACCTGAGACGTTTAACTCCAGCTTGCCCCTCCAAAAAGAACGGACCTTTTTCAAGGGTGTGGCCTTTTAATTTCACCACGCCTTCTGGAATATCAATCACTATTCGCGGCTTACCCTCGCCGATTGAAAAGACATTAACTTTCCCAGCGCCGGAAATTCCAAAAACAATACCAGCTTCATTATAAGATACAGACGTAATGTCCTGCGCAAATGCGCTAAAGCTCAGCCCTAGCCATATCAATGCTGCAACGATTAAAGGTCTCATGAATCACACTCTGTCTGCCTGTCTTATGGCCCAAACATGGTTGATAGAACGTTACTAAGCAGGGCTTGATACAGCTCAAGATGTAGGAAATAACATATCGATGATTGAGAGCTTAAAACAAGACATCCGAAACTGCAGGGTTTGCCGCAAGTCCCCAAAGCCCCTGCCCGTTATACCCAATCCGATTATCTCTGGGTCAAAGTCATCACGCATTCGTATTATCGGGCAAGCTCCGGGAACGCTTGCCCATAATAGCGGACGCCCCTTTACAGATCCTTCCGGGGTGCGCCTGCGCGACTGGTTAGGTGTAAATGAAGACGAGTTTTATAATGGGGCCTATTTCGCTATCACGCCTATGGGGTTTTGTTTTCCTGGGCAAGATAGCAAAGGCGGGGATTTACCGCCTCGAAAGGAATGTGCCCCGTTATGGCAAGATAAGCTAACACTAGCCCTGCCCCATATTGAGCTTACGTTATTAGTCGGCATGTATGCGGTTCACCATGTTTTGGGACAAAAGGCGCAAAAGAACCTAACGGAGACTGTGCGCCATTGGCGAGATTATGGCCCCGATATCATGCCTCTTCCTCATCCAAGTTGGCGTAATAACGGCTGGATAAAGCGTCATAGTTGGTTCTCAGAAGAACTCACGGAACTTAAAATCAGAACACGCCAAATTATAGACGCTGCAGGTTAAAGACCCTACTGGCGTGCACTCACACCCGCCTTAATCAGTTCACCTTCTATTTTTCCAGAGACAAAACAAAAGAACATTTTAAAATCGGCTCTCAACGACCAAAGTGGATAAGTAAAAGTTGCAGGTTTATTGTGCTCGATACTGGCATGGCTCACCCAAGCAAAAAAATATCCGCTAATGAAGACGAGCGGTAAAAACGCCCACTTTCCAAAAAGAACCACCCAAATCAGAGTTAAAATGGCCAAGCTAGTCCCCACATAGTGCCAAATTCGCGTTGCAGGCTGACTATGCTCCTTCAAGTAATAAGGCCAAAAGTCATCAAATGTCTGATATTCACGCATTATTGCCTCCATTTCGAGTAATTATTCATAAATTTCACATCATTCACAAATTAAATCTTAATTTTAATAAAAAATTAACCCTAATCGTTAATACATATCTCATCTTCTCTAGAAGATACCACCATTCACCTAATACCTTCGGGAGCTCTTGAGCTCCCTTTTTTATGGAAAAAATAAAGTCCATAGTCTCTTAAAACCAATCTATAAATTTAAGGATAAATTTAGTAACTTTGAGGATATATAGGCTTGTGCGAACAGCAGAATCTCTGCTACACGCCGCTAGCCTTACTACCAAAAGGCACACCATTGGTGATCCGCAATAGCTCAGTTGGTAGAGCAGCTGACTGTTAATCAGCTTGT
>CAZJRU010000021.1:0-18290 GCA_964548315.1 uncultured Hellea sp.
TGAAATCCGCGCCCGGAATATAAGCGCCCATCGGGGCATAGGCGACGGTCATATCGGCCTTCGCATTCGGCGCGCCGCAAACAATGGTTTTGACCCCGTCACGAGTCTCGACCGTGCAGACTTTTAATTTATCTGCGTCAGGGTGCTTTTCAGCCGTGAGGACTTTGGCAACTGAAAAAGCTGCGAGCTTCTCAGCCGGATTTTCAACTTCTTCAACTTCCAGCCCCGCAAGCGTCATCGCCTCGACAACTTCGTTAATCGTAGCATCGGTCTCGAGATGCTCTTTTAGCCATGAGAGTGTGAATTTCATTATGAAAGTCCCGTCGCGAGGTTGGCCTGTAGCAGCGGATTAAAGCCATAATGCGCTAACCATCTTGAATCGCCTGCGAACATATCGCGCAGGTCTGGCATGCCGTATTTTAGCATGGCGAGGCGGTCCACGCCCATGCCAAAGGCAAAGCCTTGATACTCATCGGGGTCAACACCGCAGGCGCGTAGCACATTAGGATGCACCATGCCGCAGCCGAGAATTTCCATCCACTTTTCACCTTGGCCTATCTTAATAGAGCTGCCCACGCGTTCATAGCGCACATCCATTTCAGCGGAAGGTTCAGTGAAAGGGAAGTGATGGGGGCGGAACTGAACGTCGACATCTGTCTCGAAAAAGGCTGAAACGAAATCCATCAACACGCCTTTGAGGTGGCCCATATGAATGCCTTTATCAATGACGAGGCCTTCTACCTGGTGGAACATCGGCGTATGAGTTTGGTCACTATCACAGCGGTAAGTGCGGCCCGGCGCTATGATACGAATAGGCGGCTTTTCATTTATCATGGTGCGGATTTGTACCGGCGAGGTATGGGTGCGAAGCACTTTCTTCTCTTCGCCTTCCGGCGCGGTCATGAAAAACGTATCATGCATGTCGCGCGCGGGGTGACCTTTGGGGAAGTTCAGCGCTGTGAAATTATGAAAGTCATCTTCAATGTCAGGCCCTTCGGCGACAGAGAATCCCATATCGGAAAAGATAACAGCCATTTCTTCCATGACTTGTTGCACGGGGTGGAGCGTGCCTCCAGCCGCGCCAACAGGTAGAGACATATCCATCGTCTCGCTGGCAAGAGCGGCATCAAGGGCGGCATTTTCGAGTTGTTCTTTTTTAGTCTCGACCATAGCGGTGATGTCTTTTTTTAGGCCGTTTAAGGCAGGGCCCATGACCTTTTTCTCGTCAATGGACATCTTGCCGAGACCTTGCATCATTTTGCCAATCTCGCCCTTTTTACCAAGGGCGGCCACGCGGATATCATCCAGTGCGCGCAGATCGCTCACAGCCTCAATTTGGGCGGCAAATTTATCTTTAACTGCAGCAATATCGCTCATGTCAGGGTCCGTACTCTGGCCGTTTAAATTTGGGGTCTTTTACTCTGCTTGCGCGGCAGGTCAACAGGCGTGAATGCGGACGAGCGGTGCGCTATCCCAAAATTACTTTTTAGGCTCGTGGAATGTGGTGCGCCCATTTGACTTTTTGCCTTCAGGTTCAACTTCAGGAATTTTTTCTTCGCGTTTTCTAAAAATCTCAGAGTGACCTTCAAGGGTATCAAAACCATAATTTATATGGTTGAGTGTTTCGCCTGTGCCTAAGATTAAGTATCCCAAGGGTTTGACCAATGTAGAGAGGCTGCGAAGGACGCGCACTTGAGCCGGGGATGAATAATGGGACAAGGCATTGCGGAATAGAACAACATGGAAGTCACCCAATTTATCCATATTGGATAATAAATGCGTCTCTTCAAAGGTCACGGCGTCACGTATATGTTCCTTAACTCGCCAATCTTCTTTTTCACGGTCAAAGAACTGAGTGAGATCTTTAATCGGTAGTCCTCTTTGGACATCAAAATGGGTGTAAAGACCAATGCGGGCCCGGTCTAAAGCCGCGGAGGGGTAATCAACGCCTTGAACTTCAAAAGTAACGTCTGGAAATAACTTATCTTCTTTTTCCAAATCCATAGCGATGCAATAGGGCTCTTGTCCGCTAGAACATCCAAATGAGAGAATTTTTAGGTTGCCGCCTTTATGAATAGGATAAAGCCGGGGCAGGACGACATCGACGAGCTTATTAAAACTGGGACGGTCCGTATAGAAGTGTGTGTCGCGCTCTAAAAGGCTTGAAACCACTTGAATAGCGAGGCGGCTTTGGCCCGATTTAAATAGTTCATCGACCATACTGCCAAGCGAATCAAAGCCTTCATCTCTGGAGAGACTTGAAAGTCTGGTTTCAATCAAAAACGCGTGATTGTCGCCAAGATTAACCCCGGCAAGTTCTAAGGTTAACCGTTTTAAGGCTTCATAATAGGTTGGAGTGAGTGAGAGCACGCCGCTCATTTAAATCAGACCAGCCAGCTGAAATTTTGAAGTGATAATATCTGAATCAAAAGGCTTCATAATATATTCGTCTGCGCCCGCTTCTATCGCCGCTGTGATTTTTTCAATGTCTCTCTCCGCAGTACAAAAAATCACAATCGGTTTTTTGCCGTCTTCGTTACTCCGCAGGTCTTTGAGAAAACTCAGCCCATCCATGACGGGCATATTCCAATCCAGCAAGATGGCATCAGGCATATCCATGCGGCACATATCTAAAGCGATTTGCCCGTTTTCGGCTTCTGAGGTTTCGAACTTTAAATCTTTTAAAATTCTGGAGGCCACGCGGCGAATCATGCGGCTATCATCAACAACTAGGCAAGAGGTCATGTTCCAACCTCCTGAAATTGTTCTTTGCCTATATTGCTGTGCGCGAAATCGAAAGTCTCTCCGTCACACAAGATTGTAATATTTAAGCCAGATGGACCCTCTTGAGCTGAAACATCGATGTGACCGCTTCGGGGCAGGCCCAAATTTTGCCGTTGATCAGGGGTTCCGATTTTTGTCGTAACGATGTCCTTGACGAGGAGGTCAAGTTTGTCGCGGACCAAACCAGCTTGCTGATTGTCTATAAAGAGGTTCTCAACAGCGTAGGAAATGCTAACAGACTTTCCTTGTCCTCGGGCCTTGCGTAAGGCCGCATCCGTGACGTCTGGCATAAGACTTTCAAAACTGATCATAGGAACAGGTTTAGGGGCAACGGCCATGTTGACGGACATTAACTTTTGCAAAGAAGAGGTGTATTCACCAGCTAATGGCAAAAGCTCCGTTAAGGTAGCTTTGGCAAAGGCATAACCTTCCTGTTCGGACTTTTGGGCGTGAACGTCTTGTGAATCGTGACTAGAGGCCTTTTCTATGAGAGGCTCGATTTCTTTCAGCCCATCATCATACTGAACGATGAGCTTGTATAAAACCATCAACCGACCATCAATTGTGGATTGCGGGACTTGAGTATCATATCCATCAAGGACGGTTTGCGCCGCGCGAAAAATACCGCGCGCTGACATTGTTTTTGCGCCGGTTTGTACCTTGTGAAGTGTTTCAACAGCCTTTTGCGGCGTTAGTCTTAAATCTGACAACAACAGGTCCATATCAGACATGGCCGAGCTAATAAATATGCGGGCCTGGACTAGATCATCACCTTTAGACGTCATTTTGGGAACTCGGCTGTGTTAACTTGTCCCACCAGACTGCCCAGAAATGGTTAAAAGGTCATAAAGTTAATGAAAAATTATGCCGTATTTAGGGGTATATTGGCCCTAAAAGTGACAGTTTCTCCCTCAATGGCCGCGCTGACGTTGCCGTTAATCTCTCGCACAAGCATTCCGGTGTAAAAGGGTTGAATTGTACGGCCATCAAACCCGTCTTCGGGTGCTTTTCCGCCAAGTGTTTTTTCAATTGCGGCGTCTAAGCGTGATTTGGGGCCTGTGGCGTCTAAGACCAGGGTCAAGGCCGTCGTATCTTGCGTAACATTGATAGTAATATTGCCGCCTCTGGGCACAGCTTGAACTGCGAGCATCATAAGGTTTAACAAAATGCGGGCGCCGTTTTTATCTATCCCGTCTCCTTCGGTATTCCAGCTTAAATCAGCTTTGCCCTCACCATACATCGCTTCGACCAAAGATTTGACTTCCTGCATGCCAATGATGCCGGGCGCGGATCCGCCAGCGCCCAGAGCCAGTCTTAGAAATTTTAACTTTGCATTGGCTTGGCGAGACGAGTTTCGGATCAAATCCATCGCGTCGCCATGCATGTCGGTATTACTCTCATCATCGAGAATCTCTATGGCTGTACTGAGCGCTCCGACGGGACTTATGAGGTCATGACAAATACGCGCACAAAGTAGCGCCGCGAGGCTGGAGGGCGTGAGTTTAGCAACAGTAGAAGACATAGGGTTTCCGAGAATCAAAGCAGTGATTTGAAATCATACTAGACAAAAAACGGGCGCTGAATAGAGGCCAATTCAGCTGCCGATATTATCATATATCTAATTCCCTAATCTCAGACTTGCTCAAAATCTTTAGGCGGTTATGTTGCGGTAAATTTAAGGAAGCTAACTATGAAAATTTCATCTGATATAAGCGCGATTGTCACAGGCGGAGCCTCGGGATTAGGCGAAGCAACGGCGCGCGGACTCGCGGCTAAAGGGGCTAAAGTTGGCATCTTCGATATGAATGAAGAACGCGGGAAAATGGTCGCCAAAGACATTGGCGGCACGTTTGCTAAGGTTAATGTAGCGGATAATGCAAGTGTTGACGCTGGGTTTAAAGCTGTCCGCGCCGCCAATGGACAGGAACGTATCATGGTCAATTGCGCTGGGATTGGCGGGGCAGAAAAAACCGTCAAACGTGATCGTAAAACTGGCGATATCGTCCCTCATGATGTTGAGCGCTATATCCGTATTATCAACATCAACCTCATCGGGTCTTTTCTCTGCGCGTCAAAATCAGCAGCAGGCATGATGGCCTTGGACCCGCTAGACCCTGACGGAGAGCGCGGCGTGGTAATTAATACCGCGTCAGTGGCCGCGCAAGACGGACAAATCGGACAAGTCGCTTACAGCTCCTCAAAAGGGGGTATTCTTGCCATGGCGCTGCCTATGGCCCGCGATTTGGCCCGCGAAGGCATTCGCGTAAACACTATTTTACCGGGCTTTTATGAAACGCCTATTTATAGCCAAATGAACGATAATGTTAAAGAAGCTCTTCGCGCGCACGTTCAGTTCCCTGTTCGCTTTGGTGACCCAAAAGAATATGCCCAGGTCGTCGAATTTATGTGTGAACACGTTTATATTAACGCGGAATATATTCGCACAGATGCTGGCGCGAGAATGCCCCCGCGCTAGTTTGAAGGGGCCAAAGGTTTTGGCCATTTCCTATGCTTAACCGGAACGAATTACTCTCTCTGGACGATGTCGCATTGTTAGAACTTTGCCGCCAAGAGAGTTATCGCGCGTCTGGACCTGGTGGTCAGCATCGTAATAAAACAGATTCTGCTGTCAGGTTGACTTTGCAGGGTAAGAATGTTGTCGCATCTTGCGCTAATCATCGCTCACAGCACCGCAACCGGACTGAGGCTCTTAGACGCTTAAGATATGCTATCGGAATTGAACTGCGATTACCCGTTCTGCCGAGTTCAGTAATGACATGGAATGGCCCGTGGAAACTGGGTCAAAAGGATCGGCGCTATGCGGGGTTCGTCGCGCATATATTTGATGTTTTAGCGCATCATGATTGGGCGATTGGGATGTCTGCAAATGCCCTGGGCATCTCAACGGGGAAATTAATTCGCGTCCTCGCTCGTGACCCTCATGCTTGGAGCGTTGTTAATCACGCGCGGGCCAAGCTTGAATTGGTGAATTTAAGACGTCCCTAAGCTTTCGCTAAGCTTATCACCTATTTCGGTAACCGCCTTAACAAGGATGTCTAAATCTTTGTTCTGGGTTCTGTGATTTGTAATGTTTACGCGGATAGCAAGATCGCCGTCTAGCGTTGTGGTTGACGGGGCGGCGATGCCGCTCTCCTGGAGCCGCAGAACGATTTCATTGTTGTTGCTATTATTCTCTTTGTTAAATTTATAACGAAAACAACATATATTGAGCGAGACAGGGGCGAGCAATTCAAGCTTGCTTGACGCTTTGATCAAGCTTTCTAAATATTGAGCTTGCGAGATATTACGTTCAACCACATCGGTAATGGCGTCAATGCCGTGGGTTTTAATATGGGTCCAAACTTTTAGCGCGCGAAAGCCGCGAGAGAGCTCTGGCCCGTAATCAACAGCCCAAAAATCACCGCCCGCCAAGCCGCGCTCTTTACCGCGCAAATATTCAGGCCGCCTTGCAAAGGCTTGGCGGTGCAAAAGAGGATCGCGCACTAACACACAGCCCGCATCATAATTAACCTGCCACCATTTATGAAAATCAAAGGCGAGACTATCCACGCGCGCGAGGGCTTTAAGGCGGGCTTTGGCTTGCTTGGCTAAAATCGCAGTCGCGCCAAAGGCTCCGTCAACGTGAAACCATAAATCTTGCTCTTGGCAGATATCGGCAATGGCGTCCAAATCATCTATTGCGCCCGTATTCACGGTGCCCGCAGAACCGATAATAGCAAAGGGGATATGGCAAAAGGCGCGGTCTTTTTCGATCTCAGCTTTGAGAGCGTCCAAATCCATTTCGAAATTGTCATTGCATTTAATCTTGCGCAGATTGTCTTTGCAAATCCCAAGCATATCAAAGGCGCGACCAATACAGCTATGAGCTTGCTCACTGGCATAGCCAACCATGCAGGCCTCTGGATTAGTATTTTCGTGTTTCTTTTGATGGAAATCCCGCGCGGCTTTGAGCGCCACTATGGTCGCCATTGACGTTCCCGTAACAACAAGGCCTGAGGTCTCTTTGGGCATGCCCATAACTTCGGCCATCCAGCGAATGACTTGCTGCTCAATATGGGGGGCGACATGGTTACGGCTCCCGGCATTGACATTCATAGAAGCACCCGCAATTTCAGCCAAAATATTCGACGGCGCCCCCGCTCCGTTTACCCACCCGAAAAAACGGGGATGAATATTGCCGGGCCCGTAAGGCATAATCTTTTCAAGTGTTTCGGCGATCTGCGCGTAATCCATGGGTTTGGCGGGCAGGGGTTCTCTAATGCTTTTCGCAAGGGCCTTGGTGACAGGCTGCCACACGGGCCCCTCGCGAGAGGCTTCTAGTTTATCCAAGCTTGCGTCCAGCAGAGCATGGGCGGATTTACGGAAGGCTTTCCAGTCTTTGGGGTCCAGGCTCATGAGATGTTTACCGCCGCCGCTTCCCGTTATTATCATCAAATAGCTCAGCCAACTTTTCGGTCATCGCTCCGCCTAATTGCTCGACGTCCATGATGGTGACCGCGCGTTTGTACCAGCGCGTGACGTCATGGCCGATGCCGATAGCGACAAGTTCGACTTCACTACGGTTCTCGATTTTGTCGATGACCAGGCGGAGGTGATTTTCAAGGTGACCTGTTTTATTTTGACTCTGAGTGGCATCATCTACGGGCGCGCCGTCTGAAATGACCATCATGATACGGCGTTGTTCTGGCCGGGCCATCAGGCGGCGGTAGGCCCATTCGAGCGCTTCGCCGTCAATATTTTCTTTTAGCAAGCCTTCGCGCATCATCAAGCCAAGGTTTCGCTTGGCTCTGCGCCACGGCATATCCGCGGCTTTATATATAATGTGGCGCAAATCATTAAGACGGCCCGGCGTTGGGGGTTTACCCGCTGCCATCCAGTCTTGGAAACTCCGGCCACCTTTCCAAGCCCGTGTTGTAAAACCAAGAATTTCCGCTTTGACGCCGCAGCGCTCAAGCGTTCGGGCCATAATATCGGCGCAGACGGCCGCTACCATTATGGGGCGGCCCCGCATAGAGCCTGAATTGTCAATCAAGATTGTCACGATAGTATCGCGGAAGTCCGTCTCTTTTTCTTCTTTAAAGGTGAGCGCCGACATCGGGTCGGTAATGACGCGGGTTAAGCGGGCAGTATCAAGTTGTCCTTCTTCGAGGTCAAAGGTCCAGCTGCGTTGTTGTTGGGCAAGTAAGCGGCGCTGCAAACGGTTAGCAAGGCGAGAAATTACCGAGGACAGCCCCGCCATATGACCATCAAGATAACCGCGCAAACGGTCAAGTTCTTCTATTTCGCAAAGCTCTTCGGCTTTTATAATTTCATCATGAGCCGTGGTGTAAACTGAATAAGGGTCGGGCAGGTTTGACGGCTGCGGACGCTGGGCGTTGGGATTGGGCGTTTGATCGCTATCATCGCTTTCTCCGTCAATATTTTCAGCGTCCACCATGTCTTGCGGATCGGCGCTATCATCTTCCATAGCGTCCGCGTCGGAAACTTCGGTTTGGCCTTGTTGTTCCTCTTGAGGAGCATCAGGCGTTTGATCGGGTTGGTCGTCTTCATTTTCAGACGACTCGTCATCGCTATTATCATCTTCTTCAGGATCAGCGAGATCGTTGGAGAGGTCAAAGTCATGAATGAGATCGCGCACGCTCTGGCCAAATTTCTCTTGATTGGATAGCAGCTCTTTAAGGCTATCCATACGCGGGGCGGCTTTGGCTTCTATCTCCATGCGCCAAGCTTTCATGATACCGTCACATGAGGCAGGCAGGGCGCGGCCCGTTAAAATTTCGCGCGCATAAAGGCCAACAGCCTCGGCGAAGCTATTATCATCTTTGGCAATCTCGGCTTTATCAAACCCTTTGCGATTGGCGCGGTCGCTGAGCGCGGCGTGAAGGTTATTGCCAATACCGGCCAAATGTCGACTGCCAAGCGCTTCGATACGGGCTTGTTCCATAGCTTCAAAGACAGCGCGGGCAGGCCCTGTTGTGGGTTGGTTCTTGGCGTGGACCGCTTTGTCATGGAGCGCAATACGCAGCGCGAGACCGTCGGCTTCCCCGCGCGCTTTGGCAATTTGCTCAGGCTTAGGCTTAGGCGGTAAGCTTGGAAGCATAACTTGATCGCGCACAATCCCCGCCACGTCGCCGCCAAAAGAGACGTCCATTTCAGGCTCGCCCGAAATAGCCTTCGTCGCCGCGCCAAGGCTGCGTTTAAACTCATCAATAGGCGCTTTGTTGTTCATGCGTTTCAACCTAACCTCTCTCGGGTCGGAAGCAACCCGCCCCTTTAGAGATGTTGCTAGGTGGCTTAAATAGTCATGCTCTGTCACCGGATGCTTTTAAGCTACCATACTCGCAGCGCTCTCCGCCAAGTCTTTGCCAAAGGCGCGTTGGTAAAATTCGCTAATGATGGGACGCTCAAGCTCATCACATTTATTAAGAAATGTGAGGCGGAAAGCTTGGGCCAAATCGCCGTTAAAAATGCGTGCGTTTTCGGCCCAGTTCATCACGGTCCGCGGAGACATGACGGTTGAAATATCACCCGCGATAAAGCTGCTGCGCGTCATATCAGCGACGCGTACCATAGAGGCAAGAATGTCTTTGCCTTCTGCATTATCATAGCTCGGTGATTTGGCGAGCACGATAGCTTCTTCGCTGGAATGGGGAAGATAGTTAAGCTGGCATACAATAGACCACCGGTCCATTTGGCCTTGGTTGATTTGCTGCGTTCCGTGATAAAGACCTGATGTGTCGCCAAGGCCAACGGTGTTGGTTGTTGAGAAAAGACGGAAGGCTTTGTGCGGCGTGATAACTTTGTTTTGGTCGAGCAATGTCAGGCGGCCTTGGGCTTCCAAGACGCGCTGTATGACGAACATCACATCAGGACGTCCCGCATCATATTCATCAAATGTAAGCGCGACAGGGTTTTGTAGCGCCCAAGGTAAGAGGCCTTCGCGAAACTCTGTGATTTGCTTTCCGTCTTTAAGGACGATGGCGTCTTTCCCAACGAGGTCGATCCGGCTGACGTGGCTATCGAGGTTAATCCGCACCATGGGCCAGTTGAGCCTTGCCGCGACCTGTTCGATATGGGTGGATTTCCCTGTGCCGTGATACCCTTGGATCATAACCCGGCGATCAAAAGCAAACCCCGCCAAAATGGCCTGTGTGGTCGGGCCATCAAAGAGGTAGGATTCATCAATGGCGGGTACAAATTCACTGCGCTGGCTAAAGGCCGGAACCTCCATGTCGAAATCGACATTAAAGGTCGTGCGAGCCGAAACCGTTGTGTCTGGTGCAAAGATAGGGAATTGGTCGCTCATGTCGTCTGTCCGTAATATGGGATTCGGGTGTGTTATACTTAGCCCAGATTTGTTGTTTTAAGCACTTTCATGGCGCTAACAACACGCTGGAAACTTTCCTCGGTATTGCGTTTGCCTTGGTTAGCATCGGGATGGAGTTGTTTGACAAGCTGCGTATAGCGTTTGCGCACATCGTCCTTAGTTGCCGTATCATCAAGGCCCATATCATTGAGGGCTTTTAGCTGCATTTTAGACAGGCTGCGGCGGCGCGGGGCTTCGGCTTGATCGGCAATATTGCCTTCCCCGAAAATATTATACCCTTCTGCAGTCGCGGCGGTTGAGCCAGCTTTACGTTTTTTCTGAGCCTGTGCGCGTTCAGCGGTGTTTTTCTTTACGTCCCAGGTTGGGCGGTGACCATGGCGCGCGCCAACTTGCCATTCAGATATATCCTCATCTGACATGCCAGAGAAGAAGTTCCAGTTTTTATTATATTCGCGGGCATGCACTGTACAAAAGTTGTAATACTCCCGGAGGCGGTCTGGACTTTTCGGCGCTTTACAGCCGCCCATGGTCACACAGCCGGACCAGTCGCATTCTTGTTCATTGGGGTCGACTTTTTTCTTGCCTTTATTGACCCGGATGTCGATGCCTTTGAGTTTATATTCGTAATTCTTTGCCATGATACCTATATGAGGTTGAGTGAAATGTAAGGACTGCACAAAATGGGCATTATTGGGTCAGCAATCAAGGAAAAACTGAATCAAAGTTTCAATCCGTCACACCTTGAGGTCATAGATGAGAGCCATAAACACGCTCACCACGCAGGCGCGCAGGCTCATGCGGCCGATGGCGGTAGCGCAGAGAGCCATTTTCAGGTGGTTATTGTGAGTGAAAAATTCGCGGGATTAAGCCGATTGGCCAAGCACCGCGCTGTTTTAGAGGTATTAGCTGATGAAATGAAACAAATTCACGCCTTTTCACTCGATGCGAGCGAGAGCTAGATAGCGCTAGCTTTCATCGCGTTGATCGCGTTCGAATGTCTTGGTGACTTTCAGAGCGCGTATTTGATTGCGCTCACGTTCTAAAATTTCAAACCGATAGCCGTAATAAGCAAAAGTCTGACCGACATCGGGAATTGTTTGGCTTTCATGAATGACGAGCCCTGCAATCGTTACGGCTTCGTCATCGGGAAGTTTCCAGTCCATAGCGCGGTTTACGTCGCGCACGGCGGTTTCGCCTTGGATAATCGCACTTCCGTTCTTCTGGCGGGCCACCCCCTGAACGTCTTCATCATATTCATCTTGAATATCGCCGACAATTTCTTCGAGAATATCCTCAAGCGTCAATACGCCCATCAACGCACCATATTCGTCAACAACAAGAGCAAAGTGCTCTCGTTTTTGCTGAAAGGCGCGAAGCTGTTTGACGACTTGAGTTGTTTCCGGAACAAACCAAGCATCGCGCGCAATTTTCTTGGCGTCAATTTGAGAGAAGTCGCCGCTTGTTTTCGAAATCGCCTTAAGCATGTCTTTGGCATGGAGAACCCCGATGACATTATCGATGTCATCTTGATAAAGCGGGACCCGTGTATGGCCCGAATTAAGCATTTCTTTGACGATTTGCTCCGGCTCAATATCAGCGTCAATCATAACCATATTTTTACGGTGGGTCATGACGTCTTCCAAATCAAGTTCGCCAATTTCTAACACGCCGTAAATCTGGTCGCGCTCATGTTTTTCCATGCCGCCTTCTTCAAGATGTAAATCCACAGCGCCTTTAATATCATCGGCCGCTGTCCAGGCTGAGGCGGAGCTATTAACGCCAAAGAGCCGCAATGTTGCGTTGACGATGACTTGCACAATCGAGACGATAGGCGCGAAAACTTTGACAAAGAAATTAATAGGTCGGGCAACCATCAAGGCTAATTTGTCTGGCTGTGATATCGCATAGGTTTTGGGTAGGACCTCCGCGAAAATTAAAATCAAGACCGTCATGACCACTGTTGCCAGAACAAGCGCTAAGCCGCCCGCGCCAAAGAGGTTGGTAAAGAGGGCCGTGGTTAAAACAGAGGCCAAAATATTGACAAGGTTATTGCCAAGTAAAATCCCGCCCAATAAGCGCTCGCGCATATTTAACAGACGGGCGACGATAGAGGCGCGCTTATCGCCATCTTTTTCAGCCGCATGCATGCGCGCGCGCGACGCCGCGGTGAGCGCCGTTTCTGAGCTGGAGAAAAAGCCAGAAAACACCAAAAGGCACAAAATGATGATTATCATGATGATGTTTTCGGGCTGGCTTAAGGCCTGGGTTATAGAACGATCAGACATGGTTACGCGAGTTTTTCCGAGAGTAGTTTAAGATAAGTCTGCACGTCGTTTCGCGGCGCGCCTTTCTGCACAAAGGCCTCTCCAATACTCTTGGCGAGAATTAAAGTTAAAGCGCTGCCTTCATTTTTCTTATCTTGATCCATATGTTTCATAAGACCCTCAGGGTCTGTCATTAAGTGAGCTAAATCAGCAATCGTGACAAGTCCATTTTTTTGAAGGTGATCTTTTAATTGCTCAGCATCTGTTTGTTGGCAGTGGCCTTGAGCGGCGCTAAATTCGAAAGCCATTTCCATGCCTGCGCTCACGGCTTCTCCGTGCAATAGATCACCTGTGTACCCAGCCTCAATCTCAAAGGCATGGGCAAAGGTGTGCCCTAAATTTAGTAAAGCCCGCTCTCCGCGCTCACGCTCATCTGCAGCAACAATTCTAGCTTTCGTTTGGCACGATATGGCGACCGCTTTAGCAATGGCTTTGGGTTTAAGCGCGAGAACATCTGCCGCGTTTTCATCAAGCCAGTCAAAAAACCCGCGATCTCCCAATAAGCCATATTTTAAGACCTCAGCATAGCCAGCTTTGAGCTCGCGCTCAGGCAGGGTTTTTAAAACGGATGTGTCGGCAATAACGCATTGGGGTTGATAAAAGGCCCCGATGAGGTTTTTCCCATAGTGATTATTAATCGCAGTTTTTCCGCCAACCGAGCTATCGACTTGCGCCAAAAGCGTTGTCGGAATTTGGATAAATTGGCAGCCGCGTTTATAGATGCTTGCGGCAAACCCTGTCAGGTCGCCGATAACACCGCCGCCATAGGCCAAGAGCGTATCATTTCGGTCAAAGCCCGCTTCGAACACGGCATTTAAAACATGTTGTAAGCCATCAAAGCTTTTTTGCCTCTCACCAGGCGGTAAGATGATTTTGTGTATCTGATATCTAGACAGCGCTGTTTCCAAGGTGCTTCCATGAAGTCCCCACACAGTTTCATCTGTTACGATGGCCACGCGAGGGGCCTTTAGATGCGGCTCAATAAAATCTGCGGCTGATTGTAAAAGATTGTCGCCGATTAAAATATCATAACTGCGGGAGCCAAGATCAACTCTGACAGTTTCGTCAACTGAAATTTGAGATGTCATTTAACCACCGCCTCGTCATAGGCTTTAACGGCTTTAATCACGCGGTTAACAGTTCTGATGTGCGGGCCTTTCGCGATATCGACTTTTATATGGGCTTGTCCGTAAATTGGATATCGCCGCTCCATAAGTTCTCGCATTTTAGCCCTAGGGTTCTCGACTTGCAAAAGAGGGCGTGTGTCTTTTCGGCTAACGCGCTCCATGATTGTTTCAAAATCTCCTTTTAGCCAAATGGTTAAAGCGCCAGCTCGTAGGATTTTGCGTGTGTCCGCGGGAATGAAAGCTCCGCCTCCTGTGGCGAGAACAATAGGCGTGCCGTCTAAAAGACGGTCGATAACGCGCCGTTCGCCGTCTCTAAAGGCGTCTTCTCCGTGATCGCGAAAATATCCGGCGACAGTTCTGCCTGACGCTTCTTCAATTTCATCATCACTATCGAAAAACGCGCGATCCAGCTTTTTAGCCAATCGGCGTCCGACCGTTGTTTTGCCCACGCCCATGAGACCGACTAAGGCGATGGGACGTGACGTTATATCCGGGCTCATGAGCCTTATCCTTGCCACGCTGTCTACCGACTGACTATATAGAAACAGATGGTAGAAAATGCGATTAATTGCCTTAATATGAGCCTAAATGTGTTTATGCTCAATACTTAAAGCAAAAAATAGCTTAGTTATCGAAAAAATTAAAAAAGGCTGAGGCTCGTGAAAAAATTTATAATAGGCGTAGTGATAATCTTTCTGCTTTTGACAGGCGGGTTTTTATGGCTTCTCTCACAGGCAAGTCCTGAGTCGGCGCCGCAAGACATTGTGACGATTGACCTGCCCGATACATATGAGAAATAAGTGATGTCTTTAAACTTTAAACCTAAACGGGCCGTTCTTTTGAGCGCGGTCCTATTATTCTCCAGCATGATGGTTCCGATGACCTCCCACGCGCAATCTATTGAAATAGGGCAACTTGGCGCCGCCCAAGCTTATGATGCAGGCGTGATAGACATAAGCAACGGCGGACTTGACGCAGCGCTGTGGCAAAGCACATCGGCAATGATGGCCGTACACTTATTGGAAAAAATTCCGCTCACGAGTTCAAACCCAGTTGTGCAAGACCTCATTGAAGCCGTTGTCTTTAGCGCGGGCGTGCCGCCATCTGGCGCAGATACGCGTTATGACCAATTACGTCTCAAGACCGTTATGCAGCTTGGAGACCAAGAGGCGCTTACAAATATTGCGACGCGTAATCCAGATATTGCGCGCGACCCTATCGTCCGCGCTGATTTGGCCTTAGCCGGTAATGATATTGAGGGCGCGTGCTCCATTGCTGATAATATAAGAGAGGACCGTAGCCTGCCGAGCTGGGCAAAATTACGTGCCTTTTGTCATGCTGAACGCGGGGAAATATCCGCCGCCGAGCTTACGACAGAGCTTTTACAAAATTCTGGATATGAAGATGACACATTCTTTGGATTGATGAAGGTTTTAACGCAGGCTTCTGATGAGCTGCCTGACGCGCGTAATATTTCTGACCCCTTATTGACCGCAATGTTTTCTAAAGCTGGGGGGTCGTCCCTTAAACTCGACGGTGGTGACGTCCTTGATGATAAAACGCCAGCGTCAACCCGCTTAGATGCGCTCTTTAAGCAAGCTGATGATTTAAGCGATGATCAAATAAGGGCCGGTTTTTCGCAGCTTTTACTCGGCAATGACAGCCTAGCGGGTGGCTCGCAATATGATTATGGCTCCTTTGATTTAGCCTCTGCTAAAGCGGACGCCACGCCGCGCGGCATGGGCCAGCTCTTCCTGCTGGCCACATCGGGCGGAGATGTCCGCGCCTCGGCCGAAGCCATGTCTTTGGTGCTTGCCCGAGCGGAGCAAGGCGGGACATTTTCTCGCTTTGCTAAATTATTTGAACCTGCCCTCGCGGTTATCCCGCCCGGCTTTCAAGCCGAAGCTAATGTGAATATTTTTGCCAAAGCGGCGATTGAGCGCCGTGATACCGGAACGCTCAAAGGCATGTACGGGGCGCTGGATGAGAGCCCCGCGAAAGCGCGCATCGCCCTCGTTGCTGACGCCCTTGGCAATGGCTTTAATTTGGGCGGTCTTGGCAGTGACATTGAAACTCGCCTCGCGCTCGAGGGTAGAGATAAACGCCGGGCCATCCGCGACGCTTTCATCGCGACAGCGATGGGCGCGCGCCTGTCCGGTGACGCGGGAATTATTCTTGAAGAAGCAGGCAATGGCATCGGAAGCGCGGTCAAGGCCGGGGAGTTATTAGCTTTATCGTCTGCGGCGGAGGCGGGCTCGCGGGCGGAGACAGCTTTGCGCGCCGCGATTATTCTAGAGGCCGCGCCTTTGGATGACCGCTCGCTCGCCGCTGTCATTAAGGCGTTAAGCGTGGCGGGCCTGCCGCAATTTGCAGGCCGTCTTGCCGCGGAAGATTTTCTGACTGACCTATGAACTCTGACCAAGCGATAGACGCTTTTTTAGAGATGATGAGCGCAGAGCGCGGCGCGTCGGAAAATACGCTCGCGGCCTATCGCCGAGACTTAACAGGCTGGGCGCTAAAGCTGAAAAGCATGAAACGAGACTTGCTCTTGGCGGGCACAGGTAGTCTCGAATCCGTTCTGGCGTTCTGGGCTAAGCAAGGCCTCGCGCCTTCTACCTCAGCCCGAAAGCTATCTGCGATTAAGCAGTTTTGTCTTTTCTTACAAAGAGAGGGCCTTCGAGAAGACAACCCCGCCCATAGTCTACGCGGGCCAAAGCAGGGTCGCCCGCTCCCGAAAATCCTCTCCGAAGCCGATGTTGACGCGCTGTTTAAAGCGGCGGAGGCCGACACCTCGCCCAAAGGTGTTCGGTTTTTATGCCTGCTTGAAATTCTCTACGCGGGCGGATTGCGCGTCTCTGAACTCGTTAGCCTTAAGACACATGCTGTTGGCCGTAGAGATGGCTGCTTGATGATAAAAGGCAAAGGCGGGCGCGAACGCCTCGTGCCGCTCACCCAAGCTGCGCGCGATTCTATCGATGTCTGGCTTGGCCTGCGCGCTCAAACTCTGCCCAGTTCGATAACCGCCGTTGACCGGGCGAAAGCTTTCTTATTTCCTTCCGCCTCTAAACTGGGGCACTTAACGCGCGAGCGTTTTGCGCAGATGCTCAAAGACAAAGCCCGCGCGGCGGGGCTTAACGCGTCCAAAATTTCGCCCCATGTATTGCGTCACGCCTTTGCCACGCATCTTTTGGCGAGAGGCGCGGATCTGCGCTCCGTGCAAACGCTATTGGGACATGCTGATATTTCCACCACCCAGATTTACACCCATATTCTTGATGAGCGTATGCGCGAGCTCGTTGAGACCAAACACCCCTTAGCCCAATAAGCAGTTTCCGACCTATGGCCAAAAATAAATTATTCCATCCCAACCTCAGTGACGACTTGGATATCCTCCTGGGCGAGCTTTGCGCCGAATGGGATTTCTGCGCCGGCCTTAAGGGGACGGACCTTGTTAAGGACGGGAAGATGCTCACCTCCAAAGTTTTCACAGAGACCGTGATTTTAGCCGAGGGCATGGCGCTCAAAGATGAGAAAAACTGGATTCGCCGCATCAAACGCCGTTTTGTGCAACGCTATGGACATGAAGTAAGTCCGCAAACTTGGAAGCTTTAGGCTTTACCTGATGCTTTACATCGCTATGTTGCCCCGCTTGATGAGGGAAATTATTTAGTCATGGTACGGACTTATCTCGATTTTGAAAAACCTGTCGCGCAAATAGACAGCAAGATAGAAACCTTGATTGCCAGCGAGGGCAAGGGCGCTGACACGGTCAAGGCGCTTGAAGAAAAGTCGCGCGAGGAACTTAAGAAAATTTACAAATCCATCGGCCCGTGGGAGAAAACCCAAGTGGCGCGCCATCCTGCCCGCCCGCATTTTAGCGCCTATATCGACGGACTGATAAGCGATTATACCTCCTTGTCGGGCGATAGAAAATTTGGCGATGATCACGCGCTTTTGGGCGGGCTTGGCAAAATCAGAGGCCGCTCCGTTGTTGTGATGGGCCATGAGAAGGGCAAAGATACCGAGAGCCGCCTCAAGCATAATTTCGGCATGGCGCAACCCGAAGGTTACCGCAAAGCCGTCCGTCTTATGAATATGGCCGAGCGCTTTCATCTGCCTGTGATTTCCTTTGTTGATACGGCGGGCGCCTTTCCGGGGCGCGGGGCCGAAGAGCGCGGACAGGCCGAGGCCATTGCGCGCTCTATTGATCGGGGCTTATCTTTAAAAGTGCCTTTCATATCTGTTATTACGGGCGAGGGCGGCTCTGGCGGGGCGGTGGCGATTGCGACTGCTGATAAGGTCATGATGTTAGAGCATTCGATTTATTCCGTGATTTCGCCCGAAGGCTGCGCCTCTATTTTGTGGCGCGATGGGGCGCGGGCCAAAGACGCGGCCAAAGCCATGAAAATTACGGCGCAAGATTTAAAAAAATTAGGCGTGATCGATAAGATTATCAAAGAACCCACAGGCGGGGCGCACCGCGCGCAAGCCGAAACGATTAAAGTCGTCGGCGCGGCGATTATCAAAGCCATTGATGAGCTCGCCAAACTCGATAGCCCCGCTTTGATAAAACAGCGCCGCGATAAATTCCTCAATATTGGGCGTTCGCTATTGTCCGCGTAATTTCTGGCTTTCAGAAATGACGCCCACAAACCAATTGGGGATATGATCTGAACACGTCCCTATCCAGCGATGGGCCTCAGCCGT
>CAZJRU010000022.1:0-2904 GCA_964548315.1 uncultured Hellea sp.
CCGCTAACCCTCCATTAAACAAACTCGGCTAAAGGCGCTTTATGATTCAGGGTGGGTTTAGATTTTGTTTGCGGCGTATGGCTGTGCTCGGGGCGGCGCTGGGCGCGGCTTTGATGATGAGCGGGTGCGGGACGACGCCTTTGCCGCCTGACGCCTCTATCTCTGCGCCGAGCGATTATCCTGCCTCTGTTATACCCGCGCCGCAAATTACGCCTATTCCGCGCGGGGCCCTCGCGCTGCCGGACCGTTCGGCCTTTTATCAAAAAGATGCGCGCTGGGCAGCGGAGAGCTTAGGGCGCACCTCTGATACGATGGGCTCGCATGGCTGTCTGGTGACGGCGACCTCTATGGCGCTGGCGAATTTGGGATTTCAAACCAATCCCTCGGACCTTAATGCGCGGCTGACGGATAATGACGGATTTACCAAAAAAGGCTGGCTGATTTGGGACGGTATTCGCAAGGTGACGGGCGGGCGCGCTGCGGCGCAATATTATGATGATGTGAATGAGGATATTATCAATAGCTGTATGCGCGAGGGGGATTATCCGCTGGTGCAATTTTATCTCAAAAACGGACGCTCGCATTGGGCGATGATTTTAAAGCGCGATGCGCGCGGGTATCATATGCGTGACCCGCTGAGGCAATCCTCTGTGCCGCTGATTTTTCCGCGCGATAGCTCCGCCTTTAAGGCTGTGCGTTGTGTCGGTTTGACGAAGGCCTAGCGCGTCTTTCCATAAAGTTCTTGATTTGTTCTAATTTTGCTGATAGCCGTATAGTATGGTTGCCCGCATAAATACGGTTGCGTTTGAAGGCGCAGAGGCGCGCCGCGTGGACGTGCAAGTTCAAGTCACATCTTCCGGGCGGCACTTTTTTAATATTGTTGGCCTCGCGGATAAGGCGGTGGCCGAGTCGCGTGAGCGCGTCAGGTCTGTCTTTAACGCTTTGGGCATTGGCTTGCCGGGTAAACGCATTACGGTTAATCTCGCCCCTGCCGATTTACCCAAGGAGGGCGCGCATTATGATTTGCCGATTGCCTTGGGGCTCTTGGCCGCGATTGGCGCGTTGCCGATTGACGCCATAGAGGGCTATGTCGCGATTGGGGAGCTGTCTTTGGACGGCACAATTACGCGGGTTCCGGGCGCGCTTCCAGCAGGGGTTTTAGCCAATTCTGAAAATCTGGGTTTAATTTGCCCCGAGCCCAATGGGGCAGAGGCGGCGTGGGCAGGGGATTTGCCTCTTCTTGCGCCGCATAATATTATTCAATTGATTAATCACTTTAAAGGCACGCAAATTCTATCGCGCCCACAGCCCGGCGAAATGCTTGGCGCTGAGGATACGCTCGATTTGCGCGATGTGCGCGGGCAGGAAACGGCTAAGCGCGCGCTCGAAGTCGCGGCGGCTGGCGGGCATAATCTCTTGATGGTCGGCCCGCCGGGCTCAGGCAAGTCTATGCTCGCCGCGCGCATGAGGGGGTTATTACCTCCGCTCAGCGCGAAGGAATTACTTGATGTCTCAATGATACATTCTGTTGCGGGGCTGCTGGAACGCGGACAATTATCACGGGCGCGGCCCTTTCGCTCGCCTCATCACTCTGCCTCGATGGCGGCGATGGTGGGCGGCGGCGTTAAAGCCAAACCCGGAGAGGCGTCCTTGGCCCATCGCGGCGTGCTGTTTTTGGATGAACTGCCAGAATTTACGCCGCAAGTGCTCGATAGTTTGCGCCAGCCGCTCGAAACGGGCGAAATCTCGGTGGCGCGAGTTAACGCCCATGTCACCTATCCCGCGCGGTTTCAGCTTATCGCCGCGATGAACCCTTGCCGCTGCGGGACGGGCGGGGCGGACGGCATTGCCTGCCGGCGCGGCGAGAGATGCGCGCAGGACTATCAAAGCCGCGTCTCAGGCCCCTTTATGGACCGGATAGATATTCAAATTGATGTGCCCGCTGTCACCCCCGCCGATCTGGCGTTGCCGCCCTCCGCCGAGGGAAGCGAAGATGTTGCCCGCCGCGTTGTCAGAGCGCGAGAGATACAGCATGAGCGCAATGGCGGTCTGACCAATTCTGAGCTCTCACAAGACCGGCTTGACCATGTCGCCGCGCTTGATAATGAGGGGCAGAAACTCATTATACAGGCGGCGGAGACATTGGGGCTAACCGCAAGAGGTTATCACCGCGTCTTGAAGCTCGCCCGCACTCTCGCTGATTTATCTGAGTCTGAAAATGTTCACCGGCTTCATATCGCCGAGAGCCTATCACACCGCCGCGCGCGCAAAGGTTTATCTTCCAAAACCAAGATGGCTAGCTCGTTTTCGCGCTCGCGCTCGTCTATTTGACCGCTACGAGCGAAGACATTCAGGCAAAATACGCGCAAAGTACAATTGTACTGAATTGCACATTATTGGAAAATACCGTGTTTTGGTAAGACTATATTTAGATTAACGAGGCATATTAGCGAGGAATAAAACCCTTTTAAGGGACTTAAGGGATATGACTATGTCACCGGAAGATATTTTTGCGTCGCAAATGTGGACTTGGCCCGACCCAGCTCTCAAACGAGACTCAATGGGGCGTGTGTTGTTTGTCAACGCAGCTTTCCTGCAAATGTATGGCGGCAATATAGATGATTGGCGCGGAAACGTCGTGACGGGCTGGCCGACACCGCAACCCCCTGGGCTTTCTAACCGCTTTGAAACACGCAATCCAACTCCTGAGGGTGAGCAAGTTTACGACTGGATGGAGTTTACGCAAGCCGATGGTAGTGGATTCGCTATGGCCCGGAATGTGACTTATCTATTTGAAGCGCCAAACCCTGATCCTGGTCTAGACGCGAATGCCCCAATTTTGGGCGGACAAGTTGCAGACGTCAGACAAGATTATGCTCAAACAAGCCAAGCCCCTGAGCAACA
>CAZJRU010000022.1:3004-17968 GCA_964548315.1 uncultured Hellea sp.
AAACAAGCCAAGCCCCTGAGCAACAGGTCCCAGCTGAACAACCTGTACAAGCTGATCAGCCCGTTTATTTGGACCCACAAGAACAAGAAGCCCCCGCGCTTCCAGAGCAGCAATTTGCTCCCGTACAAGAACAAACTTACGTAGAGCAGCCCGTTTACGAGCAAGCGCCTGACCCTATTGTAGAAGCGGCCCAATCTATTTCTCATCCCGAAATTGATACCTCGCCGAATATTGCTGTTCCAGAATTTGAAGAAAAATTAGCTGAGGTCGCAGAAGAGCACACAGAACAAGTTGCTCCGCAAGTGCCTGTGCAGCAAGAAACTGTGGCTGATGTATATGTGCAGCCTGAAGCTCCTCAAGAGACAGAAGACCGCGCTTATGAGCGCCGTACACTGCCCATTGAAAATGGAAGCGCAGTTCTTGGTAATAACTGGCGCGACGCCGTTATCGCAAAAGCTGTTGGCGCGGAAGCTCCCGCCAGCGCGGAAGAAGAGCCAGCCGAAGAACCGGCGCCCGTAGCAGCAGAAGAGAACGCAAGCGGTTCTATCCGTATTCTACTGGCCGAAGATAACGCGATCAACGCGCTGCTGACACGCACCTTATTAGAGGCCGAGGGACATGTTGTCGAAACGGTTGAAGACGGCGCATTAGCTGTGGAAGCCATGAAAACCTCGACCTTTGATTTGATCTTCATGGACATGCGTATGCCGAATATGGACGGCCTTGAAGCCACTCGTAAAATTCGGGCCATGGGTAATGTCTCAAAATCCCTGCCGATTATTGCTCTGACAGCTAATGCTTTTGATGATGACCGTAATGCCTGTTTTGATAGCGGGATGAATGACTTCATGACTAAACCTGTTTCCGCCGAAGAGCTTTCAGAGATGGTAAAAACATGGACGAAGCATTTGCGGGACACAAAAGCCGCTTAAAATCCGGGTTAAATAACTGAAAAATTTGCACCGTGCCCCAAATCAGGGCACGGTTTTTTTATGAGAAATTTTGATTTAATTAATAATGCTAATCGGTCATGGGCCGACGTTATTAAGGCCTATTTTCAGCCTAAAATGTTAGGCATGATGTCCTTAGGCTTTGCCTCAGGCTTACCTTATATGTTGATATATTCAGAACTCGCGTTCTGGATGAAAAAGGAAGGCGTTGACCTTACCGTTATCGGATTTTTTGCGTGGATTGGGCTGGCCTATACCCTTAAAGTTTTATGGGCACCTCTTGTCGATAGATTAAACATACCTATCCTGACGACTCGTATGGGGCAAAGACGGTCATGGATGCTCTTGGCTATCTTGGGCACAATCATAGGCATGTTGACGATTGCCGCCTCTGATCCGAGCCAATCGGTTATGCGTCTCGCTCTGGGCGCGGTCATTCTTGCAACGGCTGGCGCGACGTTAGACATATCAATAGATGCTTGGCGAATAGAAGCCGCGCCTACGGATGAGCAAACCAATATGGCGGCGGTTTATGTTCTTGGATACCGGCTCGCTATAATAGGCGCAGGAGTGTCTTACATTGTCGCTGAATATACGAACTGGAATATAGCGTATTTTTTCATGGCCTGCGTTATGGCCGTGAACGGCTGTATCGTCTTTTTTATCAAGGAACCGTCCCGAGAGCTCCGGCGTAAAGCTTTGACATTAAAAGCGGCAATTGCGGAAAATGTAGTTATGCCGTTCTTTTCCTTTGTGTCGCGCCTGGGAAAATGGACGCCCTTGGTTTTTTTATTGGTCGCAACCTATCTGATTAGCGACAAGACTATGGGGCCTATGGCTAAACCCATGTATCAATCAGTTGGATATACAGAAATTCAGGTTGGCTTGGTGTCGAGCTTTTTTGGGCCTTGGCCTGTCATATTTGGCGGCTTCGTTGCCGGCGCGATATCAATTCGTTTCGGGTTAATGCGGTGTCTTTTAATAGGGTCCGTTTTAATGGTGATTACCAATGCAGCCTTTGCTTGGCTCTCAACTGTTACTGACCCAAAAACAGCCTATCTATTTGTGACCGTTGGGGCTGATAACCTGGCGCAAGGTTTTGCGGCGACAATATTCATCGCTTATCTTTCCTCTTTGTGTGATTTGAAATTTGCGGCGACCCAATATGCTTTCTTAAGCGCCATGTTTAATCTCGTTGGAAAAACATTGTCAGGCTTTACCGGTATCATGGCTGATAAAATGGGGTTTGAAAGCTTTTTTCTTTTTTCGGCGGCTCTAGGTATTCCAGCAATAATAATTGCTGTAATATTGTTAGTTTTTGGTCCTGACGCGGCTTTGGGAATAAGGATTAAGGATAAAGTTGAAAAGGATACTATCTAAGGCTTGCTCTTTGCCGACAATTTCGTCAATTTCCCAGCGCAATGAATGCTCCGTCCGACATATCAAAACCTGCTGCTAAGGTTACGCCGATGATGGCGCAATATTTGGGCATCAAAGAAGAATGCGGCCCTGAGGTTCTTTTATTCTACCGCATGGGTGATTTTTACGAGCTATTCTTTGATGATGCGGTTAAGGCCAGCCAGGCCCTCGACATTGCTCTGACGAAACGCGGAAAACATGACGGCGCAGATATTGCGATGTGCGGCGTACCCGTTCATGCCAGCGAGACTTATCTTCAAAAGCTTATCAAAAAAGGGTTTCGGGTTGCCGTGTGTGAGCAAACGGAAAGCCCGGCTGAGGCCAAAAAACGCGGCTATAAATCGGTTGTGCGCCGCGAGGTCGTACGCACTGTTACGCCCGGCACGTTGACAGAAGATAATCTTCTCGATGCCCGAGGGCGAAATCTTATTCTCGCGTTAAGCCAAACTTTAGCAGGTGACTTTGCCATATCATGGGCAGATATTTCCGATGGCCTGTTTTATGTATGTGATGTTACCTATGAGAGGCTCCCTAGCGAAATATCGGCCTTGTCCCCGCGTGAACTCGTCCTGCCTGAAAAGCTTTATCAGTCGCCAGACGTGCTCAAATATCTTCCGCTGCAAGAAATAGCTCTCTCACCTCAGCCTTCAACGAAATTTGAGGTCCGCTCGGCCCAGCGCCGATTACAAGATAGATTTGACGTTAAGAGCCTGGATGGGTTTGGGGCGTTTTCAAAAGCCGAGCTCTCGGCGGCGGGCGCGTTACTGGATTATCTCGAGCTCACCCAAGCGGGCTCCCCCGTGCAATTATCGCCGCCGCAAAAACGCGCGGCCAGTGGGTTTATGGCCATAGACCCGGCGACACGCGCAAGCCTGGAAATAGACAAAACTCAAAAAGGCAAAAAAGCAGGTTCGCTGATCTCCGTCATGGATAAAACCGTTACAGGGCCCGGCGCGCGTCTGCTCGCAGACTACCTCGCGCGTCCCTTAGTGGATCACCACGAAATCAATCCCCGGTTGGACAGTGTAGAGTTTTTCTTGGATGACGCGGTCCAGCGGGAGACCTTACGGGCCAAGTTAAAAGAAACCAGCGATATGGCCCGCGCTATAAGCCGTATTGCTCTGGGGCGCGGAGGTCCGCGCGATATGCTCACACTTGGGCAAGGGTTGAAGTCGGGCGAGCTTATAAATGCGGAGTTCTCAAAATCTCCCAGTTTGAAGTTTCCTAAAAACACACAGAACGCTTTGGCGCGCCTGAGCTTATCGGATAAAGGCGAGCTGGCTAAATTTGGGTCAGATATAACGAAGGCCTTTTTACCTGATGTTCCGATGATTGCGCGCGACGGGGGCTTTATTGCGCCGGGCTGGTCACCGTCCTTTGATGAGCTGAAGAAACTGCGCGATGATAGCCGTAAAATCGTTGCAACGCTTCAAGCCGATTATGCGCGCGAGGCTGATATTCCGACGCTGAAAATCAAACATAATAATGTGCTGGGCTATTTTATCGAGGTCACGCCTAAATATGCTGACGCTATGCTGTCGAAAGGCGCGGAGAGTAAATTTATCCACCGTCAGACCTTAGTGAGCGGCGTGAGGTTTACAACGACCGAGCTCGCCGATTTAGACGCGAAAATTTCGGGCGCGGCGGATAAGGCCCTGGCTTTGGAAATAGATATTTTTCAAAACTTCTGCGCCCGCGCGAGCGAATTTTCAGAAGTGATAAGGTCCTCGGCTCAGGCCTTTGCCGAGCTTGACGTTCAATCGGCATTAGCTCAGTGGGCGAGTGAGAATAACGCCGTTAGGCCGCGCGTTGATGATAGCTATGTTTTCGATATTAAAAACGGACGTCATCCTGTTGTCGAAGCCGCTTTGAAAAAAACAGGCGACGCGGGATTTACCGCCAATGATTGTTTGCTCGATGCCACTATTGATACAGCGCCAAGGCTCACGTTAATTACGGGGCCCAATATGGCGGGTAAATCTACCTTTCTACGCCAGAATGCCTTGATGTTTATTTTAGCTCAGGCGGGCTGTTATGTTCCTGCAAGCGCCGCTCATATTGGCATCGTCGATAGTCTCTTCTCGCGGGTGGGGGCATCAGATGATTTATCCAAAGGGCAATCTACCTTTATGGTCGAGATGATTGAAACGGCGGCCATACTAAATCAAGCAACCAAGAGAACATTTGTCATACTCGATGAAATAGGCCGCGGGACATCCACATTTGACGGGTTGTCCATTGCCTGGGCCGCGGCAGAGCATCTTCATGCCGTAAATAAATCCCGCGCGCTTTTTGCCACGCATTATCACGAGCTGACGGACCTGATTGAAAGCATGAACGGCGCGAGTAATGCGAGCCTGCGGGCCAAGGAGTGGGACGGCGATTTGGTCTTTTTACATGACGTTAAACCCGGAGCGGCGGATAAGTCATATGGGGTACAAGTCGCCAAACTTGCGGGCTTGCCGCCAGCCGCTGTCGCCCGAGCCCGCGAGGTGCTCGATAAATTAGAAACTGAACATGATAGTCAGAAAGACAGTTTAGGCGCGCTTCCGCTGTTTACCGCCGCGCCGCGCAAAACCACGCCTAAGCCGTCAGAGATCGAACTGGCTTTAAAAAACCTAAGCGCGGACGAGCTCTCACCGCGCGCGGCGCTTGACCTTATTTATGACCTTAAAGCTAAGTTGACCTAGTGCCTAGAAAACCAAAAATTCAAGAAATTCCTGCGCGCATGAATGCGCCGCAAAGCAATATAGACGGGCAGCAATTGCGTGAGCAATTAACCCAGCTTTCTAAGACATCAAAAAACCTGCGTACTGACGCTTTGACATTACTCAAGACGACGCTGGAAAGCGCAAAGCTTTCGGCCAGAGAGCGCTTTGAACACGGGCGTCTTGACGGGCTGGAAACGGCGCGGCTTCTCGCGTCTATTCATGATGATATCGTCAGAGCCTTATATGGTTTCACAACAACCCATATTCAGCGAGTGTCTAATCCCACGAAATCAGAAGTTCTCTCGCTTTGCGCCGTTGGCGGTTTTGGGCGCGGGGAAATGGCGCCAGAGTCTGATCTAGATCTGCTCTTTCTAATAGCCGACAAAAAAGGGTCCGCTCATACGGAACAGGTGACAGAATATATTCTCTACATGCTGTGGGATATGGGTCTGAAAGTTGGCCACTCTGTCAGAACGATTGACCAGTCAATTAAACTGGCCAAGGAAGATCAGACAATTCTGACTTCGCTTCTTGATATTAGATATTTAGCGGGTGATGAAGACTTGGCGAAAACGCTATATGCCCGCTTTCGTAAGGATATCACTAAGGGCAAGGGCCGCGCTTATATTGCGGAGAAATTGAAAGAAAGAGATATCCGGCATGAGCGCGAAGGGAATTCCCGTTATGTCATTGAGCCAAATGTCAAAGAGGGTAAGGGCGGGCTAAGAGACCTTCATGTTCTTTATTGGATTGCTCGGTTTCTGGATAAAGAAGGCCGTATTACCGACCCGCAACAAGCCAGTGATTATGTTGAAATGGGGCTGTTTGATGCGGGCGCGGCAAACCGTTTTGTTCACGCGGCTGATTTTTTGTGGCGCTCGCGCATATGGCTACATTTTCTGGCGGGGCGCGCGACGGAAACACTTAGCTTTGATAAGCAAACACTCTTGGCGCGCAAAATGGGGTTTGCCTCAGGCCCCGTTGAAGTCGCGGTCGAAAAATTCATGCGTGAATATTTTACCAATGCCAAACAAGTTGGCGCATTAACGCGAATTGCTTGCGCTAAGCTGGAAGCAGAAAAAGCGATCTTATTACCCAAGGGGCTCGACGCATTATTACCGAATTCGCGGCGTAATCTCAAAAATAAAGATTTCATCTTTGACCATGGAAGATTGATGTTCAAGGACCCCTTGGCCATCAAGAAGAAACCATCTGTCATCATGCAAATTTTTGAAACCGCCGGACGGCGTAATATTGATATTCACCCCGACGCCTTTACCGCAATCGATTTTCGAAAAAACTTGATTGATAATGAGTTTCGCCGGGACCCTGAAATCTCTCAAATCTTTCAAAAGACACTACTCGGAGCTAAGGCCCCTTATGCGACTTTAAAGGTTATGAATGAGGCGGGCTTGCTGGGCCGATATCTTCTTGAATTTGGCGGCATTGTCGCGCGGACACAGTTCAATATGCATCACGCCTATACGGTTGATGAGCATAGTCTGCGCTTAGTTGACCACTTTCATAATATTTTATCGGGGCTGAAAGAGACTGAGCACCCTGTGTCCACAGGCATCGTGAAATCTTTTTCTGAGAGGCAAAAGCTCATCATATATTTGACCTGTTTACTCCATGATACCGGTAAGGGGCAGGGCGATCAGTGCATTGAAGGGGCGCAGCTCGCGCGGCGCGCTTGCCGGAGATTGGGATGTGATCAAGACGTCACGGATACAGTCTCATGGTTGGTGCGGCGTCATTTAGATATGTCTGAAACGGCTCAAAGGCGCGATATTTCTGATATCGACACAATCAGAGAATTTGCCGAATTAGTTGGGTCCAAAGAACGGCTCGATTTGTTAACGGTTCTAACTGTTGTCGACATCAAGGCCGTTGGGCCCGGCATATGGAATGATTGGAAGGCGGTTTTATTGACCAACCTCTATCACAATACGTCTGCTTATCTTGATGGTAAAACTGAGCTTGCCCCGCTCGCCAGAGCGCAAGCTGCGAAGGAGCAGTTTAAAGAAAAATTACCGGGCGGTATAGAAGAGCGCATAACGCCGATTACCTCGAAACTTGGGACTCAATATTGGCTTAATTTTGACATGGTGGCGCTTCTTCTTCATGCCAGATTTTATGATCAAGTGATTGAAGCAAAACAGGAGACTGCCGTTCAGACGCGGCGGGACCGCTCAAATGATATTACCGAGCTTTGGGTGCTCACTCATGACCGCCCCTCTCTCTTCGCTGATGTTACGCGGGCTATATCATCCTGCGGGGCCTCGATCGCTGGAGCGAAATTACATACGGGTGAGGGCGGGCTCGTTATGAATATATTCTATCTTCAAAACCCGGATGGACATGCATTTGGGCGTCAAAGCGATCACGCGCTAGAGACTTTAAGGCGCCGGGCCCGAAAAGCTGCCAATGGCGATACATCGGATATGAAAATTCCCAAGGAAATTAAATCGAAACGCGCAGGGGCCATTCCCGTTAAGCCTCGTGTTAAATTTTTAGATAGTCAATCGCGCGACTCGACAATCATAGAAATTGAGGCCCGAGACCGGCCTGGTTTACTCTGTCATCTCGCGGAAACCTTAAGAGATTTGGATTTAGACGTTCTCTCGGCCCATATTGAGGTTGTGGGCGAAAAAGCCGTGGACGCGTTTTATGTTCGCAATCAAGGCAACAATGGAAAGATATCTGAAAGTCAGAGAGCGGTTTTGAAAACCAAATTACTGGAAGTTCTGGAAATAAAACAGCCTAAGAAGGCTGCTTAATGCGTCTTTTAAAGTCAACGGCAATCATTGGCTCTTGGACCTTAATTAGCCGTATTCTCGGATTGATCCGAGATATTTTAATGGCGAAATACCTTGGCGCAGGGGTGATCAATGACGCCCTGGTCACGGCGGTAAAATTACCAAACCTCTTTCGGCGCATGTTTGCGGAAGGGGCCTTTAACGCCGCCTTCGTTCCGCTTTACGCCAGGCGCATTGAGGAAGAGGGCGACGATGCTGCTGCCAGCTTTGCAGGCCAAGCTATGGCCGCTCTGTTCTTAGTTGTTGCGGCCATTGTAATTGTTTTTCAAATCACCATGCCATGGTCATTAAACATGATCGGCTTTGGCCTTGACCGGGCGGGCGAGGCGGGCGCGAGCGCGCCTTATGATCTTGCGGTGCTTTATGCCCGAATAACCATGCCGTATCTATTGCTCATGGCTTTGGCGGCCTTGTTTTCAGGCGTGCTTAATACGCGGGGTTATTTTGCGGCGGCGGCCTTTGTTCCAATTCTGCTTAATATTGTGCTGATCAGTATTTTATTGGTCGCCTCAAAGCTAGTCGACAATCTTGAGACCTTAGCTCTCTATATATCGATAGGCTGGATTGTATCCGGCGTTCTGCAGGCTGGATTATTAGTGTGGGCCATTCGCAAGGCCAAAATAAAACTGCCCATCTTTCGCCCGCGTCTTACGCCAGGCGTCCGGCGGCTGATCACGTTAGGTATTCCGGGCGTTATCGCAGCAGGGATAACACATATTAATCTCATGGTCAGCCATTCCATTGCGACAACAATGGATAGCGCGGCGAGCTGGCTTTATTATTCAGACAGGCTTTATCAGCTTCCCCTTGGCATGATTGGGATTGCTATGGGGATTGCGCTTTTGCCAAGCCTATCAAGAAGTCTTCGCGCGGGCGACGATCTTGGCGCGATGCGCAGCATGAACCGCGCGGCTGAGATATCGGCGTTTCTGACAATGCCAGCGGCCATTGCCTTGGCTGTGATGCCCGAGTTTTTAATTGCTGGATTATTTGAACGCGGGCTGTTCACCTCGGTAGATACGGTTCAGGCCGCTAAGGCGCTTCGTATGTTCGCTTTAGGTCTGCCGGCTTTCGTTTTACTTAAAGTCCTCACGCCTGCCTTTTTTGCGCGGGAAAATACTAAAACGCCGATGGTCTTTGCAGGTCTCTCTGCCGTGATTAATCTGGTTGTTGGCGCTAGCCTCTTTTTCACAATAGGGTTTTACGGGTTAGCCCTCGGGACAACAATTGCCGCTTGGACGAATGTGATATGTCTGGCTGTGGTCTTGATGCGCGATAAGCTCTTTATTTTAGATAAGCGGCTTATGACAAAGCTTCCGCGAATTTTTCTGGCCTCGGCGATAATGGGGCTTGTTTTATATTACCTCGCCCCGAAAGCGCGTCTTTTTTATCAAAATGTGATTGTTATTGATTATAGCGTTTTAATCGGTGTGTGCGCGATTGGGTTTATTGTCTATCTTCTCTCTGCTGCCCTCTTGCGGGCGGTGGATATGAGTGATATTCGCGACGCCTTCAAAAAGAAAGCCGCATAATGTCAGATGACACACATAGCTATTCCGGTCCTCAAAGGGTTTTCTCAGGGGTCCAGCCATCAGGTGATTTGCACCTCGGAAATTATCTCGGCGCTTTGAAAAAATTTGTTGCTCTGCAGGATGAGATGGAATGCGTTTATTGCATTGTTGATTTACACGCGATTACGGTGTGGCAGGACCCTAAAGTTTTGGCCGAGCAGACCCGCCACATTGCCGCCGCTTATCTGGCGTCCGGCGTCGATCCCAAAAAAGCCATTGTCTATAATCAATCGGCTGTGCGCGCTCATTCAGAGCTGGCGTGGTATTTTAATTGTGTCGCCCGTATTGGTTGGCTTAACCGCATGACACAGTTCAAGGATAAGGCGGGTAAAAATTCAGAGAAAATGTCGGTAGGCCTATATGATTACCCGGTATTGCAAGCGGCAGATATCTTAACCTTTAAAGCCACCCATGTCCCCGTGGGCGAAGACCAAAAACAGCATCTAGAATTGACCCGCGATATTGCAGCCAAGTTCAATCATGATTTTAATGCGCCAGGCTTTTTCCCATTGTGTGAGCCCGTAATTAAAGGTCCTGGCGCTAAGGTGATGAGCCTGCGTGACGGGAGCGCAAAAATGTCCAAGTCTGATCCGTCTGATAATTCTCGTATTAATTTAACGGATGATGCAGACGTCATTGCGAAAAAAATCCGCAAAGCGAAAACAGATGCGGGCGTTATCCCGGGCCATATTGATGAGCTTAAGGACCGCCCCGAAGTGGCCAATCTCGTCGGTATATATGCCGCTCTATCGGGCCAAACCGATGCTGGCGTTTTAAGTGAATATGAAGGGCAGGGCTTTGGCGTTTTCAAACCTGCTCTAGCCGATTTGGCGGTTGAAAAGATGGCGCCGATTACGGATTTGATGAAACGTTATTTAGCGGATCCCGAGGAACTTAATCTCATTTTGTCAAAGTCGGCAGATAAAGCCGCTGAGATCGCCGACCCGATTGTCGCGGATGTACGGAAAATTATTGGTTTTTGTGGAGCTTAATATGAAAAAAATTCTGATGACAGCGGCGGCCGCTTTTTTGACGGCCTGCTCAGGTCACGCTGAGAGCGATCACGCAGCGAACCAAGCGCATCAATCAGTTGAAGGAATTGTCATTTCCTCAGCGAGAGTTTTACCGCCCTTTCCAGGCCGCGATACCTCAGCGGGATATTTCGAAATTGTAAATCACGGACCGCAGGCGGATAAGCTTATCGCGGCATCCAGTCCGGTCAGTGAAGTAATAGAAATACATAATCATATTGAAGAAGACGGGGTTATGAAAATGCGCCGCGTTGACGGGATTGATTTACCCCCTGGTGAAAAAGTGATTTTCAAACCCGGCAGTTATCATCTGATGATGTTTAAGACGAATTTGCCTGAGGGTGAAACCAGTATTCCCCTGACGCTAAATTATCAAAATGCCGATCCTGTGACTCTGATTGTTGATATTGAAGGACATGATGAAGAGGAGCCAGGGTCTGGCTATGGCTCTTCACATTCTGGCAATTAATCAATTACGGGACGTCTTCACCAATTTTGAAATTAGGAATGAGAGCTTCGCCGGACGCTTTCTTCTTATTAATTTCGTCTCGGGTTGCAGCCAATGTCAAATATCTATCGGGGTATGCGGGATGGGTTTTAGCCCGCACGACAGATTTGGGATTTGTTAGAGCTAATCGCCGCCAGACATCTTCTACGTTATCAGGGTTATATCCCGCGCGGACCATGTAATACATGCCAACATAATCCGCTTCGGATTCAAAGGGCCGCGTGTAGCGCGTCTTGCCAAGGGTTACGATTAAGTTGGTCACAACCTTTCGAATATGCCCCATTGTATTGTGGCCAAGCTCATGTCCGAGAATGAGCGCCAATTCGTCATCATTTTTGACAAAATTCATCATGCCCGCAGTCATGGTAATTTTATTGCCATCAGCATAGGCATTGATAGTCGAGGTCGGTGATAGCCGAACTGGGTATTTACAGATTTCGACGGGCTCGACACTGACAGAAAAAATGTCCTCCCCGCGTTTGACTTTTAGATCATTGGGGCTTTCCTCTAATAGAATTTGAAGACGTTTCCCTGTGGCGCTGACGGGCTTTTGGGTTGAGCTCAGTATTATGTCCCCGCGTTTCAACCCGGCTTTATGAGCAGTTGAGCCGGGCCTGACATGTAGGATTGAGACGTCCTTTTGGGCACCCAGCTCACGCTCGGCGGCGTCTTTAAGATATTTAGAGTAGGATTTTAGGCTATGTGTCGTCACGCCAATATCGAGCCGAGTTTTGGGGCAGAGCTCTTTGTTGGCCTCTAGGATTGGCGCAGCAACTCTATTGAGCCGCGTCATGAGGCTGTCGATATTACTAAAGGCGAATTTTTCCTGAAGCTCTTGTTCGCTGGCTATGGTGCTTTGGGAAATCCCAGGAATTTGGGTTTTAACGGATGCGCAGGCCGTGAATAATAGAGAAAATAGCAAGACACGTTTCATCTGAACATGATGCAAATCTAACCTTCGGCGTCAATCCGCCTCTTGCACAACTTTCCGTTAGAGCCCATGTAGCTACTAGATTTGAGCCTGTCATATAGGAGCACATGGTGTTTATCCAAACAGAAGATACCCCAAACCCGGCCACGCTAAAGTTTTTACCCGGCAAAGACGTCACAGGAGATGGTCAGCCGCCTGTTGATATTCAGCGCGGCGGGGACGTCACAGCCGCCCCATTGGCTGAAATGTTATTTATGATACCTGACGTGACGCGCATATTTTTCGGGAGCGATTATATCTCGGTGACAAAATCGGATGACGCGCAGTGGAAACATCTCAAGCCAGCTGTCCTTGGCGCGATTATGGATTTTTATGTTGCTGGCGGCGTCCCTCTATTAGACCAATTGGCCAATGCTGACGTGGATGACCACGTCTATGAAGGCGAGACTTTGGAAATCGTCGAGCAAATCAAAGAACTCATTGACCTCAGGGTCAGGCCAGCGGTGGCCCAAGATGGCGGCGATATTGTCTTCAAACATTTTGATGACGCTGACGGCTCTGTGTATTTAGAAATGCGCGGCGCTTGCGCGGGATGTCCTAGCTCCACTATGACTCTCAAGTCAGGTATTGAAAACCTGCTCAAACATTACGTGCCTGAAGTCACGCGGGTCGAGCAAGCTATCTAGCGATGCGCATCCTTGCTCTGGACAGCACGGGTCCTTATTGCACAGCCGCAATTTGCGACACGGCTAAGGTATTAGCCTATAAAACCGAAAAGATTGACCGGGGCCACGCCGAGCGGCTCGCGCCCATGGTGGATGAGGTTTTGGGACAGGCGGGATTGCGTCCTGTAGATATTGATAGGCTTGCCGTCTGCACGGGCCCTGGCAGTTTTACAGGGACGCGCGTCGCGCTAGCTTTTGCCAAAGGCTTCGCGCTCCCGCGAAAACTACCCGTTATTGGTATGTCGTCTTTGGCGATATTAGCCGCCCATTATGATCCAGAGGGGGATAAAAATATTGTCACTTCCGTCGATGTGCGGCGCAAGCAAATATGCTGGGCGGCGGTGTTTAAGGGTAAAATGATACGCGGGCCTATCACGCAAGACACAGAGACTGCGCGCAAAGCCATAGCGAAATTATCACCTGATAATATCATAGAGGACGGCGTGGTGGATACCCGCGTTTTGGCTTGGCTCTGCGCTCATCTTAGTCCGGATGATTATCCGGCTGACCCGCTTTATTCGCGCGGGCCAGATGCAAAATTGCCGGGCGGTATAACGCCCACATGACTCGCAGCTTGCATGTCAAAGATGCAGCCCGAATGGCAGAAATCCATGCCCAGTCTTTTTACAAGGGCTGGCCAGCGGCAGAGATGCAGGGCCATGTCACCCAAGATTTGTGTTTTGGACATGGGCGTCCCTTAGACGGATTTCTGATTTTACGACACGGAGGTGATCAAGCCGAAATTCTCACAATCGCTGTGGATAGCGCAGCGCGCCGGCAAGGCATCGCGGGCGCATTATTAGATATTGCCGAGACTGAACTCCTTGATTTGGGCGTTGAACTTCTTTTCCTAGAGGTGGCTGAGGACAATGAGGCCGCCATAACGTTTTATAAAAAATACGGTTTTAAACCGATAGGACGACGTCCCTCTTATTATAAGCGGGACATGGGCCGCGTCGCGGCGCTGACGTTCCAAAAAGCTTTGCGCTAAACAACTAGACTATAATGACGCATCAGAGTAATAGATTCGCATGGGTAGTTGGATAGAAAAAAAGTGCGCTGAACGTAGCTTGCGCATGACAGATCAACGCAAAGTTATTGCCAAAGTTCTGTCAGAAGCCAAGGATCATCCAGATGCGGAAGAGCTCTATGCCCGTGCCGCTGCGATTGATTCAAATATTTCTCTGGCAACAATTTATAGAACGGTCCGCCTCTTTACAGAAGCGGGCATTATTGAAACCCATGATTTTCGCGATGGCCGCGCGAGATATGAAACCGCAGATGACCATCATCATGACCATTTGATTGATGTGACAAGTGGTGAAGTCATTGAATTTGTCGATGATGAAATTGAAGAACTTCAAAAACGTATTGCCGCGAAACTCGGATATGAGTTGGTCGATCATCGGCTAGAGCTTTACGGGCGTAAGGTTAAATCCTCCGCTTAGGCCCGTCGCTTCACCCTAATTTTCGTATTTTAGGGAAATTTTGCAAAAAACTCTCCTAAAACGCTAAATTGGCATCTTAATTGCTTGGTTGTAACTGAATTTTTAAAGGTGTCTCAGCTATGTCTAATTTCAAGAAACAAATCTTAAAGCCTCTCCTCGTTTTAGGTCTCATTAGCGTCGGCGTCACAACGCTACAATCTCGCGGTGTTGATGGGCATGCCATGCTTGAAACCATCGAAACGCAGTCACATGCGACAGCGAGCTTCGTTGGAGAAAAGTCTGAGCCGGTTTATGAGCTTGCAGGCAAAGTGGATGAAAACGTTAAAAGCCTGAACAATAAGGCTAAAGAATTTCAAAGTAACCTTCAGCCTCAAGGCTATATTGTAAAACAGGTTGTTGCAGATAAGGCCTCACCTGTCATTAAGGCCGCGACTTGGGCAGATCATACCATGAGCCTTCCTGCCATATTATTGATGCTTGTTTTTGCTGGCGTGTTTTTCTTATTAGGTGTTTCGGGTCCAAGTTCTCACTTGGGAGGCCATCACTAGAACAAGCAAAGCCTTGCGGTAGGTCCTATCTGGGCTTATAGCCCGCTCACAACATATGTGAGATAATTATGACCGTCCTGTTACCGCGCGATGAAAACGCGTCCCGTAACGGAGGAAATGCCAAGGCCGCTAAGCCTGCCGCGCAAGACTCTGTTACTTCAAAAAAAGCCCGTGATATAAACACACCCCATGTCGCCAAAAACAAGAGGCGAGGAACGAGCGAAGCGAGTGACCGGGACATAAAAACTGTTTTTATCAAAACCTATGGCTGTCAGATGAATGTCTATGATAGCGAGCGCATGG
>CAZJRU010000023.1:0-17890 GCA_964548315.1 uncultured Hellea sp.
CATTTTGCGTATTATATGTCATTGAAAAATGCGCATGTGTTGATATTCTAACTTCTGTGAATGAGGAGTCTATTATGGGCCAGGCAGCATTGAAGTCGGTCAGTTCAGATCAAGCATTGGATGTTTCATCAGCGCTTGACGTTGTCAGCAAATGCGCAGCTGAGGGCCGGAAGAAGCGCCAAATCCCGAAAAAGGCGATAGAGGCCATTCGTAAGACGGGTTATTTTCGCGCGTTTTTACCGAAACAATATGGCGGTCTTGAGCGTCCACCGCAGGAATTTTTCAAAGCCTCTGTTGATATAGCGGAGCGCGATATGGGTACAGCTTGGGCAAGCGGAATTATCGCGGTCCACGCTTATCAACTTTCCTTAATGGACCCGCAGGCGGCGAAAGATGTTTACGAAACCGGGCCCGATACCTTCATTAGTTCATCTTATAATCCCGCAGGCGCCAAGGTCGAAACAGCCGAGGGCGGATTTATGCTCTCCGGACGGTGGGGCTGGTCTTCTGGCTCCGGTCACTGCGATTGGGTGCTGCTCGGCGGCCTCATTTTTGATCAGGGAAAAGAGAATATTCATTACAGAACATTCCTTGTGAAAAAACCTGATTACATCATTGAAGATACGTGGGACGCCATGGGGTTACAGGCCACGGGGTCAAATGACATTGTCATTGATAAGCCCGTCTTTGTACCGACCTATCGGACCCATCATCAGATGGATGGGTTTAACTGTAAGCATTATCAAGACAATGAGATGTATTCTATTCCGTGGGCGCAGATGTTCGTCCGTGTTGTCTGTACGCCTGCAATTGGCGCGGCGAAACACGCGCTTCAACTCTTCATCGAAAACGCGACGGGAAGTTCGACAGACCCGACGCGTCTGGCAGGTGACCCTGACGTGACGCGGCGCGTGGCAGAAGCGGCGAACCTCATCGATGAGACTGAAGCTATCATGTACCGTAATTTTGATGAGATGATGGCCGCCGTCAACGCGGGCCTAGAAATCCCGATGAAAGACCGTGTTAAATATCGCTATCAAGCCAGCCTTGTGATTGAGCGCATGATGGAAGCTGTGGACCTCGTTTTTGATATTGCAGGCGGACGTAGCGTTTACAATGGCTCGCCCATTCAAGATATCTGGCATGATATTCATATTGCGCGGGCCCATGTGGCCAATAACCCCATTGGATTTGCAAGAAACCTAGGCGCGGTGCATTTGGGCGCCGATAGTACGGACGTATTTGTGTAATGGGACTGCCTGAAAACGGTCCTCCAGAAGGCCACTATGTGCAAGCTGGACCTATCCGCATGCACTATCTCGAATTTGGAGATAAAGACGGCCATCCGGTCGTCTTTCTGCATGGGTCAGGCCCCGGAAATAGCGCATGGGCAAATTTCCAGTTTAATAAAGAGGCTTTTTCCAAGGCCGGGTTTCGCGTTTTAATGCCCGACATGATCGGCTTTGGCTATTCGGACAAGCCCCTCGATCAAGGCGATTATACGCTACAATTATTTTGCGACACGCTGATGGCTGCCCTTAAGGCTTTAGGAGTGGAGAGCTGTAGCTTTGTCGGCAACTCCCTCGGGGGCGGTGTCGCTATTCAGATTGCTCTGGATAATCCCGATTTCGTGGAAAAGCTTGTCCTCATGGGCCCAGGCTGTTTGGAAGAACAAGGCGCCTATTGGGGCATGCCAGGTATCGCGAAGATGATGGAGGCGAATAAGGCGGGCATGAGCAAAGACACGCAAGGTCATGTGATGCGGCTTTTTACCTATGATCCTAAACATGTCACTGAGGAGCTTATTGCTATGCGCTGGGCCGTTGCTCAAGATCAGCCCAAAGAGGTTTTGACAACAATGAAAACGCCGGAGCTAGGCTCGCGTATGAGCGAGCTGACATGTCCGATTTTGACCTTCTGGGGACGGCAAGACGAATTTATGCCGCCGCAAGGTAAAGCCAAATGCATTGAGGCGAATGAGACATCCCGTTTCATAGAAGTTAATGCTTGCGGGCATTGGGTAATGATAGAACATGCGCGTATGTTTAACGCCGCGTCGATTGACTTTTTACAAAACGGGTAGGGAATATTATGGGTGTTGCGAATTTAGGATATGTTATTTTAGAAATGCAGGACCCGGCCGCTTGGGCTAAATTTGCGAAGACCGTGTTAGGATTTGAGACCGCGAAATCATTCGGAGAAAAAGGCGCTAAATACCTGCGCATGGATAATGCGCCATTTCGTTATATGATACGAAAGGGCGAGGCCGACCGTTTCATTTCTGGTGGATATCAGATGTCCTCCAAGAAGGCCTTTGACAATCAAATTAAGGCCTTTGAAAAGGCCAAAGTCGATGTGCATCTGGGCGATGATGCGGGCGCGAAACACCGCGCGGTCAAAGGCTTTGCTTCGGTCACGGATCCTTCTGGAAATGTCTTGGAAATATTTTATGGCCGCGCCAAGGGCGAAGCTTTCAAAGCGGGGCATGGGATTAAAGGATTTAAAACGGGAAATATGGGCCTAGGCCATATGGTTCTGCCCGCGCCGGAAAATAAAAAGACAATCAATTTTTATCGTAAGGTCATGGGCTTTGGTGTTTCGGATGATTTGAGCCTTCCTGCCTTTGCGCCGGGGATGCCAAAGCAGCGTATCTATTTTATGCATGCTGATAATCCGCGTCATCATACGCTGGGGCTATATAATTTTCCAAACCCCACTGGCGTTATTCACCTTATGGCGGAAATGAATGATATGGATGAGGTCGGGCACTGTATGGACCGCGTGAAACAAGCGGGACTGCATATCTTTGCAAGCCTTGGCCGTCACGCTAATGATGAGATGGTCTCATTTTACTTCTTTGCGCCAGGCGGTATTGGCTTCGAAGTTGGTTATGACGGTAAACAGGTCAAAGACTGGTCGAAGTTTAAACCCACGAAATCGACAGTTGGGGATATTTGGGGACATGAATATGACTTCCCCGTTGTTGGATAATCTATGAGCCACTCAGTATTAGATAAACGCATGAGCGTGAGCGACATTGTTGGTCAGCTCGAAGATGGCATGACCATCGGCATTGGCGGCTGGGGCGCACGGCAAAAACCTATGGCGCTTATCCGCGAAATCGTGAAATCAGATTTGAAAGATTTGACTTTAGTGTCTTATGGGGGATGTGACGTCGGGATGTTGGCTAGCGCCCGCAAAATTAAGAAGTTGGTTTTTAGCTTTGTCTCGCTAGACGCCATTCCGCTTGAGGCTCACTTTCGCCGCGCGAGATCAGCGGGCGAGTTTGAGGTTATGGAAGTCGATGAAGGCATGTTTCAACTCGGCCTAAAAGCGGCCGCGCAAAACCTTGACTTCCTGCCGTGTATCGCGGGACTTGGCACAGATGTCATGACGTATAATCCCGATATAAAAACCATCAAAAGCCCTTATAGCGACGACCATTATGTGGCGATGCCCGCTATCAAACTGGATGTCGCGCTGTGTCACGTCAGCGAAGCAGACCAGAAAGGGAATAGCTGGATAGGCGGTCCTGATATGTTCTTTGATGAATGGTTTTGCCGCGCCGCTGATAAGGCTTATCTAACGTGTGAGCGCGTCGTTGAGACCAGCGCCTTTAATGATGATCATAAAATTCTGCGTATGCCCATTGAGCGCAACCTCATTGCGGGGGTCGCCGAAGCGCGCTTTGGGGCGCACCCAACATCCTGCGGGCCAGATTACGGCTTCGATGTTGCTCACTTAAAAGCCTATAGCGCAACGGCCAAAGAAGGCTGGGAGGGCTATGTCTCTGAGTTCGTTCAATCGGATGATTATGTCGGGTCTGTTGGTGGTGAAGATTATATACGCGGCCTCGCCTTGCCGGCGTTTTAGGAGGGTATGATGAACACTGATTATACACTCGCCGAACTCGCTATTGCTGCCGCTTCGGAAATATTCCGAGACGAGACGCCCGAAGTCTTTGCGACCCTTATCGGGACTTTGCCAAAGCTGGCTGGCTATGTCGCGCGAGAGACCTTCTTGCCAGGCATGATGATGAGCGACGGTATTTATTATCTGGCCGCAGAGCCTGTCCCTGTTGGGCCGCGCGGGGATTATGACATCAAAAAAGAAGGCCGTATTGGATATGAGCGCGTCTTTACTGTGATAGCCAAGGGGAATCGCCACGCCTTTGTTGGGCCCGTTCAAGTTGATAAATATGGGCAAATGAACCTGTCCTGCATCGGCGATTACGCTGCGCCTAAAGTCACGATGTTGGGCGTTCGAGGTCTGCCGGGAAATACGGTTAATAATAGAACCTCGATGTTTTTCGCGAGCCACAATAAACGCGCCCTTGTCGCGGATGAAGTCGATATGGTGAGCGGCGCTGGATATAATCCGAGGCGTTATCCCAATGGCAAATATCCGCGCGGGTTAGATCATCGCCAGATTATTACCAATCTCTGCGTCTTAGATTTTGAAGGCCCTGAGCATGCAATCCGTGTGAGGTCATTGCATCCCGGCGTGAGTTTTGAAGAAGTTCAAGACAATACGGGCTTTGATCTGGTAAAGCCTGATAACATCCCAGATACAGCCGCGCCGACGAAAGGCCAACTCGATATTATGGCCAAATATGATCCTAAGAATATGCGCGCCTATATCTTCAAAGATAACCCACCCGGAGTCAGGGCGTCATGAGTAATGAAACCGTGCCAAAGGTCGACGTCGATATCGTCTATGAAGAAGAGAGCCCCGTTCTCTATGACGTGGAAGAGGGCATAGCTTACCTTACGCTCAACCGCGTTAAATATCATAATAGCCAAAATGCGCAGATGCTCTACGCGCTCGATGATGCCTTCTTCAAGGCGACGGGGGATGATGATGTAAAGGTTATCGTGCTGCGCGCGAACGGAAAACATTTTTCGGCGGGCCATGACATAGGCACGCCGGGACGTGATTTTCATCAAGGGCGCGAGGATCGCCGCTCCATGAATTATAATCATGATAATAAACCCGGCGCGGAAAAAGCCTATGTGCGCGAGCAAGAGGTGTATCTTGAATTCTGCCGCCGTTGGCGCGCGGTTCCTAAGCCTACCATTGCGCAAGTCCATAAAGGCTGCATTGCGGGCGGGCTTATGCTGGCCTGGGTATGTGACCTCATTGTCGCCTCTGATGATGCCTTTTTCCAAGACCCTGTTGTACAAATGGGGTTCCCGGGCGTTGAATATTTCGCCCATCCATTTGAACTTAATGTGCGTCATGCCAAAGAGTTTTTACTGCTAGGGGAGCGTTGGTCAGCGGAGCGCGTTATGGCGGCGGGCATGATCAATAAAGTTGTTCCGCGCGAAGAGCTAGAAGCGGCTGTTAAGAGCTGGGCTGAGAAACTAGTTACCCAGCCGCGTCTGGCTATGGCCCTAACAAAACAAGCCTGTAATCAGATTGAGGATTTACAGGGCAAGCGCTCGGGCATGGATATGGTCTATGGCTACCATCATTTTGCCCACGCGAATAATACGCTTGTTAAAGGTGATTACATTGCGGGCTTTGACGGTAAGAAAATGGCCGCGTCTAATAAGAAAAAATCCGATAAGAAAAAAGAGGGGTGAATGCACAAAGCCCTCAAAACACCCTTAACCGACGCGCTCGGTTGCGATTATCCCGTTATTCAAACGGCCATGGGCTGGGTCGCAACTTCGCAGCTTGTCACAGCCAGTATTAAAGCGGGCGCGTTTGGGTTTTTAGCTGCGGCGGTAATGAGCCCCGAAGAATGTGAATCTGAAATCAAGCTGATTAAATCCAAAACGAATAAGCCTTTCGGCGTCAACATTCACGCCTTCCAACAGGGCGTCGATAAAATCATCGATATGTGCATTGATTATGATGTTGCGGCTTTATCATATGGCCGTGGGCCTTCACCTAAAATTGTCGAGAAAGTCAAAGCTGCAGGCTTGAAGTGCGTGCCGACTATTGGCGCCAGTAAACATGCCAGCAAAGCCGTCAAAATCGGCGCGGATATACTGGTCTGCCAAGGCCAAGAGGGCGGCGGTCATACGGGCGCAACGCCGACGTGGCTTTTACTGGCGCAAGTGATTGATCAAAATCTTGGCGTGCCGGTAGTCGCATGCGGGGGTTTTAAAGACGGAAGAGGTCTTGCGGCCGCGCTAACCTTTGGCGCAGACGGTATTGCCATGGGTACGCGGTTCATGATGAGCGCCGATAGCCCGACGCCCGACGCGACCAAGGCAGAGTACCTCAAATCAGAAGTTACCAAAATTCCCGTATCGACAAAGCTTGATGGCCTACCGCAGCGCATGGTGATGAATGATGTTCTGGCCGATTTGGAAAAATCATCAAAATTAGGCATGTTAATCCGCGCCATGCAAAATGGAATGAAGTATAAGGCCCAGACAGGCATGAGCCTGACGCAAACCATTAAAACAGCGTGGGGCATGGCAAGTAAAACAGATATGACCTTGGGACAAACTATGATGGCTGGCAATGCCCCGATGATTATACAAAAAGCGATGGTCGACGGCCGACCAGATGAAGGCGTTCTGCCAAGTGGGCAAATTGCGGGACTTATTGATGACCTACCCAGCTGCGCGGATATCGTCAGCACAATCGTTGCCGAGGCCGAAGCCAGCCTTAAGAAAGTAGGGGCGTAAAATGCCGATACATACAGATGTAAAAGATAATATCGCGGAAGTGGTTTTTGATTTTCCGCCCGTCAACGCCTTTAACGGCGAAACCTGGAACGAAATTCCAAAAATTATAGATGAACTGGGCGCGCGTGAAGACGTCAAAGTGATTGTAATACGCTCGGAAGGCAAAGGTTTTTGCGCGGGCGTGGATATCAAAGAATTAGCCCATGACGGCTCGGCCATCGTTGGCGTCAATAAAGGCAATTATCTGACAGGCAAAGCCATTCATCAATGCGAAATCCCTGTCATTGTAGCTGCGCATAAATTCATTATTGGCGGCGGCGTTATTATGTGCGGCGCGGCCGATATTGTGATTGCCTCTGATGATGCTTATTTCTCGTTGCCCGAAATAGACCGGGGCGCGATGGGTGGAGCCTCGCATTTACAGCGTATGTTCGGCGTTGCCAAAGTACGCGCCGCCTTTTTGACGGGCGGGAAGATATCAGCGCAAGAAGCTTGGCGTCTTGGCGGAATTGAGAAAGTCGTCCCGAGATCCGAGTTAGTCCAAGAGGCGATGAGCTATGCCCAGACCTTGGCGAGAAAATCACGCGACGCTTTGCGCATAGCCAAGCAAGCGCTCAACGGTATTGAGCCTTTTGATGTTGATGAGAATTACCGCTGGGAGCAGGGCTTTACTTTCGAAATGTATATGCATGAAGATAGCCAAAAATCGCGAGACGCTTTTGTTGAAACGGGCAAAGCCGCAGATTTTAAAAAGAGCTAAGCTTGAATATTGAATACACATCTGAGCAAAAACAATTTCGCGTCGATGTGCGAGAGTGGCTCAAAACTCATGCTCCAAAGAAACGTCTGCCGAGCTTGGATACCCAAGAGGGATTTGATCTTCACCGCGAATGGGAACGCACCCTGGCGAAGGATAAATGGGGCAATGTGAATTGGCCCGTCGAATATGGCGGGCGCGGGCTTGATTTGATTTCCTGGCTGATTTTTGAAGAAGAATATTACCGCGCTGATGCGCCCTTGCGCGTTAGCCAAAATGGTATCTTCCTCCTCGCGCCCACGATTATGGAATATGGGACGCAGGCACAAAAGGCGCGCTTCCTTCCGCCAATGGCCAGCGGTGATGATATTTGGGCACAGGCTTGGAGTGAACCCGGCGCGGGCTCTGATATGGCGGCCATCCGTACCAAAGCCGTGCGCGATGGCGACCACTATGTTGTGACGGGGCAGAAAACATGGTCTTCGCGAGCCGTATTTGCGGATTGGTGTTTCGCGCTTGTGCGTACCGAAGAGGGCAGTGAGCGTCATAAAGGCCTCTCGAAAATTCTTATTCCTCTTGATAGCGAAGGGCTAACCCGCAGACCGATTGCGCAGCTTGACGGCGACCCCGGATTTGCGGAACTTTTTTTTGATGAGGTGCGTGTGCCTGTCGAGAATTTGCTGGGACCTGAACATGGCGGGTGGGGCGTCGCAATGGCCACCGCAGGGTTTGAGCGCGGATTACTTTTACGTTCGCCCGCAAGGTTTCAAGCCGCCGCCGCGCGTTTGGTTAAGCTCTATCAGGAACATAAGGACCGCCTCTCATCAGGCGTGGGCGAGCAAGTCATTCAGGCATGGATGAATACGGAACGTTTCTGCGCCGCGACCTACCAACTTGTCAGCCGTGTGCAGGCGGGGGCGTCTATAAGTTCAGAAAGCAGCGCGAATAAACTCTTCTGGTCAGAGATGGACAGGCATTTACACCGCACAGCCATGACCATCATGGGCGCCCAAGCCGAACTCGAAGACGGCCTAGACGCGATTGATAATGGGCGCTGGCTTGATGGATATATGTTTTCTCTTGCAGGGCCTATTTATGCGGGCACAAATGAAATTCAGCGTAACATCCTCGCTGAGCGCGTCCTTGGACTTCCGAGGAAATAGCCATGGATTTTCGCTTCACAACCGACCAGCAAGATTTAATCGATGCGGCGAAAGCTGTTTTCGATGGTGAAAATACGGTTGAGCGTATGCGGGCTATGGTGGCGGGCGAAGACGTAACTGATCTATGGCCACAATTTGCAGAGCTTGGGTTGCTGGGGATTATGGTCCCCGAAAGCGCGGGCGGTTTGGAGCAACCCCTTGTCGTTATGGCGGCCGTGGCTGAAGCCGCGGGCTATGCGGGCTTGTCAGAGCCCTATGTTGAGATAGCGGGCATAACAGTGCCTCACGCCAATGAAGATGAGTTTTCGGGACCGATACGCCGCGCCATGCGCAGTGACCTGCGTCCCTTTATTGACACAGCATTTGCGGAGAAAGCTGATGTTGTGCGCTCTATTGATCCTTTGCGTCATCTGGGCAAAGCGCAGAGCGGTAACGATGAGAATATTGAAACTATCAACTTTCACGGCGCTGTTCTTTGCGCCGCTCAGCTCATAGGCTTGTCAAAACGTATGCTAGATATGTCCGTCGACTATGCCAAAGACCGTCAACAATTTGGCAAACCCATTGGGGCGTTCCAAGCTGTCAAACATCAGCTCGCAAACGTGCATACCCAAATAGAATTTACGCGGCCAATCATTCACCTCGCCGCCATCAAAGGCGGGGCGGCGGTTCATAACGCCAAGGTCGCTGCCATCGATACGGCGATGCTCGCGGCGGAGACAGCTATTCAAGTACATGGCGGCATGGGCTATACCTTTGAAGTTGACTTGCATCTCTTTATGAAACGGGCTTGGGCGCTTTGCGGGGAGTGGGGTGATAGAAACTACCACATGAAAAAATTAGAAGATTATGTCTTGAGCGGGGAAGTCAAACTCGGCTCTGGTCAGACATTTAATATGGAATTGAGTTAGGAGACTAAAATGGCTGAAGCTTATATTATCGACGCAACACGGACACCGACAGGTAAGAGACGAGGAAGCCTGCAAGATATACATGGGGCTGACCTTGCCGCGCATGTTCTCAGAGAAATTGTCGAACGCAATGATATTCCTGAAACGGAGTATGATGATATCATCTTTGGGTGTCTTGATGCTGTCGGGCCGCTGGCGGGAAATATTGCAAGAACGGCGTGGCTTGTTGCAGGTTATGATCTGACAGTGCCGGGCGTGACGATTGATCGTCAATGCGGCTCGTCACAACAATCCGTACATTTTGCAGCGCAGGCCGTGATGAGCGGTACGCAAGATGTTGTCATCGCGGGCGGCGTTCAAACCATGAGTAAAATTCCTATTGGCGCGGCTATGATAGCGGCGCGAGACCTCGGGTTTGACCATCCTTTTCATACGTCGCCAGGGTGGGTGGAACGCTTTGGAACAGCGCCTGTAAACCAATTTTACGGAGCGTCTGAAATCGCTAAAAAATGGGGATTTTCGCGCAAGGACTTAGAAGCTTTTTCTCTGGCGTCGCATCAACGCGCGGATAAAGCGAGAAGCGAAGGGTGGTTCGATAAAGAAATCACGGCCATAAATGGTCTTGAACAAGATGAAACTATCCGCGCCAATACAACAATGGAACGTATGGCTGAGCTTGAAGCCTTTGATGACCATGGGCTTATTACGGCGGGCGTCGCGAGCCAAACCTGTGATGGGTCTTCCGCCATGCTGATTGCCTCCGAAGCTGCGGTGAAGCGGTATAATCTTAAGCCGCGCGCGCGAATTCATCATCTCGATGTTATGGGCGATGACCCTATTATGATGCTTACAGGCCCAATCGCGGCGACCAAGCGCGCTCTAAAACGAGCCGGAATGAGCGCCAATGATATTGACTTGGCCGAATGTAATGAAGCCTTTGCGCCTGTGCCTATGGCGTGGATGCATGAGACAGGCATTCCGCATGAGAAAACAAATGTAAACGGGGGCGCGATTGCGCTGGGGCATCCACTTGGCTCTACGGGGACGAAGCTTATGACGACATTGTTGCATGAGATGGAAAGACGCGAGTCGCGCTATGGACTTCAAACAATGTGCGAAGGCGGCGGCGTTGCCAATGTGACCATCATCGAAAGACTTTAATAATGGCTGATTTCTGCAAAGATAGAACTGTAATTATTACAGGCGCAGGCGGCGGTCTTGGCCGGGCCTATGCCTTGGCATTAGGCGCAGAAGGCGCAAATGTTGTCGTGAATGACATCAATAAAAAAACAGCAAACGAAACAGTCAAGCTCATCAAAAAAGCTGGCGGACAGGCCATCGTCAACTTCGGGGACATCACCGATTATGATAGCGCGTTTGATATTGTAAAATCTGCGATTGATGAATTTGGCGACCTCCATGCCGTGGTCAATAATGCGGGCAATAACCGCGATAGAATGTTTACGTCGCTCTCTGAAGAGGATTGGGACTTGGTGATTAAAGTCCATTTAAAAGGGCATTTCTGCATTAGCTCACACGCGGCTAAATATTGGCGTCAGCAAAGCAAAGAAGGCAAAGACGTCAATGCGCGTATTATCAATACAAGCTCTGGCGCGGGGTTGCAGGGCTCTGTCGGGCAAACTAATTATAGCGCAGCCAAAGGCGGGATTTTAACCCTAACGCTCAACCAAGCTGCAGAGCTCGCGCGTTACGGCATTACCGCCAACGCCGTTGCCCCGCAGGGGCGTACAGGTATGACCGAAGACGTTTTCGCCGATATGATGAAAGTGCCTGAAGATGGCAGCTTTGATAAATTTGATCCGGCCAATGTCGCTCCGCTTATTGTCTATCTCGTCAGCGAGAAATCATCTGACCTAACGGGTCATTGTTTTGAAAGCTTTGGCGGGAAGCTCTCCATTTCGGAAGGCTGGCATACAGGTCCGGTTAATGACAAAGAGGCGCGATATGAACCCGATGAAATCGCAAGCGTCATAAACCGGTTGCTTGAGGTGACCCAGCCCGCACAAAAGGTTTATGGTAGCTAATGGCGTACCCCTTTACAGACGACCATGATATGATCCGGGAGGCCGCGCGCGGCTTTCTGCAAGCATGGTATGACGGCGGCAAGGGGCCAGAGAAAATATATCAGTCAGGAACACCTTTTGACGCCGAGGCTTGGAAGATCTTTGCGCAAGAAATGGGCATGGCGGGTATCGCCATTGATGAAGCTTACGGCGGGGCGGGACTAGGCGACCTTGGCCGCGTCGTTGTCATGGAAGAACTTGGCGCGTCTCTCTGCGCGGTTCCCTTTTTAACGAGCTGTGGTATTGTAACCGATATTCTTGAGACAGCGGGCGAAGAAAAAGCACAATCTGATTTATTACCCAAAATCGCGGCAGGAGAACTTACGGCCGCCTATTGCGATGGTCACGACGCGTCGCGAAAAGCGGTCTCACATGTTGCTTACGCCGGTCATGCAGATATGATTGTTCTCTCACGCCGCGTGGCTGAAGGTATGGATTATTTTGCCATATCTAAAGACGCGGCAGGTCTTGTGATAACGCCAGAGAAAACCATGGACCCCACTCGGGGCTTTGCCAGTGTCGACTGGAGTGAGGTCGCCGAAAGCGATTTGCAAATCATCGGCTACGGCAGTGAAGAACGCCATGAGAAGCTCATTACGCACTCTTTTATTGCCCTTGCCGCAGAATGCATTGGCGGGGCGCAAAAATGCCTAGATATGACGCTCGAATATGCAGGGCAGCGCGTGCAATTCGGACGCCCTATAGCCAGTTTTCAAGCCCTTAAACATCGCTGTGCCGATATGTTTATTCTGATCGAAGCGGCGCGCTCTGCGGTTTACGCGGCGGCTATGGCGCCTGCTGAGGAAAAAACAGAAGCGGCTTTGATTGCCAAAGCCTATGCTGCGGACGCCTTTTTTAAAGTTGCAGGTGATGCCATACAGCTTCACGGCGGGATTGGGTTTACCTGGGAATATCCGCTGCATTTCTTCTTCAAACGGGCGCGGGCGAACCGGGCGATGTTTGGAAACTCTGCGCGAGATTATGCGCGCTTGGCGGATGAAATTTTCGGAGACGCAGCATGAGTGAATTGCGCGAAGAGTTTTCCGAATGGATGAGCGATAATTTTTGCGGGGACTATGAATGCCTGCGCGGACGGGCAACACCTGGCGATGAAGACGCCTTTCCGGGCATGCGCTTGAAGTGGGAACGCGAAATGGGTGAGGCGGGTTGGATTGGTGTGGGCTGGCCAAAAGAATATGGCGGGCGCGGCGCAAGCCTTGATGAGCTTGTTGGTTTTAATGAAGAATATGCCGCTCACGGCGGACCAGGCCGAGCGGGTCATATCGGTGAAACCTTATTAGCGCCGACAATCATCGCTTATGGGACTGAGGCGCAAAAGGCCAAATATCTACCTGGCATTAAAGCGGGGACAGAGTTTTGGTGCCAAGGCTATAGCGAACCCAATGCGGGTTCCGACCTCTCCAACATCAAAACCAAAGCGCGATTAGAAAATGGGAAGTGGGTAATAGACGGTCAGAAAATATGGACGTCGCTCGCCATGGACTCAGATTACATCTTTGTTGTGGCCCGCGCTGAAGAGAGATCTGTCGGACGTCATGGCCTCGTTTTTCTCTTGGTCAAGCTTGACCAAGCGGGCATTGATATTCGCCCAATAAAACAAATGAGCGGAACGGCGGAATTTAACGAAGTCTTTTTTGACGGCGCGATGTGTGATGAAGCTGACATCATTGGCGGCGTTGGGGATGGCTGGAAGATTGCCATGGCGTTGCTCGGGTTTGAACGCGGCGCGTCTACGCTGGGCCAGCAAATGACTTTTGCAGATGAGTTTCGCCAAATTGTTGCCCTCGCAAAAAAGAATGGGGCGGCTCAAGACCCGCTTATCCGCCAGCGTATTGCCAAAGCCTATGCGGGGCTTAAAATCATGCGCTTTACAGCGCTGCGGACTTTACAAGCGGCAGAGACTGGCGAGCTGACCAAAGAGGGCTATATGTCTAAAATCTATTGGGCGAGTTGGCATCGTGATTTGGGCGAGCTCGCGATGGATGTGATGGGCTCCGACGCTGAAGTTTTAGAAGACGGCGAATATAATAAAATGCAAAAGCTATTTCTCTTCTCGCGCTCTGATACGATTTATGGCGGGACCAACCAGATACAGCGTAACATTATCGCAGAGCGCGCTTTGGGCATGCCCAAAGAACCACGCGGCGGCGGAACTGTGATAAAAGGATAAAGATGGCGGATTTAAAAAACATACCTGATTACGTTCCAGGACACGGATTGCTTAAAGGCAAACGCGTTGTCATTACGGCCGCGGCGGGAACAGGTATCGGATTTGCGGCAGCGAAAAAATGTATCGAAGAAGGCGCTCAGGTTTTTATCTCTGACATTCACGAAGGCCGTCTTCAAAAAGCGCAGGACACGCTCGAAGCCCAGACAGGGCAGCGCCCAGATTACGCCATTTGCAATGTGACAAAACAAGACGAGGTGGACGGCTTAATCGCGGCGGCGGGTAAATCACTGGGCGGTATTGATGTTGTCATCAACAATGCAGGGCTTGGCGGAACGGCTGACCTCGTTGATATGACGGATGAGCAATGGATGGTTGTTCTGGACGTTACCCTGAATGGATGTTTTCGGATTAACCGCGCGGCGATGCAATTCATGAAAGCCTCTTATGATTCTGGCGGGGGCGGCGGCGTTATCGTCAATAATGCCTCGGTTCTAGGATGGCGCGCGCAAAAGGGACAGGCGCATTACGCGGCGGCCAAGGCGGGCGTCATGGCGCTCACGCGCTGCGCGGGCGTTGAGGGGGCTGAATTTGGCGTTCGCGTTAACGCGGTTGCGCCGAGCCTTGCGCTGCATCCCTTCCTGCACAAAGTCACCAGTAAAGAATTATTAGCAGAACTTGAAGCCAAAGAGGCCTATGGCAGAGGCAGCGAAGTGTGGGAGCAGGCTAATGTTATGGTTTTCCTCGCGTCGGACTATTCCAGCTATATGACCGGCGAAGTTATCTCCACATCCTCACAACGAGCTTAGAAAAGGCGGCCACAATATGACACTCACAGTAATAGACGCGCCGGGGGACTTACTCGGCAAAGAAGGTCTCAAAATTGGGCCATCTGAATGGATGGAAATTACGCAGGAGCGTATCAATACCTTTGCAGAGGCCACGGGCGATCATCAATGGATTCATGTTGACCCAGAGAAAGCAAAAACGGGCCCTTTTGGAACGACCATTGCCCATGGCTACCTCACGCTTTCTCTGGCGTCTAAAATCATGCCAGAAATTATCGAAATTAAAGGCATGAAAATGGGGATTAATTACGGGACTGACAAAGTGCGCTTTCTTAACCCCGTTAAATCAGGAGCCCGAATTCGAGGTCATGGTGAGTTTATTGAAATCAAAGAAGTGCCGGGCGGCTATCAATCAACATTGCGCGTGACGATTGAGATCGAGGGCGAAGAAAAGCCCGCCTGCGTTGTCGATACCATCAGCCGTTATTATCCTTAAGGAGAGAAGAGATGTCAGAACATATGAAAGAAGCCGTTGAAGCTTATATTAGGCTTTTTAACGCCCAAGACGCGGACGGGATTGCTGATCTATACGCCGATGATGCCACAGTGATCGACCCTATGGGAACGCCGCCCAAGCAAGGCAGGGAAGCTATCCATACCTTTTATAAATTAGCTGTCAAAAACGGGGCGAAACTCAAACTCAATGGCCCCGTTCGAGTTGCTGGGAATTGCGCAGCATTTCCCTTCACATGCTCGGTCGGCGCAATGACTCACGTCGACGCCGACATCGCCGTAGAAGTGGATATTCCGAAAGGCGGAATGACGATCGATATAATTGATACCTTCACCTTTAACGAAGACGGGAAAGTCACAGAAATGAACGCCTATTGGGGACCCACAAATATAACGCAGGTTTAAAGACCTAAATGCCTGCATTTAGTCGCCCCATTGCAAAGATGCCGTTATGGCTGGAATATTTCCTTCATGGATAATTAAACATAGTTTTTGACTGCGTTTTAAACCTAAGCCCCTATTACCCTTAACATTAGGGGTTTAATATGCGCGTTAACGGATTTTTTGGGCACATCCAACAAAATCACTTCCGGTCTATGGTTATGTTTTCGGGCTTTATGCTTTCGATGCATATCGCCATAGCGACTATTCTATCTATCCCTTTTCCGTTCTGGCGTGATATTCCCGCCGTCTTTGATGATCCAATAGGTTATGTCAAAACCATGTGGCTATGGGTGACGGCTTTCAATTTTTTGGTTTTTACCCTTTTCTATTATGGACAAAGCTATTTTCTAAAATTAACAATCGGGTTTAAGCCTTTAACGCCTAACAGCTGTCCTAGAGTTTATGCAATCACCCAAAACCTGGCCGGCGTGGCGGGCATTCCCGTCCCGCAAATCGACTATATTCCGTCGCCCGCGTTGAACTCATTTGCGACAGGCCTGACAAAAAATAGCGCTCATATCGTTATCACCCAAGGACTACTCGACGCCTTAGATGATGATGAACTGGCCGCCGTGATCGCCCATGAAATCGCCCACATAAAAAACGGCGACATGCATATGATGGCGGTCGCCAATGCCGCTATCGGGAGTATTAAATCTATAAACCTCATAAACCCGATGAAGTTTTCTTTTGTAAAACGTATTCCCCCGCTCGGGCTTTTCTTAGGCTTGCCAATATTACTCCCTGTTTTGATTTTGGCTGCATTTTACAGTTTTGTTATGCAGCTCACCTCGCTCATTGCTAATGCGACGCGCTATGTTATCTCATCTTCGCGGGAGTATATTGCCGACGCGGAGGCTGTGCGCTTAACGCATAATCCTGCCGCTTTGGTTTCCGCGCTGTCCAAAATTCATGGCCGGAGTGATATTCACTGTAAGAACGCCATAGCCAACGCTATGATGATTGACGGGCCAACAACAGGGAAAGATGCCAGTCATCCAACCATAAAGACCCGTATTGATAAATTAGCGCAATTATCTGGCAGTATGATTTATGGATCGGGCGTTCGCAAAGACACCCGCGCGCGTAGCCTTCAAGCCTATAATGGGGATGCCTATGGCGCGCAGGCCTATCGAGGGCAATCAACGGGCGCGCCGACTTTTGCTCAAGGTTTCGGGCGCAGACCTGTCAATCCGTCAATTATACATGACGTTATTCCGAGCTCTGCGGATTACGCAGCATATCAAGGACCCGCCTATAGGCCGGATGAATCAGGGTCCGTTTTTGATAGAGTTTCGGAAGGTAATGACGGGGAATACGGGCTGGGTAAGACAGCCCGATGGGTTATAATCATTCTATTGTCTGTATATGCTGGGAATACCTTGTTGACCAAAGCCCGTAAGGCGAAAGAACCTAAGCGGATAAGTTACTCCAAAATAATTAAACGCTCGCCCGCTTATGTCACGCTCGACTTGAAAGGCTCTGGTTTATGGACCGTTGGGCAATATCAATCAAAAGCCTATCTGAACATTCATGATAAAGAGAAGAAACATAGAACAGGGTGGCTCGGGTCAGGCGCGGGATTTTTATTCCATGACCGTAACCGCAATAAGCGGCTCGACGGATTAGAGGAAGTTGTGCAAATGGACCTCGAGCAGGCCCAAAGAAGTTCAAATTTTTACATGCTCAAGAAATTCGATGATAATGGCGACGGCTTTATTGATAAGCGTGACAGAGAGTTTTCTCATTTCATGGTCTGGCAAGATTATGGAAAAGATGGGATTTATGAAAGCAATGAAGGAAAAACACTCAGCGAGCTTGGCATTGCCCGTTTGAATTTAAGCGCCTCCGCTTTTAAAAACGCAGACGGGGCAGAACAATTAAAAGGACGAGTGATCGCGAGTAAGGCGCTCCTTATTCGGCAGGGGACATTTACGCGCGATGAGACGCGCACACAGAGGTCTTTGATAGACGGCACGGAAGGTAAGCTCTTCATGACGTCATTTGAAATTGATGTGTCACGCTATAAAGCGGAGAATGGCGAAATCATCATTGATAAACCTGAGACCGAAGCAAAGCCAGAGACGCAACCCACGAGCGTTAAATCGGCCAAACTCTCTCAAAACACATCTAAGGACTTGAAGCCTCCACAACTGCGCCGATAGCGGAAATAGGCCGAGCAAAGCCTATCCAGATGCGGCAACGTAAGATAACGGCAGTAAGTTCGTGAAAATTACCCAAGTCTTGAAAAATGTCCCAGGCGATAAATCTTTAATTTGCGTTCATAAAATATATATATGTTGAACTTTTCGTCAAATGAGAAACAAATGACTCAACATCCTCACAAACCATTCACGTCATGGACCACCCGCCCCACCGCCGATGTTCGCCGCGCGAG
>CAZJRU010000024.1:0-17187 GCA_964548315.1 uncultured Hellea sp.
GGCAGTTGCGGAAACCATATGGACATTATGCGTCGCATCTTTCCCTTCCCTCCATCTAACTGACCAACGCCCCACAGGTCCTGATTTATTTTTGGTCATCTCCCACACCCAAGGCCCCGCTATTTGAGTGGTATGCGCGGCTTCGTCTGAGCTTAGTTGCGGCTTACATATCCAGCGCGTTTGAGAGGCAGATGATTGGGCGCGCCGCCTAATCAGAATAAGCCCAACCCCTTTCCCTTCTTCAGCCGCGAGCTGCAACCGGCGGCTTTCGCGCAGGTCTGGGCCTATATGAAGCTCGATGATGGTCAGAGCCGCGCCTTTCGAGCGCAAGGCTTGCTCCCCCGCCCAGAGCACCTCTTTTCGGCTTGTGCCTTCCGTTAAAACAATGCGCGCTGGGTCGATAAAATTCTTTAACGCTGTGGGCGTAATCGATCCAACATCATGCCCGCGCCCTATCCAGACAATAGGACCTTTGAGTTTGAACGCCATCATCACCGCAAAACTATCGCTCGCCTGGCCCATAACCTCATGAATACGCGCGCGCTGTAGAGACAGCTCATCGGTGAGCCATATAGGCTCCGTATTGAGAATGGATTTTTGCATAATGTTCGTTATTTGTTCTTAATCAAGAAGAGTCAAGAGATATAGGAATAAAATCCTGTATTGCTCACAATATGGGTGGGGATAATTCAATACCCAGAAGCGAAAGAGCCCTCAATGCTTAGAGTATTAAGAGACTAATCTTCAGACGGGTTAAATAATTTCATTTCAGTCAGGTCGCGATTAATCTTCGCTTGAGTTTCAAAAATGAGTGTTTTGTGTTTATCCAAGGCATCGGCGACTCGAAGGGATGTTGAGAAAAACACCATTGTCATCGTGCCCACTAAGATATCATTTCGGAAAAGCGGCAAAGCAATACTGGAGGTTTTGCCCGGGTCTTTCGTATGCGGGTTACGAATGAAAGAGGCGTAACCATCATCTAAAATCATTTGAAAATGATTTTCGTTAAGCGCCTTGATAGCAATCGCGCTATCCTCATTTAGGTCTGTATGCAGAATTTGTTCAATGATTTGTTGTCGTTCTTCTGGATCCGTATGCGCCAAATAGACCATGCCTGACGCGCTAGAGGCAATCGGCAAAGAATAGCCAGGATGATAATGAGAAAAGGTCATGGCCGTAATGCTATGGGTCGAATCTTGTATCACCATCACCGAGCCAACCCGCGAGGCAATGGTAACGGGCCAACCCGACTGCCTGGTTAGCTCTTCAATATGCGGGCGCGCAATCGTCACAAGACGCACTTGTTGCTGATAACCGCAGCTTAAGGATTGTGCCAAAGCCGTTGCGCGGTAATATTTACGCGACGTTTCGCGCTCAATCACCCCTTCCCCAACCAAGGTATAAACAACGCGGCAGGCCGTCGGATAAGGCAGCTTCACGATTTTGGAAATTTGCGTCATGGTCAAAGAGCCATGGCGGTTAATGGCTTGCAGCACATGTAAGGCCCGTGAAATCGAACGGATTGATTTCTCTTTGGTCTTAACTGCTGTCATTTATCGATCCAGGTTACGCTAATGAATGACAATTAGCTAAATTACATTCGCCTGTCGGTCAACACGGACAATAATATAAAGTTTGAAAGCAACCCGAAAGTCCAGAAAATGTCTTCTCAAACAGTGAAAAGTCGAAGAATAGAAGCTCACAAGAGCTATGAAGGTAACAAATTTGATGTTGTCGCTATTTTTAAATCAAGAGAAATTAATATTTCCACGCTCTAGAGATACGGTCACGACGAAAAAAATCATCGATATCCCTCTGATGCACCAAAGATTGATCAATCATATCTAGGCCTTCAACCAACATTTTCTTATCACTGGGCGGGATATCAAAGGGCACATCATCAACCTTTTGGTTGGGCAGATTTATCGTCACTTCTTGTCCCAGTGACGCAATCTCTTTGGCGTCCATCTGTATAGGCAAGATACCATTACGAACGCAATTATTATAAAATATTTCTCCAAAGCTCTGAGCAATTATGGCGCGAAACCCGTAATCTTTCAGCGCCCAGACAGCATGCTCACGCGAGCTCCCGCAGCCAAAATTCTGACCGGCTAACACAATAGTCGCATTTTTATAGCCCGCTTGATTAAGAATAAAATTTGGGTTGGGCTTGCGACCTTCGGTATATCTTTGTCCCGCAAACAAGCCATCAGCCAACCCTGTTTTGGAGACGGTTTTCATTTCCCTAGACGGGATAATTTGATCAGTGTCTATGTTATCCTGATTAAAATAGGCCGTAATCCCGTGGTGCAAGACAAATGGCGTCACGAGAGGGCATCCAAATTATCAGGTCCGCAGATAACGCCTGCGATAGCTGAGGCCGCAACAACGGCGGGGCTGGCCAGATGCGTTCTAACGCCAGGTCCTTGACGGCCTTTAAAGTTTCTATTGGTCGAACTCACCACGCGGGTCCCCGATGGAAAGGTTTTGCCTCCCGCATAGAAACAAAAGGCGCAGCCCGCCGTGCCCCATTCAAATCCCGCTTGCTCGAATATTTTATCTAAACCTTCTTCTTCTGCGGCGCGGCTGACCGCTCTTGACCCTGGCACACAAATTGCGGTTACGTTTGGAGCAACCTTACGCCCCTTAAGGATTGAGGCGGCAAGACGCAAATCCGATAAGCGCGCATTGGTACAAGACCCAATAAAGGCGCCGCCAATTGAAAGAGAAGACAAAGCTTCACCCCCTGCCAGGCCCATATAGGATAAGGCATTTCTATCCTCAGACTTTGGTACCACCGCACCGAGCGGGATCGCCTGTTCCGGCGAAATACCCCAGGTGACAGTTGGCGAAATATCCGCCGCATCTAGGGTATATTCGAAGTCAAAGACGGCGTCAGTGTCCGTTTTTAAATTTTTCCAGTCCTGAGTGGCGGCGTGTAACTTTTTACCCTTCGGGGAGTATTTTCGCCCCTCTAAATAATCTTTGGTGATTTCATCAGGGGCGATCACGGCTGTAAAAGCGGCGAATTCAACCGCCATGTTACACAAGGTCAAGCGCGCCTCGACTGACATCGCGTCTATCACGCTACCGCTATATTCAATAGCGCAACGTTGCCCGCCTGCGGCGCCAAATTTTGCGATGATGTGAAGAGCCACATCTTTTGCGCTCACGCCAGACCCCAACTCACCGTTTAGAATGATACGCATTTGTGGCGGCTTTTTTACTCTTAACGTCCCCGTGACGATTGCATGTTCTGCGTCCGTAGATCCAATGCCCCAAGCTAGAGCGCCTAACGCGCCTTGGCTACAGGTGTGACTATCTGGGCAAACCAACGTCAAACCGGGCTGCGCAATACCCAATTCGGGCGATATCACATGCACGATGCCTTGGTCCGCATCCAACACATCAATCAGATTTATACCCGTTGCTTTTGCAGCGCCGCGGGTCGCCTTAATAAAGGCTTCACCGCCAGGCATGCGGGCCTTGTTTTTGGAACGCCCCACATCATTTGAAACAATATGGTCAATGGTCGCGAAGACCGTTTCGGGTGCTCGAGGTTTACGGCCACTTTCTAAAATTGATTCAAGTGCCACACTACCTGTGCGCTCATGTAAAAACACACGATCAATGGCTATCAACGACTCGCCGCTATCCAGCGTTTTGATATGGTGACTATCCCATAACTTATCAAAAAGAGTCTGTGGCACTATCTTGTCGCCAAAGCCGTAAACCAAACAGGTTTAATGGTGGATTGCGATGGCAGATTAGGCATATTTGAGTTCCACACTGTTATGAGTGCAAGACAGTAAACCTATTTTCCGATTTCATCAAATTTCTTCACCTTGACCGGTACATAATCTTCTTGGTCAATATCAAGCACACCATCAGCGCGCTGCTTGGCTAGTGATTGCGCGAGTTCAATCGAATCCATCCGTAGATCCGTCCAGCCATCGATATCGAATATCTCTGGTGTATATTTTTTAAGATTTTCCCGAATATCTTTCGGCAGAGCATCATATCCAGAAATATGCTGTCCATAAGCTCGCACCATAGTCCGTCCAGGTGACTGCCCGAGTTTCAAGAAAGGCGCCCAACTCACTAAATTTTGCATGTGCATTTCAGCGCCAACATGCGTTTTTGAATTATCAAAAACATCTTGAACACCGGCCGAGTAAACTAACATCGAATCCCAATAGGTAATCGGCCCAGAAGAATATGGCCCCCAGTCCTCAACGGAAAGTGAATTTGGAAATTCGAACTTTGACAACGTCGGAATGTATACTCGATCACCAATCATCGTAATATTCATAGGGTCCGGCGCAAAGCTTGCGGAGCTTTTGCCCAAGTCAGGCCCATAAGATCTTGGAACAGGCCCCAGGATAAAGGGTGGGATTTTTAACGACTCACCTGTCAGAGGATTCTCCCACTCCTCTATAGGCTCGTTCGTATCAAATTTAGAATAATAAGCCGCTTCATAATGCTCAAGTTCATAAGACCCATCGTCCCCAGGCCTCCATTTCTGGACCACGTAATTATTCATTGTAAAGAACGGAATAAGGTTGCCATCTCCAGCAAATCCAAAAACATGAAACTTCAGATAACCATGACGTTCTTCTTCAACAGTGGATCCTAACACTTTCGCAATTAATTTTGTGCGCTGCACAGGGTTCTTAAGCGTTATAGCTAGTTTTCGTCGATATTCGTCTAGATCTTTAGCTGACAGCTCTTGGTCAACATTCGAAGTTGGTGAACACGCAACAGTTAAGCCTGATACCGCCGCGAAAATCGATTTCTTAAAAAAATTTGAGCCCATCAAAAATTTCTCTTTTCAAGTTATTAATTTGTTCACAAATGGCGCGAATGTAGACCTACATTTTAAAATGCGGGCAGAAACGTTATTAGTAGGAAATGACCGACTGCCGAATAGCGGTTTTACTCCGTTACCCAACCGCAATTTTATCCAATGTTTTTTGATATTTTTCGGATGTATCTTTGGCGTTTAATTCAGCAGCTTCTTGTTCAAAAATTGCAAACACTCTGGCCATATATTCATTGCGCCAAGTTTCTCTCGCTTCGAGAGCTGTTTGGTCGAGTTCAAAAGATTCGATTTCTTTTGACAGAACAACCCCCTTGGAATCGGCTACCCGTTCTACAAGATCAACCCGGTCTCTGAGCACAGCGACTTCTTGTACCAAAGCCATTGTCATAGCCATAAGGTGGTCCATACCGTCTTGCGTATAAATTTTAGGGCGTTTGCCGCGAACTGTTCTTGTGACGCTCATTTTAATATCCAAATCTAGTTTTATTTTGTGGCGATGAGAACTTCCCACCCACCTCCTGGCGCATATTCACCTGCTTCAAATTCACGATTAGCCAGGTCTTCGGCCAAGTCTTCATCATAAGACTCGTCTTGCTGCGCAAATTCCATAATAGCCATCGGCGCCGTATCAAATAAAATTTTGTCCTTATGAAAACCCGCATCTATACTCATTTGAATTTGATCCAAATCTCGCATCGCGCCCCAAAAGGGTTCGTTATTATAATAGGTTTCATTATCGAGAATGAATTGTTGATAAGCATCCATATCGCCAAAGGGCGGCAGATCCGCATGGATCATCATGCCGCCGGGTTTGAGAATGCGGTAACATTCTTTGAATATCTCAGGCATGGCTTTACCAGAGGTTTCGTGAAGTAAAATATGTGAGACCACAAGATCGAAGCTGTTATCGGCGTAATCTAGCTTAGATGCATCTTGCTGCGAGAAATGCGCTTTTAGCCCCATCCCCTCTGCCCGGGCATGGGCATAACGTAGAATAGCTTCTCCGACATCAACGCCGTGGACTTCAGCGTCTGGAAATATCTCCGCAAAGGGTAAGGTCGAATGCCCCACGGTGCAGCCCAAGTCGACAATGGCCTTAGGTTTGAAATCCGGGAATTTACGGCTCACATAATTGCAAACAGAACGTCCCATATCATCATTAAAGGGCCCCATATATCCCATGGCATAAAGATAAACGCCGCGGTCATAAACAGCGCCTGCGGCCACATCATTATCTGTCACAACGCCCGCATAACCGCCCGGCATACAATGTATGTCCAGGGCCGTCACATAATTTGGAGGTGTGAACCCGTCTTTCAGTTTCAAGCTTCCGCCCGCAGATGGAATATTATCTACCTTTTCTATGAGCGCCGGAAGTTGACGGTCTACGCTGTCAATCACGGAGCGCCACATCAGCTCCTGACTTATCCGGTTAAGTGATACATAGCCTTGGAAATACGGGTCATGCAACATGGCCTTGCGAACGTCTCTGCGGTCCTGTGGCGGCTTACCCGTTTCGCGTTCAAATGCGCTGGCGCTGCGGTTCTCATACGCAAGCTTAACGCCGGGCAAAATTGCCCCTTGGATATAACCTTTGAGACTCTTAGCAAATTCCTGACGCGACCGGTCATCAGCATTGGCTTTTGGTAAAATGGGGTGATCAATTTGTTGAAACGTATTCAAACCTGGCGCAGACATAGTTCACTCCTAAAAGTTCAAGCATAGTTTAAATCTTAGCTTAAAAGACTATCAAGCTTATTAGGTACAGTTGTAAGAAGTAATCGCTCTTCGATAAAATCCTAAAAATAATAAAGACTCCTTCGTCGTGAGCGTAAACAAAAGCTTTAGATTTAGATTGGGTATGAGATGAAAATTACGATAACGGCCCCGAAACCTGCTCAAGCAGGAACAGTTAAATTCTTAAAATCTAAAGCCAAAGCACATTTGATCAATAACAAATGGGTCAAAGCGAATAGCGGCGAGGCTATTGATAGTCTTGACCCTGCAACAGGCGATGTGCTCGCAACTATTGCTAGCGGAGATAAAGCCGATATCGACGCGGCCGTGAGCGCCGCGCGGACGGCTCTGACAGACCCCACATGGGCAGATATGACACCGTCCGACCGGGGGAAGCTATTATGGAAAATGGCGGAATTAATCGAAGCCAATATTGACGAGCTCGCTGAACTCGAAACCCTAGACCAAGGAAAGCCGCTTTATGTTGGCCGCTGGGCGGAGATACCCGGAGCGGCGGAGCAGTTTCGTTATTTCGCGGGTTTGACCACAAAAATCCAAGGCTCAACCATTCCTACTTCGATTAATTACCAACCTGAAGGTAAGAAAGTTTTTGCCTACACGCGTAAGGAACCTATCGGCGTCGTCGCGGCGATCGTCCCGTGGAACTCGCCTCTGGTATTGACGGCCATGAAACTCGCGCCTGCGCTGGCGGCAGGCTGTACCGTCGTCTTAAAGCCAGCCGAGAACACATCTCTAACCGCTATTCGTCTTGGCGAACTATTCATTGAAGCTGGATTTCCTCCTGGTGTTCTCAATATTGTTACAGGCTATGGACATATGGCAGGGGCCGCGCTGGCTTCGCACGAACATGTCGACAAAGTCACCTTTACAGGCTCAACCCAAACTGGGCGCGCTATATTGGACGCGGCTAAGGGTAATCTGAAAAAAGTCTCTCTCGAGCTTGGCGGAAAATCCCCCGTCGTTATCATGGAAGATGCTGATCTTGATCTCGCTATTCCCGGGGCGGCCAATGCGATATTCTTTAATGGCGGACAAGTTTGCATTGCCGGGTCGCGCCTATATGCGCACCGCTCTATTTTTGACAAGGTCGTGGCTGGCATCTCCGAAATTGCAAAATCAATTACGCTCGGACATGGTCTGGACAGCTCCACCCAAATGGGTCCGCTGGTCAGTCAGCAACAAGCCCAAAACGTCAAAGGGTTTATTGACCGCGCCGTTGATGGCGGCGCGAAGGTCGTAACGGGAGGAAAGCGGCAAGACTGTTTTATATCTCCCACAGTAATCTCCGACGTCACGCCTGATATGGAAATTATCCGCGAAGAAGTGTTCGGGCCGGTCGTTGCCTGTACGCCGTTTGACACCGTTGAAGACGTCACCGAATTATCAAATGATTCCCATTACGGCCTAGCTGCTAGCGTCTGGACTGAAAGTCTTTCAACCGCACACCGTTTGGCTGCCGATATTCGCGCGGGCACTGTTTGGATAAATTCCCACGCCATGTATGACGCAAGCTTGCCAATTGGCGGTCTGAAACAGTCAGGATGGGGCCGTGATAGCGGCGCGCAAGCGATTGAAAGCTATCTCGAAGAAAAAACGGTCTGCGCGATTATCTAAGGTCTAATGCGGCTCTTCACCGCCTGAAACATTGAGGCTCTCGCCTGTAATATAACCTGCATCGTCCGAGCATAAAAAGGCAACCGCATTGGCGGTGTCTTGCGGAAGTCCAACCCTGCGCATAGGAATTCTAGCGCGCATGCGGTCCATATATTCGTCTTGCGTCAATCCAAGTTCCTTGGCGGTAAATTTATTTTGCCACGCGCCAAGCCCTGTTGTGACATGGTTTGGGCAAACATTATTGACCGTAATACCGTGGGCGCCAAGTTCCATAGAAGCCGAACGCGTAAGTCCGACAAGACCATGTTTAGATGAGCAATAAGCTTGGGCAAAAGGAAAGCCAGATTTCGCTGCTTGCGAGGCAACATTAATTATCCGGCCTTTCGTATTATTGGCTATCATAGTTTCAGCTGCCGATTGAAGCCCCCAGAAACATCCCGTAAGATTCACATCAATTACCGCGCGCCAATCATCTTCGGTCACGTCTAAAAGCGGGCTCATGATATAACCAATACCTGCATTATTAACCCAAATATCAAGACCGCCATGTTCGGCAACCGCGTGGGCCGCAAGAGCGCGCATAGCCTCTCGGTCACGTACATCGGCAACACATGTGCTGACATTGCCTCCAAGCTCGCGCAGGGCTTTTGCAGTGCTTTCCATTTCATTGGCCAAGCCGACATGTTCAGCGCTAGTAGCCGCGTCGCGTGAGCGGCCAATATCAGAGATAACAATATTCGCGCCGTCTTCGGCCAGGCGCCGCGCGATGGCTTCCCCCAATCCTTTGGGCCGCCCCGAACCTGTTATGACAGCTGTTTTGCCAGAAAACCTTTTCATGGATGTACTCATCTCAGACCTTTATTCTTTTATTCCATGTTCGGAATTAAACACTGGGTAGCGTCCCAAAAATAATAGCATCACACTCCCCAGAATAAATAACCCCGCGCTAATCAAGAAGACGGTGTGATAATTCCCAAAGGTGTCATATGCATAACCAAATAACCCAGGCGCAATCGCAGCGCCTATCGCAAAGGCCGCATAAAGACAGCTATAAATTTTGCTGTAATTTTTGAGACCAAAATAGCGTGAGGCCAGATAAGCGATGATGTCAAACTCCGCTCCCGCGGCAAAACCAATTAAGATGGTTGCGAAATAGGCAGTAAAAATAGCGGGATTTCCCGAGGATAGAAGAAAACAGGAAATTGCAGGAAGCGCCATCAGCAAAGCCGCGACAGCTGGTCCCCAAAAACGATCTAGGAAAAATCCCGTCGAAATACGGCCAATTATGACAGAAATCCCAATAACGCTGAGGAACCCTGCAGCTTGCCCCGGACCATAACCTTCGCCCGTAAAATAGGGGAAGAGATTTTGGATAGACCCGCCAATCCCAAAGGAAATAATCATAAACCCAATTGCAATGAGCCAGAACCGATAATCCCCAAGAGCGGTTTTAAAGGCAACACCCGGCAAAGCCTCCGCCATCGTCTCATCTGCCCCGCTCTTATCTTTGCCCTCCTTAAAAAAGAAATATATAATTGGAAAACCGATTAAGGCCGGGAGCGTCGCTAAAATAATATAGGCCGTGCTCCACCCATAATTTTCGATCGCCCAGGATGCAATCATAGGCGCGGTAAACCCTGTCATTCCCGTACCCATCAAGGCAGCACCTAAAGCCAAGCCTCTATTTTTATCAAAGGCACCGTTAATCGCTCGCGTCCATGTTATTGGAAGCGTTCCCGCGCCTAAAATTCCAAAGATAAGCGCGGTTGCATAATATTGCCAGAGTCCGCCTTTAAGCTGTGACATGGCAGCAAAGCCCAGAGCAAAAAGCCCCATAGACATTAAAGCTATTCGCCGGACCCCAAACTTATCGCAGGCCCAACCCAAAAAAGGTAATATGCCGAGCACCCCTATTGTTTGAAACGCCAATGCTGACTGCGTCTGCGCGCGGTTCCAGCCAAAGGCTTCTTCCAGCGGGACAGCAAAAACGCCATATGTATAGAAAGGAAGCGCCGTAAGCCCTGCCATCATACCTATGAAAGACGCAAAAATAAGCGGCCATCCGTCTGCAAATTCACTTAAATCCTGAAACTTCAATCGTGACATACGCGCCCCTTTAATTAGACTGAGCTTCCTGCTTCAAACCCCTTTTGCAAGGGCGCTGCATTATAGATTAAAATATCTTTCATAAGCCCGTCGGGATCAAACTGGAACCAATTACAATTACTCATGGATAGGCTTTCACCGTCATGTGCCAGAAGGTCGACGTGGAATCGTGTCGCAATAGATTGGCTATCCACATCCACGACATTAACGAAATTATGAAAATTTATAATTTTAAAACTCTCTGTAAATTCTGTCAGATGAATGATGTTAGCACCGATGCCCTCATAGCGAAACTTCGCTGCAGAAAAATGCATAACACAATCAGGCGCCATAATATCTGTCGCGGTTTTCACACTATGCTCATTTAAACCGATAAAGTATTTATTGACCGAAATATCGATGAGCTCTTCACGGGTTAAGGGCATATATCTTCCTTAATTAATCGCAGACGGTCGCGAACATGTCGCGTATGTCACTTAGTGTGGTCAGGCTCTCGGTGATGTCGATGAGTTTTTGTGGATCGCCCGTATATCCGCCGACCTCAAAACACTTCTTCACTTTGGCTTCGCGGGCTGCGCGTTTCATAGGGTTAGTCGGTGCCCCATATGGATCCGCGCAATCGGCATGAAATTCCCGGCCGTCTTTCATTATAACGCTCATGGATTGCGGCCCTAAAGCGTTAGGGTCGGTGATATCATTGAGCTCTATCTGGAAGCGTTCTCCTAATTCTTTAATCTCGGGGCTAGGCGCAGCGCGGTTTGGGAATAGGCGGGGGTCAATTTCGCCTTTAAGCAACATCATTGGCCCGATGAACTTCAAGCACAGCCGTGAATAAGAGGCTGTCATAGACTCTGTTAAGGGACGCCCGACCAATAACATAATGAGCGGCGGTACACGGACAATGATTTTCTCAATTTCGTCAACAGGAAGGGGTTGAGTCTCCAGCATTTCCATAAACATTGTCAGTACCGACTGCGTGGCCCGGCCCGCTGGGAAAGGTTTATGGGCCATTTCTGTTATCGCCCAGCTCGTGCCCATTTTATCAAGATAGCTGTCAATATTATCAGCTGTTTCAAACAAGGTAAAAAATCCAAATTTCCCGAGCAAGACATCGACAGGTGCCTTGGCCCCCGCAGCGGCTAAGTCCGCCGCGCCGATAGCGGCCCGCGCGCCGACACCAACTTGTATGGCCAGCATCATTTCACCCTCCCAGTGCGCCTGCATAGTTCCAGACGCTTGTGAATAGGCCAGACCTAAAGTTTGTAAGGTTTGCTCGCGGTCATAACCGCGAATTTTAGCAACTCCCATCGCCGCGCCCATAAGCCCTGCGACAGCAGGACGGAAAAAACGCGGCGCAGATTTTGATGCCCAGCCTAAGGTCACAGCCACTTCGACCGCGATACAAAACGCGGTTGTGAAATCTTTGCCTGACACAGGATTTTGCTCGGCTTCCGCCATCAAAACCGCGACAGCCACGCACATAGCAATAACAACGGAGTATTCATGCAGCCCGTCCCATTCCAGCGCGTGAATCTGATAGCCATTGACATAGGCCGCCGTCGGAGCCGGCAGTCTCAAACCTGGACGTCCTATAACTCTGGACTGCTGCCCCTCCCCCCAAGTTTCCACGGATTTTAGCACAATATCCGCACCGTTTGAGCAAAGCCCGCCAACACCAACAGCAAGTGTATCCATAAGGAATATTTTTGTATATTTCAGAGCCTCATCAGAGAGATCATCAAATGTTGTTTCGAGTACAAAATCAACGAGTCGTAGACTTGTCTCTACGTTCTGGGTTCGTGACCCTAATTCGGCAAGCGTGGCACTCATGGCTAATTTTTTTCTAGGAAATCAACGATTTCCTCTGTGGATTTATGATCACCCGTTACCGTATCGATTTCGTGACGAATAGACCGAATAAGACGGCTAACAAATCCTGAGTTCTGAATTTGCCGTTCAAGACCAGCTTCTTTGTTCGGAATGAAATTTTCAATTTGATGACGCTGAATGACCCCAGCGCTCTCCAGCAATCTTTCAAGCGTGTCCGCACGCTCACGTGTCACGGCAAGCTCTTCCGAGAGCACCATAATCATTGATAACAAATGATCATTCGCGTTTTCGTCCAAATATTTTGGACGTTTACCCTTAGATTTAGAAATAGCGAGTTTTTGAATTTCCGTTGGTGAAAGCACAGACTTTATTTCTTCCCAACATAGGCGTGCCAAGCTGCGGCGCGGCCATGATCTTCCGCTGCTTCTTCATTAGCCTGCTTAGACGGTCCTGCCATAGCAGCATGCCAGACGTTGTCTTTTTCAAAGCCAAGACCCAACATAAGGTCTGTCAAATCGATATTATGCATGGCCGACCAGAAGGGCTCGTTGTTATTGTAGCTGTCCCAGTCACGCATGAACTGCTCAAACACAGGCATGTCTGCATTATATTGCGGTTGCTCCAAATGTATCATTAACCCGCCCTTTTTAAGCACGCGGTACATTTCCTTCATGATTTTTGGTAAAGACTTGGATGATAATTCATGCAGAAAAATTGACGTCATGACGACATCAAATTCACCGTCTTCAAAAGCAGATAAATCTTCACCAGACATTTGTTTGAAATGAATATTCTTGGCGCCAAGAGACGTCGCGCGCGCATGAGCATATCGTAGCATAGGCGCCGAAACATCTATGGCTGTAATGGCGGCTTTTGGAAAAACATTTGCAATTGGAACAATGCTGTTTCCTACCGCGCTGCCAATATCGAGAATAGTTTTGGGTTTAAACGAAGTGTCATGCGTTTTAATCCATTCAGCAATTGCATGTCCCGCCGCGTCGCACAAACCGCCTATCGAGCCGGTCGTCGTAACAAAAAACCCCGTGTCATAATTTGCAGCAGGGGATACGTCGCCCTCAATCAGCTCTCGGTGATAGCTCCCCGGCATACAGTGATGATCAACTTCAGCCACATAAGCAGGGACAGTTATGCTGGGGTCCAGGGTGAGACGTTCAGAGCCAGCATTTAACTTTTCAGAGCGAGCCGCAAGTTCGTCCAATTGTCTGAGCGTCATAAATTGACCATTGACCTGACGCATCTCCATTGTGTTTCTGCGCAAGGCCCCCCAAAAATTATGATAAGGATCTGCGTTCATGGCCTGGCGCACCTCATGCCGGTTTTCAGGAAGGCGGCCTTTGGACTTTTCGAATTTAGGCCTTACCCGTTTGTTGTAAACGGCTTCATTGCCTGGAGATAATTCTTTTGAGATCACCTTATAAAGGCTTGCCTCAAAATTAAATCTCGCGCGCTCGTCGTGATTCAGCGTTGGAGATATCCCATGCGCGGTCGCCTCGGATACAGGCGGCGGAATATCCATTTTTTGGAACAGGTTTTCGTTATGTTTATGAGATGACGACACAGCGGAGTTTACGTGACGCGGTGTTCTTTAATGATTGTACGCCCGATGAGTTCCCCGTCGACATACCATTGCCAGACACGACCTCGGTGCTGAAAGTCCTTATCCATTTCGATGAGTTCATGGATCGTCGCGTGAGGAACATCATAAGGTGCATAGCCTTCGATTTCTGAACGGTGCCAAGACACACGCACATTCGCCATATCGCCTACCCGCGGCTTCTCTTCCCAGACACACCCGTGGGAGCGTTCATTCTTGAATTCCATTTCATTGTCATCATTAATGACAAAGTGAAACCGAAAATCTTCGGTATCCCCATTATCCCAAAAATACTGATTGCGTTGATGGTACTCTAACGGCTTATCCTCGGGAAATATGTGAGTGAGCCGAGATTTGTGACGGCCAAGCTCATTTCCGTCAATGTCTTGGTAAATGTAAACACCTTCCCAGACACCTTCTGATCCGCCGTGTTGAGGCATTCTTTGTTTGACAAGATTCACATCTTACTCCTGCATCTAAATTTCTGATTAGACAATGACAGCTTATCACCAAACAACAAAAGCTACTCTATAAATATGACCACCTATCGACCAAATTCAACAGATCTTTAGCTGTTCAAAAAATTCTCAAATACACAAGAATAGTACAATCTTAAATTAATCTGTAAATGGAGAGAAAACAGATATGTCATCAGACCAAAATAAACTTGATCGCCGCAAAGTTTTGAGTATGGGGGGCATGTCAGCTTTGGCGCTTGGGGCCTGCTCACAAGCCTCAACGAACGCCTCATCCATCGTAAAAAAAGATCTTATTTTAGATTTTAAAAATAACCTTTGGAACCGTGACGCAATGGCCAGAATTCATGGAAATATCGATTTTTCAAAAGAGAAATTTGGATGGTACAAGGGGAAAGCAATAGGAATCGTACCTGGGCGCAAAAACCTAGACCTTGTCGGTTTTGAAGGGTTTTCAATAGCACGGCTTTTGCCCTTAGAAGGCGGAAAATACCGTAAGGTGTTGCGTGAGGTTGGATTTTACACGGACCTTAAAACTGGCGAAATACTGGAAACATTCAAAAACCCATATACGGACGAAACTGTGCCCGTTGTCCCGATTGCCAACGATCCGTTTAACTTTACGATTAGTGAATACTATCCTCAGCCTCCAAAATATGGCGGACTGAACGCGGCCGAACCGCCAAAAATTCCGCTTTTGCTAAATTGGGACACTCGGGGGGACAAGGTCCTTCTCACATCAGATATTCATCTTTTCTATCCGTCATCACTGCAGCCGGACGAGTGGCCACGCGAAAGTCCGGGCCGGATGACACAGGTGTCAGAAATGTTCCGCTATATCATTGACCCCGAGCAATTAGGCGACCCAGATAATACATCCGTTAGCTTCTTTGGGTCATGGGTACGCTCAACCCCGTGGTTCCCATGGTTGCTTATGGATCAAGCGCCAGGGCAGTGCTTATATGTCTGTGACCAAGGCGCGGGTGACACAATTGATCTCATACCAGAGCGTATGCTGAAGGCCGCAGAAAAAATTGACCCCAAATTTCTAAGCGCGCCGACAGAGGATTATGGCCCGTCTCTTTCGAGTCTTGAAAATTATAAATTGACGGAAAAACCTGCTGTAAAACAATAGTAGACAGTTGTAGCCGTTACCTTGCGGCTCTTCTAAACCAAATCAGGGGGATAATCCTTCGACATCCCCCTGATACTAGCGCCCCGCAACTTTATACTATTTTACTGGCTCTAAGCTTATCAATTTGCGCTGGAGTTAAATCTAAGAGCTCCGTCAAAACTTCTTCTGTATGAGAGCCAAGTTTTTCAGGACCTGCCCAACGGACCTCACCTTGTGTCTTTGACATCTTCGGAAATACGTTCTGCATCTTAACAGGCCCATGTGACTCGCTGGGTAAATCAATCAAAGCCTCCCGAGCCGCATAGTGAGGGTCTTCAATCATCTCTTTCGCCCTGTAAACCTTCCCAACAGGAACAGCATTTTCAATCATAAGGTTTTCAATGTCAGCAATAGTTTTATCCTTTGCCCAATCACTGATTATTTCGTCTAATTCTATCTGGTTGGCGCCCCTTGCAACATGTGTTGCATATCGCGGGTTGTCCTTAAGCTCTGGCATCCCCATCGCCTTAGACATTCGGCCGAAAATATTATCTTGATTGGCGGCAATAATAACCATTCCGTCTGAGCCGTCATAAATATTACTGGGCGCAATGGCGGGCAAATAAGAGCCCGATCGTTCACGCGTAAAGCCTTCGACGGTATGTTCTGAAACTAGAGATTCCATCACCGTTAGTACGGACTCATAAATCGATGCATCGATGACTTGTCCTTCACCCGTTTTTTCGCGGTGATGGAGCGCCGCCAAAGCGCCAACTGTGGCATAAGTGGCCGCCAAGGTATCTCCTAGTGAAATCCCGGCTCGGCTAGGTTTACGGTCAGGGTCGCCCATAAGGTAGCGCACACCGCCCATGGCTTCCCCAACAGAGGCATAACCAGGACGTTTTGAATAAGGCCCCGTTTGTCCATATCCAGACACACGGATCATAATGATCTTCGGGTTTATCTTCTTAAGGTCTTCATAGCTTAAGCCCCATTTTTCCATCGTTCCCGGGCGAAAATTCTCGAGGACAAAATCAGCTTCACGCACGAGTTGTTTGATAATGTTTTGACCTTCCTCTTCTCGGAGGTTAGCCGTGATACAGCGCTTATTTCTTGCGCAGACTTTCCACCAAAGTGGATAGCCTTCTCTGCCCCATGTGCGCATCGGGTCTCCCTTTCCGGGAGGTTCAACTTTAATAACATCTGCGCCCATATCCGCGAACAACTGTCCACAGAATGGGCCCGCGATAAGCTGACCCATTTCTATCATTCGGATATCCGTCAAAGGACCTTTGCGTTCAGTCACATTGCTCATCAACTTACTCCGCAGCTTCCGCAATCGGAGCCGTTTTCCAAACAGGTTGCTTAGGTGCAGGAAGCCCCGTTTCTTTCAGGCTATTTTTACGTAATGTTTCAATATCAGGGCCGTAATTAAAGACCTCAATCTTACCGCGCTCAATACGCATTTTCGCGCGAAGCGACTTTGTCGCTTTCACATCAACCTTATCGTCTTCGATAACGACGCCGTAATCCAAAGCCCCTTTTATAGTGACGAGTCCTTGACGAATTTCTTTAGATACAAGATCTGGATCACGCTCTAACGGGTCGCCCCAACCGCCGCCGCCCCATGTCACATATTGCAAGCTATCGCCTTCATGAACGTTAATGCGGTCGACCTTAGCGCCGAGCATTTCAACACTGCCGTCAGCGCGGGTTAGTTTCTTCCATGAGCGTTTAGCAGGCTGTCCGCCGTTAACGCCCCAAGGGGGAACAAACCAGCGATCATCATGGATAGAGATCTGCCCATCCTGCGTGAACCGATAGGTCATATTCACACCGTTACCTCCGCGGA
>CAZJRU010000025.1:0-16867 GCA_964548315.1 uncultured Hellea sp.
ATAAAACGCAGTATCAAATTACGACTCTTGATGCCCGCAAGATTTGGGTGGAAGAGCGCGGCGTACGCACTGAAGGCACGGATAAAACGCCTGCGGTCATCAAAGGCGTGATTAACAATATCGACGCGGTTAAAGAAGCTCAGGAACGCGCCGCCTATTTGGCTCGCCATGATGATTTAACAGGTCTTTGGAACCTATCTCGTTTCCACGAAGGTCTCGACTATGCGGTGGCCTTAGGAAAACGTAATCAGAGCCTCGCCTTTTGTCTCCAAGTTAACGTGTCCAATCTGTCTGAAATATTTGAAGCTTATGGATATGAGACAGGGGAGCAGTTGATAAAACTCGCAGCAGGGCGTTTGCGCGATATGATGACGCCGCCTGATCTATTGGCCCGAATAGGGGACCGGAGTTTCGGGCTCGCAGTTTTTGAGACCAGCGCGAATGAGCTTGATAGTTTGGCTGAGACAATAAAGACTGTATTGTCAGGCAAACCCTACCAAACTCGGCACGGGAATTTGAGCCTTAAGATTGATATAGGCGCAACACAGCTGGGCGTAGACACGTCTTCAGCTCAAGCCGTATTAAGCCAAACCCGCACCGCGCTAACCCATAATCTTCTTGGCGGATTGACGTTTTACACGCCAGATATGGAACAAGCAGAAACCAAAGCGCCAGCCCCTAGGATTGATGAAGATGACATTTTGCAAGCTCTCAATGATCGCCGGATTTCTCTCGCCTATCAACCCATCGTTGACGCAAAATCACGAGAGCTGCATCACTATGAATGTTTGCTGCGCCTGAGAACGCAATCCGGCGAATTGATTTCGGCTTGGCGGTTTATTGTGGAGGCCGAGAAACTCGGTCTTGTTGATTTACTGGATAGGCGCGCATTAGAATTGGCCCGAGACACCTTAAGGCAACATCCAGAGGTTCACCTGGCTTTAAATGTGTCTGCCGGAACGGTTAAAAATAAAGACATTGCAGATGATTATATTGCTGCGCTTCGGGCCCTCGGACCAGACGTAAACCGCGTGACTTTGGAGCTGACGGAAACGCTTGCGCTTGAAGACCCCGCGATGGCAAGCCGTTTTTCTGATGAGGCGCGTTCATTGGGATGTGAATTTGCCATTGATGATTTTGGGGCAGGGTACACAACATTTAGAAACCTTCTGGCCATAGAGGCAGACACCATAAAAATTGATGGTAAGTTTATTCAAAACCTATCTAGCAGTCCCAATAATCAAACCTTTGTACGCATGATGGTCGATCTCGCGCAAACCTTTGGCGTCAAGACAGTCGCTGAAATGGTGGACAACCCGGCCGATGCAGATTTACTTGAGCGTCTCGGCGTTGATTATCTTCAAGGATATATGTTTGGAATACCAAGCGCGGCGCCAGCTTGGGGCGAAGAGTCTTCTTAATTTATCTCTATTTATTGGCGTTTAAATTTTCCCAGATATCGCTAAGGTAAACTCATGCGCCAGACAGTTATAACCCTGGAAAAATTTTATGCTTCGCGGCTAGGCCTCGCGGCGCAGGATATGGTCATGCGCCGCCTGACATCTTTATGGCCCGATTTGTCAGGTCGTGATGTATTGGGTTTTGGGTTTTGCACGCCTTATCTGGGATATTATTTAAAATCCGCCAACCGGGTTGTCTTGGCCATGCCTGGGGGGCAAGGGGCCGTCGCGCAAGAGGGCCCTCGCGGAATTATAGCCTGCTTAACTGAAGAAAACGATTTGCCGTTTTCAGATGGCAGATTTGATAATGTGTTATGTGTTCACGGAGCAGAGGAAGCGCCAGACCTGCCCGTTTTACTGCGCGAGCTTTGGCGCGTTACCAAGCCTGAAGGCCGTATTGTTGTCATCGCGCCTAACCGTAGCGGTATGTGGGCGAGATCTGATGTTAGTCCCTTTGGCGCGGGACGACCCTTTTCACGCACCCAGTTACGCGCCGCGTTAAATGATGCTGGCTTTGTACCAACTGTCTGGTCTGGGGCGCTTTATGTTCCGCCTATTCGGCGATTGGTGAAACCCGCGATCACGCGTGGTTGCGAAAGTTTCGGAGAGACTGTATGGGCGGGGTTCTCTGGCCTTGTGCTTGTCGAAGCTATCAAGCGCCTTTATGCCGAACCAAAAGGACATATGAATAAATTAGTTATGCGGCCTAGCTTTGGCAGTAAGCCCATCGCAAATAGAACACGTCATAATTCATAAAAGAAAACAGATGGGTAAAACAACACTAACAATTGAGCAGGTTCGCGAGGAAATTGACCGCGTGGATCGGTCTCTGCTGGCTTTAATTGCTGAACGGCTTGAATTAGCCGGCGCGGTGAGGCGTGCCAAATCAGGGGCGCGGTTTTGGCGGCCCTCTCGTGAGGAAAGTCATGTGCGTGAGCTTGCAGCGGCGACCGAAGACGCGCCCGGAGAACTCGTCTCGCGTATTTGGGCTGAGCTCATGAGCGCCAGTTTGGCTCTGCAAGGTACAATGCAGCTACATATCGCTATCGAAGGTGACGCCCTAGAAGTCTGGTCTTTGGTCCGTGACAGATTTGGCGCGGCGTTACCTGCTATGTCTTACCCCACGACAAGCTCCGCTTTGGCGGCGGCTTATGCAGATGACGAAGGGGTGGCCGTGCTACCAGCTCCGGGCGGAATGAATAGCTGGTGGACTTCGCTAGGCGCGCAAGGCGCGATGCCTGATATGCATATATTGGCGGGACTACCCCGGACAGGAGATATGTTATGGCCAAGGGCCGTTGCGGTCTCGACAGCGGATATTCAGCCGTCTGGACATGATGAAACATTGTTGATTTGCTCGGACCATAAATCTATCGATGGCGCGGTTTTAAGGGCGGAAGCTGGGGAGCATAAGCTCATTAGTCTGGACGGGTTTTGCGAAATTGCGCCCGCCGGGACTAAAATAATAGGTGTGCTGCCCAAACCTATGGGACAAAACGTGTGACCATTAAAACTCTTTTGATTATCGGCGGCGGCCTTATCGGGTCTTCCATTGCGCGCGCAGCCAAAGCTTATGGACAAGCCAACACTGTCTATATGTCTGATAAATCGTCGACAGCCTGCGCGGCAATTGAACGCTTGGGGATTGCCGACGGCGTATCAGAAAATGCGCCGGAACATTACGCCTCCAAAGCAGATCTTATTATCTTATGTGTCCCGCCGCGCCGCATGGGCGAGGTGGCCGAAACTATTTTACCAGTTATGAAACCCGGAGCCATATTATCCGATGTAGGGTCTATCAAAGGGGATGTGATAAAACAGGTGTCACCTTTCTTGCGAGAAGACATTCACTTTATTCCGGGACATCCAATCGCAGGGACTGAGTTTTCCGGACCTGAAGCGGGGTTTGCTGACATGTTCAAGGACCGGTGGTGCGTGCTAACGCCTCTTGAAAATTCAGATGAAAAAGCCGTTAATCTTCTTCAGACCTTTTGGACCGGATTAGGCGCGGAAGTCACAATAATGGACCCGCAGCGCCATGATATTGTTCTCGCAACAACCTCCCATGTCCCCCATCTCATTGCCTATACTCTGGTTGGAACTGCCGTAGATATGGAAACAGTCACAAGTAATGAAGTCGTTAAGTTCTCAGCCGGCGGCTTTCGAGACTTTACCCGAATTGCGGCCTCTGACCCTGTCATGTGGCGAGATGTGTTTCTGAGTAACCGTGAGGCCACGCTTGAAGTCGTTGATAGATTTATCGAAGACCTCTCAGCATTGAAACGCGCGATAAGGTGGCAAGACGGTGATAAGCTTCTTGAGCATTTTGCTAAAACCCGCGATATCCGCAGAAAAATTGTAGACGCGGGACAAGATAGTTCTGCCGCTAATTTTGGGCGCGATGATTAATCGCTATTGGCTAAAACTGAAAATTTTTTGACCAAACAGTAGGATATTTCCGTTCCTTATCTTTAAGCTCATTTCATGCGCACCCGTTTGTGATTGTGGAAGAAGATTTGCTGCCAAGGTCAGGGCTGTGGCTTGTTCCTTTGAGACGACGCCAGCGTGCCCGATTTGACTTATAAGACCGGGTAAGCCTTCGGCCTCTGCGCGCAAAGTTCCATTCGCGCCGGAGGGGGATAAGGTAATATCAAAATCCCCTTTAAAAATATTATTATTCCAGTTCAAAGTCCAAGATTGACCTTTTAAGCGGCCTGCCTGCGCCCATTTTTTTCGCTCGGTCTGAGAGAAGGAGGTAAGCCCTTCTGCCGTAAACGTTAGGTCTATTTTATCGAGTTTTGACCCGAAAGCGCGTTGCCATTTTGGCAATGTGTCTGGGTCCAACATGATATTGGTCATTGAGATTGAAAAAACTAAATTCTGACCTTCAGCTTTGATTTTAATCTGTCCATCTTCCAAACCCATAATAGGGGGACGGGTTCCTATAACGGCTTTCAGCTTTGGACGTAGTATTGAGGCGTTAATTGATTTGAGCTTGCCGCTTAATTTTGCGTGCGTGTCTATATCGACCGAAAATGGCTGCACGTCAAAAAGCCAACGTTTGCGGCTCGGTCCGCGAAAATCTATCCTGGCTTCGCCGTGATGCATGGCGCGCCAATGTAGCGGGGTCAGGGCCCTAGACTGCAACGTCAGGTGATCTGCTTTAATTGACCAAGGTCTGGGCTCCGAGCTTGGCGACTGTATTTGCGGATCTGTCAAAGAGGAGCGAAATGAAAAGGGAAAGCCGCCAGCCGAAAGACCCACATGATCGACGGCGTAACCTCGGGCTTCAAGGTCATCAAAACTAGCGGTTAATTTATCGATCATCACAGAGCGCCCTGTTGCCCAATATAGGCAATATATAACGAAAATTGCTATGAGCGCTGCGAAACCCTTTTTCATTCTTTTGTAATTTTTGGGGGTTCAGGGTTTAGGTCGAGCCTATCTGTTGGCTCATCAAGTGGGGGGGCGCCCTTTAAGTCTTGGCTTGCAGGGCCCGTTATAAAGGCGAGCAGTAACTTCCCATATTCTTGAAAAATGCGTTTAAACCGAGAAGGACTATTATACCAACGTTTTGAGTCTTGCGCTGTTACCGGATAGGGGGTGATTTTGACACGTCCGATGGCTGCGCCAATTTCAATTTCTGCCCTCGGCATATGATAAGCGGAGGTCACGAGGATAATGTGTTCATATCCCAAGGCTTTGGTCCACCGGGCCGTTTCTCGCGCATTTCCAACTGTATCCTCGGCTCTGTAGTCCAAATCAATACAGCAATCTGAGAGGGGGTCTGGGACCTTAACAAGGGTTTTAATGGCGTCTTGCGTGATTGCTTTGTTAACGCCGGAAATAAGTAAGCGTTCGCCTTTTTTTTGCTGGAGTAGCTTCGCGCCTGTTTCCAGCCGTCCGCCGCCTTTTCCTGTCCACACAACAATCCCGTCAGCTTTGGGCAAGGGAGACGGGGGGCGCAGGCGGTCAATTTTTAACGCGAAAATAATAAACCCTCCCGCGAAAATAACGAAGCTCAACATCCCCATGAAGCCTAGAAACTTTAACCGGCCACGACGTTGGTCCACTTTTGATAATTTGAGTTTTTTATGTCTCATGCGCGGCGGTGTTCCTCGCCCAGAAGGCGAAAAGAGGTTAGTCCCGCGGCGAGGGCGCAGATGAATCCAATAAAGAGAGGCAATAGAATAAGCCAAAAGATATCTGTGAAGCTAAGGGTCATATCAGGAAATAATGCTGTATCAGGATTTCTACGTAATCGCAAAAATACGGCTAAAATAAAGCCACATAAAACACCCAGAAACCCGCTAATCAAACCTCGTTTACTGGCTTGCCAAATAAATAACTTGGCGATGAAGCGATCAGACGCCCCGACCTGTAACAAAACACGAATAATATCGCGCTGTGCAGAAAGGGCGGCCTGGGTTGCATAGGCGGCAACCGCCGCGCAGGCCAAAAAGATTAGACTTAGTATGGCTATTGCGCTGGTCCAAAGTCCGCGTCCAGTCCGGCCAATTTGAGCGGACCACCGGGAATGATCATCAATTTGAGTCAGCAATCCTTCGGCGGAAAATTTTACTTTTAGGGCGTCTAAGTCAAGGCGCTTAGGGCCATCAAAGTCTATGGCGACGAGTGCAGGGACAGGTAAATTTTCAGGTAGCTCGACACTCCCAAGCCAGGGGCGTAATAAATCTTGGCTCTGTTGATGACCCAGGGGTTCTATAACCGCGTCCGGATATTCTTTTTGTAAAACCGTTATAGCAGCCTCAATTTTGATATCTCTCAACTCGGGCTCGTCGAGTAAGATTTGTATCGTAGCGCTTTGGCCAAGTTCATTTTGCCAATCGGCATTTAGTCTTTTCGCAGAAAGAGCGAAGATTAAAGCTAGGCTGGCTAAAAAGGCCATAATCGCTAGCACTGTCATCAGCGTTTTGGAGTCATCTTGTCTGACGTCCAAAAGAGGATAGCTATCGGGTATGTCTGTAATGTTGTCCATTAGCCCGCGTTTATCTTGCTGAAAAGCTGACCTTCTTTTAACGTCAATATATCGGCCGAGATCTCTTGCATCAAGGCGGTGTCATGGGTGGCAATAAAGACTGTTGTGCCCATGCGGTTCATTTCAGAAAATAGACGTAACAGCCGCCGGCCCAGGCCAATATCTACATTTCCTGTGGGTTCGTCTGCGATTAAAATATCTGGCTTGGCTATAACAGCGCGCGCAATCGCGGCGCGTTGTTGTTCCCCGCCTGAGAGCGTTTGGGGTTTGGCGTCCATTTTGTGTCCAAGACCAACCCATTGAAGAAGCTCTGTTACATCTTGCGTATATTCATCGCGCGATTTTTCCATGACCCGAAGTGGCAGGGCAACATTTTCAAAAACGCTCAGATGATCAATCAGGCGAAAGTCTTGATGTATGACGCCGATACGCCTTTTTGTCGCGAGCTTTTCTTGACGCGTAAGAAGTGAAATATCTTGTCCAAAGAGATGCACCAGGCCGCGAGAGGGCTTCAGGCTCAAATAACATAATTTTAAAAGCGTAGATTTCCCTGCCCCTGAACTACCCGTTAGAAACGTAAAACTTTTGGGCCGAAGTTCCAAATTAATATCGGACAGTATTTCTGGGCCACGATTATACCGAACGCTGACGTGTTCAAATTGTATAACATGTGTGGCATTAGCTGACATGAGGTCGGTCGAATGTGGACTTAGGCTGGACTTCACAATATTATTTGCACATATAAAGGAAACGAATCGAGAGTTCAATGATACTCACATGTCCAGAATGTGCCACGCGTTATTTGGCGAATGACGATTCGATAGGCGTGAATGGCAGAACAGTCCGGTGTTCTAACTGCCAAACGACGTGGTTTGTCGCCGCCGACGTAGATGAATTTGCTTTAAAGGATAATCAAAAAAAGACTCTCCGCGCCGCGGACTCGATGGATATTCCCGATATTCCAAAAGAAAAGCCCGCGTCGACCCATGCTGCCCCGAGCCCAGACCGCGCTAGCAATACAGTTCAGGATGATGGTGTGAATCCGGCAAAAACTACGAAAAGCAGTGAGCCAAGCCGTAAAACTATACCTGCTCATGGGGCGCATGTTGAAATCCGAGATAAAGCGGATGCCGATCGCCGCCGTCGCCGTGTTCGTACGGTTTTACTGATTTGGTTAATCCCGTTAATTATTCTTGGCTTGGCTGCCGCCATGGCGTTCATCTTTCGTCATGATATCGTACGCAAAATGCCTCAAACGGCGACCATCTATAAACAGTTAGGCGTTGATGTTAGTCTTTCAGGTCTTTCGATAGAAGACCCTGTTATTCGGACGACACTTATCAATAACGAAGCGGTTTTGGTGGTGAATGGGGCGGTGCGGAATATCTCTTCAAAACCCCAAGATGTTCCCCTGATAAAATTTACCCTACATGATAAATCGGGGACAGAGCTTACGTCATGGCTTGTTGAAACAACGGTTAGGCAATTAGAAAAAGATGGGCGAGTGACCTATATTTCGGAATACCCTAACCCGCCTGTAGACGCCGTAGAGGTTAGATATGAATTTCAGAGCGAAAACGCTGTCTTAGTTCCGAAGGCGGCGCCAACACCGTAATCGTCGAAATCTACTCAAACAAAACCTCTGGATTTGTCATGGTTTTAATCTCTAGGATATTCCCGTTTGGGTCATCGATGAAAAATGTTTCTTGCTCATATTTGTCGCCCTTAAATCGGCGATAAGGATCATCAATATATTTTAAACCCGCTTGAGCAATCCGGTCTTTAACGCCGTCAAAGTCAGATTGTGTTAAGTGAATGCCAAAATGAGGAACCAGCACAGCTCCCATGTCGACATCATGCCGGACATTTGGCAGACGTTCTTGGCTCTCATGTAGCGTAAGCTCATTGCCCCAAAAATTCACATCTACCCAGCGCCCTTCTTCACGGTTTCCAAGATCGCAACCAAGCACGTCCGTATAAAAAGGAAGCGTCTTTTCAAGACTTCCAGCCGGAATGGCTAAATGTAAAATAGCGCTCATAATAAAACCTGTATTTAAAGGACCTGCAGATGGGGGCAGGTATGTGAGTATCTGATAGCACTCTATGACGTCTCAAAAGAAACTTTTGTGTTTTATTAGAGTTTAAAATGGTTTTGATGGCATTTTATACTAATGGCTTGGATTAAGCCATGAAAATCACCTAAAGTTCGGACTGGCCGCCGTTTAGGCCAATAATTTTGGCAAGACAAAGGCGCTAAAGGCGCCGATTATCCATACGGCAAAGCCAAGATATAAAACCCATCCTCCCAGTTTACGCAACCGCGCGCATGATTTTGCCAAGGCGGGGTCCGCGGGGCAGGGCATGTTGCGTGTTAGGTAACGTACACACCAGGCAAGGCTGAGCAAAATAAGTGACCCCCCGAAGACGAGTGGTTTGTGCTCTGAAAGCCAGATGAGCTGCGGGACATTTGACGTTAGAGACGAGAGCGCTGCGCCCATGCCCAGGGTGATTAAGACGGCTGGCAAGGTGCAACAGACGAGCGTGGACAGGCTTGTGACCAAGGCCACTGTCGGCGCGGCGGTTTCGCGAAAGGCAAGGCGCGCCTTGCTCATATTAGGACTTTCCCATTAGGATTTTTCAGGAGCGGTATAGGCGTTTGTACCATCTTTGCGCGAGATAGCTGTGACGGAATATCCAGCTTTTTTGACCAGATTGATGAGCGTGTCATTATCGAGCGTTTTGTCAGGAACTAAGGCCACGGAAAGGGTTTTTGTATCAAGGTCAATATAAGTTCCGCGAACCTCACCACGTTTTTTGAAGGTTTTATTGAGGGCCAATGAACAAAAGTCACAAACGAGGCCGTTAAGCCCGACAGAGATGTCTGCGATGTCGACAACCTCTGGGCCGTTCATTTTTTTATCTTTGGCCAAAACATGGGCGGGCGCCGTTGTAAGCAAGACGGCAATCACAATAGATTGTAGCAGTTTCATATTCGGCTCCTTAGAAGCGGTGAATGTAATTTAGCAGAGGCTCGCCCCCATCGTCTACACCGATTTCCACGAGTGCAGGGCCTTTGAAAAACCGGACGATAGCAATGGCTCCGCTCTTATCGCGGCTCTCGGGTCTATTGTAAGCTTCGACCATGAACCATGTATGAAGCGCGCCCGTATTGGCCACATACGGCGCGATGCCAAGCCGAGCGTGAAAATTTGAAAATTCGCCAAAACGGCCATTTTCCCAATGTTCGGCGGCGGCAGAGACGAAGTAACGGCGTGTTTCCCAGTCGCCCGAAACGCCTAGAAAGAGCGCCTCATCATCATCGCGTTTAAGCGGGCCAGAGGTATCGTCAAAAACTTTGCCAAGCGCAATGCGTCCGTAAATATTCGCTTGACTGCTAGGTTTATTCCAGCGTTTTACAAGGCGGTTGAGCTGCGCGCCCGCAAATGTGAAATCACCGTCACGGTCATAACGCAGACGCGCGCCAATGGCATGGTTGGTATCAAGGGTATAATGAGCAAGGACACTATTTTGAACGCGGTCATTTCGAAGGTTGAGCGTCCAACCATCGGGATAAGAGACAGGACGCGCATGAGCCGAGACTGCGATAGGCAGGACAAGGAGAGAAAGATATATTGCCAAGCAACGCATACCCCCTTATGGTATATGGAAATTCGTTAATCAACTCACAATTTGGTATATTATGCAAAAACAATGTGACACGCCAGAACGTAGAGATCGGCGCGCAAATAGCCTCAAGCGTTTGTCTCGTATCGAAGGGCAGGTTCGAGGTTTGCAAAAAATGATTGAAGAGGACCGTTATTGCGTCGATATACTCGTGCAAGTCAAAGCAGTAACCGCTGCTTTAAAGCGTGTGGAGGGTGAGCTATTAAAGGATCACGTTGATCATTGTATCAAAGAGGCTATGGCGAGTGATGATCTGAAAGAGCGCGAAGGGAAGGTTGTGGAACTCGTGGATTTGCTAGCTAAACGTTAGCCGACTTGGCCTCGGTGGCGAAGTTTATGATCGGCGAGGACGCAGGCGAGCATGGCTTCGGCCACGGGAACGCCGCGAATACCGACACAAGGGTCATGGCGGCCTTTGGTGCGCACGTCGATTTCATTACCCTCTGCGTCAATGGATTTGACGGGGGTGAGCATAGAGGAGGTGGGCTTGATCGCGACGCGAACAACGATTTCGTCCCCATTAGATATGCCGCCTAAGATGCCGCCAGCATGATTGGACAAGAAATGCGAATGTCCGTCTTTCATCCGAATTTCGTCTGCGTTTTGTGTTCCGCTCCAGCCAGCCGCTGCAAAGCCTGCGCCGATTTCTACGCCTTTGGCCGCGTTGATGCTCATCATCCCCATGGCGATATCGCTATCGAGCTTTCCGTAAACGGGCGCGCCCCATCCTGCTGGGACATTTGTGGCGCGGACTTCGATTGTAGCGCCAACGGAATTTCCAGATTTGCGAACGCTATCAAGATAATCTTCCCAGTTTTTTGCCGCCGTCGCATCTGGGCACCAGAAAGGGTTATTGTTAACTTCAGCCCAGTCCCAATTATTACCGTCGACCTTTTTCTCGCCAATTTGAATAACGGCGCCTTTGATGTCTATATCGCCTAAAATTTTGCGGGCAATTGCGCCGGCCGCGACGCGGTTCGCCGTCTCGCGCGCGGAGCTGCGTCCGCCGCCGCGATAATCGCGTATGCCGTATTTAGCGTCATATGTGAGGTCCGCGTGACCGGGACGGTAACGAGTCTTAATCTCTGAATAGTCTTTGCTACGCTGGTCCTTATTTTCAATCAGAAGGCTAATCGGCGTGCCCGTCGTTTGGCCTTCGAAAACACCAGAGAGTATTTTGACTTGATCGGGTTCATTACGCTGGGTGACAAAGCGGGAGGTCCCGGGTCTGCGTTTGTCCAAATAGGTTTGAATGTCTGGCTCAGCAAGTTCAATTAGCGGCGGCGCTCCGTCAACGACGCAGCCAATGGCTGGCCCGTGGCTTTCGCCCCAAGTGGTAAACCTAAAAAGATGTCCGAATGTATTATGTGACATGGCCTAGTCTTTAGCGATAAGCATTGCGTTAGGCTAGCCGAAAGATGATGTCAGTGTGACAAGGCTTGCTCTAGCGCATCGCGCGGGTTATGGGCGATTATGTTTGATATGGAATTATTCCTATCGGCCTTTGCCGTGTTATTTGTAATTATCGACCCGCCTGGGTGTGCGCCGATTTTTGCGACCCTGACAAAAGGAACATCTCGCAAGCACCAAAGGACTATGGCGTTTAAGTCCGTGATTGTGGCGGCGGTTATCTTGTTTGGCTTTGCTTATGGCGGGGAATGGATATTTGCAAAGCTCGGCATTAGTCTTGACGCGCTGCGTATCGCGGGCGGTATCATGCTCTTTATCATCGGCCTAAACATGGTCTTTGAAAAAAGGACGGAAAAACGCGAAGGCCGCGCTGAAGATGTTTTAGAAGAGGCCTCAGCCCCAGAAGATATTTCCGTCTTTCCCATGGGCATTCCGATGATTGCAGGGCCTGGAACAATGGCTTCACTTCTCATTTTAATGGGAAAAGCTGCGGGTCGTCCGCAAGAGCTGGCTATTTTAGCCGCTTTGGCTGCCGTGTTGCTGGTAACGCTAGGCTCGTTTTTGATCTCTGGATTGTTAATCAAACTTATGGGCAAAAGCGTGACTGATGTGCTCACCCGTGTGCTGGGTGTTTTATTGGCCACATTGGCGGCGCAGTTTATTTTGGACGGCATCAAAGGCGCGCTTTTCTAAGCTTGCGTATAGCTCCAAACTCCGCTTTATTCGGTCTCTATAAGAATAGAGCTGGGAATTTGCGTGAGAATATTCGTATCGCATTTATTTAAATTTAAACCGTCCATAGTTGCGGCTATGGCTGTCTTGATGTCCGCTTGCGGGCAATCTCAATCCAATCTCACAGGTAATAATGAAGACGCATATAAAATGATAACATATGAAACGCAGGGCCAAACGGATGAAGATCACCTTTTTCTAGAAGAGGTTCTTGGTGATAAAGCCTTAGCGCAGGTCAAGACGTGGAATGAGCGTTCGCTAAAACATCTAATGGCGGACCCAAGGTTTTCAAAGATGGAAGCCGAAGCCCTCGAAATTCTACAAAGCAAAGATAAAATTCCTTACGTGTCTTACCGATCTGGAGAGGTCCATAATTTCTGGCAGGACGCGGAGCATGTCCGCGGGCTCTGGCGGAAAACAACACTTGAAAGTTATCTCTCGGATACGCCCCAATGGGAAACCGTTCTGGATTTTGACAAACTCTCCGAAGATGAAGGGAAGAACTGGGTCTATAAGGGTAATGAATGTCTCTCGCCTGATTATGAATTGTGCATAGTCAATTTATCAGATGGCGGAAAAGATGCTGTGACCCGCCGCGAGTTTAACACCAAAACGAAATCATTTGTCGAAGACGGATTCGTCACTGATGAGTCCAAAGGGACACTTTCTTGGTTGGATAAAGACCATGTCGTGGTCGGCGTTGATTTTGGTGAGGGAACCATGACGGATAGTGGCTACCCAATGGTGGCGAAGCTATGGAAACGCGGTACGCCTTTGTCGGCGGCTGTTGAAATTGGCCGAGGTGAACAACAAGATGTTGGATATTGGGCCGGCGTTTTCGAGCTACAAGACGGAACGCGCGAGATTATGAACGCTCGTTCTATGACATTTTATACATCGCGCTATGATTGGGTTCCCCAAAAAGATGGTAAACTTTTATCACCAGTTTCAATGCCCATACCTGAGAAAGTCAATATGTATGGGGCGTTCAAAGACCAAGTGCTTGTTCAGCTTAACGAAGATTGGCGTGGATTTAAGACGGGCGACCTCATCAGTTTTGATATCCATGATTTCATGAAAGATGGAGAGATTGCTGATATCAACTTGGTGTTTAGGCCCGATGAAAAATCATCTTTAAACAATCTAGGCGGCACACGGACCAAGTTGCTCTTATCCATTTCGCGAGATGTCACCACGGCGGCTTACGCATTTGATTGGGACGGAAAAAAATGGACATCTAAAAAGCTCGATTTTCCTGCAAATGGAACCGTGAGTATTGGCGCAACCAATGATAAGGAAGATGTCGCCTTTATTAGTTCCGAAAGCTTCCTGTCACCTGATACGCTCTGGACTTATAATACGGCAGATCAAAAAACGGTAAAAGCCAAATCCCTGCCAGATTGGTTTGATGCAAGCTCAATGGTAAGTGAGCAGTTTTTCACAACTTCGACCGACGGGACACAAATCCCTTATTTCGTCGTACGCCAAAAAAATATCGAACTGGACGGGACGAACCCGACTTTGCTCTATGGCTATGGCGGATTTGAAATTTCATTGACGCCAGCTTATTCAGCAACGCGCGGTAAATTATGGATAGAACGCGGCGGTGTTTATGTGCTGGCCAATATTCGAGGGGGCGGTGAGTATGGTCCCAATTGGCACCAAGCGGGACTAAAAGTAGAGCGCCAGAAAATCTATGATGATTTCATCTCCGTCGCTGAAGATTTAATAGAAAAGAAAATTACCTCACCCAAACATCTGGGTATTGAGGGCGGGTCTAATGGAGGGTTGTTGGTCGGGGTGATGTACACCCAGAGGCCGGATCTGTTTAACGCCGTTATCTGCGCTGTGCCTCTGCTGGATATGATGCGCTTTCATACCTTGCTGGCGGGCGCGTCTTGGATGGGCGAATATGGTAATCCTGATGACCCAGAGGAGGGTAAGTTCCTGCGCTCAATCTCGCCCTATCATAATATCGACCCCGAGGCCGATTATCCAGAGGTTTTCTTTTTAACCTCCACGAAGGACGACCGCGTTCACCCGGGCCATGCGCGCAAGGCGGCGAAGCGTATGGAAGACCAAGGGCATGATTTTCTTTATTATGAAAATATAGACGGCGGCCATAGCGCGGCGGCCAACCTCAAAGAGACGGCCAAGCGCCTCGCGCTACAGCATACCTATTTGATGCAAAAACTAAAAGACGGGACATAAGCATGTTTAACAAATGGCAAGCCATCACATTATGGAAACGGGTTATCATCGCTCTGGTACTGGGCGCGCTTGTCGGGCTTGCGGGCCATTACGGCGGCTTCTCTAATGCCATCACGACATGGATAAAACCCTTTGGTCAGGCCTTTGTGAACCTCATCAAAATGCTGATCGTCCCGTTGATTGTTGTGACTTTGGTGTCCGGCGTTGTTGCGATGGGAGACCCGAAACGGCTGGGCTCTTTGGGCGTGAAAACAATCGGGCTCTATATGGGCACGACTTTATTTGCGGTCACGCTTGGCTTGATATTTGGCACGCTTTTTCAGCCTGGCGTCGGCGTAGAGTTTACGGGCGTTGACGCCTCCACCCGCGCTATGCTGGCTGAGCGGGTCTCCGCCGAGACGCCCTCCATAGCCCAGCGGCTGCTTGCCATCATTCCAACCAATCCGATTAAGGCGATGGCGGAGGGGGATATTCTAGCTGTCATCTTTTTCTCTATTCTCATTGGTGTGGGCATTATTGCCGTTGGCGAGAAGGCCGGCCCGCTCAAGAGTTTCTTTCATAGCGCCGAAGAGGTGGTGATGAAAATTACGCTCTTCGTTATGGAGCTCGCGCCCATTGGCGTCTTTGCCCTGATAGCTTGGGTGATGGCAGATATGGGGCTAGGCATTCTCAAAGCGCTGGGCAAGTTGACTATCGCGCTTTACCTCGCCTGCTTCGTTCATATCATCATGGTCTACGGCGGCTTGATTGTGAAAACGATTTTAAAGCTCCCCCTCGCGCGCTTTTTTTACGGCGTGCTCGACGCGCAGGGCGTGGCCTATTCGACCGCGTCGTCTAGCGCGACCTTGCCCGTGTCGATTTCCTGCGCGCAGGATAATCTAGGCATAGACGAGTCGGTGGCCGGCTCGGTGCTGCCGCTGGGCGCGACCATCAATATGGACGGCACAGCGATTTACCTTGGCCTCATTGCGCTCTTCGCGGCGCAGGCGCTGGGCATTGATCTGTCCTTGGTTGATTACGCCATGATCGCGATGACAGCGACGCTGACCTCTATCGGCGCGGCAGGTATTCCCTCGGCGAGCTTGTTTCTCGCCTTTGCGGTGCTGGGAACCTTCGGGGTGACGCTGGATCAATATACGTTGATTATCGCCTTCATTCTCCCCTTTGACCGCTTGCTTGATATGATGCGCACGGTGACCAATGTGACAGGCGATTTAGCCGTCGCCTCAGTGGTTGCCAAATGGGAAGGTCAGCTCGATGAGGAGGTCTTTAAGACCAAGAGCGTCGTTTAGGATTGTTTCCTAAGCGTTTCGTTTTGCCGCCTCGATCGCGGCGATTTTATCCGCGTTCCCAATAAAGACCGGCGTCTTTTGATGCAGCGTAGTCACGGGTGCTTTGAGCAGGGATTGGTCCCCGTCCGTGGAAGAGCCGCCCATAGCGTGAATGAGAAATGACATCGGGATGGCCTCATAGACCAAACGCAAATGTCCCTTCTCATAGCCCTTACGGTTCGCGCCCGGATAGGCGAAAATCCCGCCTTGCATTAAGAGCCGCTTGAGGTCCGAGACCATAGAGGCGAACCAGCGCATATTATGCGGCTTGACCGTCCCGTTTTTTGTGTCGAGCAGCGAGAGGTAATGCGCTTGCAGCCACTCATCCCACACGAGTTGATTAGCCCCGTTAATCGCCAGAACGTCCGCGCTCGGCATCGGGTCGGGCAGGGCGATGATGTCCCATGTGCCATCGGCTTGATCATAAATCCCTTTATAGACATCAGGCCCGTCGGCGAAATAGGCCTCAAGGTTCATCCCAAAGACAAAGAAGCCCCCGCTGATTATATTGCCGCCGTTAAAATCTGCGGCTACATCAGCGTTTTCAAAAATCCCAAATATCGCGCCAGAGGGTATCCCGATTAAAGCTGACTTGGACCCATCGAGCGGGTCCAGCGCAATCGAATAGGGCCCGTCCGAGAGCTTGCTCAGCCCTGGGCGTTCCTCAGAGACGACATAGCGTACATGGCTGTCTTGGCTCAGATATTTGAAAAAGGCCTCATCGGCGATAATATCAAGCTCGAGCTGATCATCGCCCGACTCATTACCCGTGGCGGCAAATTTAAGCCCCGCGCCCTTCTTAAGCACGGCGTAAATATCTTGGCCAGCCGCGAAGAGCCCTGCGTAAATACCATCCAAATCAGAATTTCGGCTTTTAAAATTAAGAGACATAAGAGGGCCTTCACGCGTTTAATGTGGGCCATAGGGTAATTTGACGTCATGTCCAATTACCCAGCCCTAAATATTTGGGCGGACTATATCGGGGGAAGGTTTAAAATGTGTAAGCCGATTTGATATTTTGGCAGGGGGATAAGCAGGGG